>JALSQI010000001.1 GCA_026985525.1 Archaeoglobaceae archaeon
TCTTACGGAAGGATCCATGACTATAAGAGAAGCAGCAGAAAGTCTAAACATGACTGTAACTGAATTTCTTGAAATGCTTGGTAAAATGGAGAGAGATGGAAAGATAAAAATAGAGTTTAAGTAATTTTAGGGTAACCGAAAAATTTAAATTCTCTGAATTATTATTCAATTTTGGAGGTGAAAAACATGCCGGGCAGAGATGGTACTGGACCACTCGGTCTTGGCCCAAGAACGGGTAGAGGCTTAGGCTACTGTGGTAGAGGTTTTGCAAGCAGATTTGGATTTGGGTGGTTTGGCTGGAGAAGAGGTAGAGGTATAGGAAGAGGAAGGGGAAGAGGTTGGAGGTTCTGGTAATTTTTTAATTTCGCAATTTCAATTTTTGGTTTAGGTATTTATTTATTTGGTTTTCCCCCAAATATCCAACCTTTCAGTTCTGTCAAAAACGCCTATAACGTGGTAGAAAGTAGTTACTTCTCTTAGCTCCTTTAAATCTTCTATTTCGAGTTTTTTCTCCACTTCAACAAAGAACACGTAATCTCCAAGCCCCGTCTTTGCAGGTCTCGACTCCAGTTTTCTCAAGTTTATACCCCTTCTGTAAAATACGTCGAGTACTTCTTTTAGAGAACCGGGCCTATCCTCAACTCCAAAGAACAGTGAAGTTACACTGCCTTTAACTTCTCCACTTCCCCTCTTTCTTATCAAGTAAAACCTCGTCTCATTCGTCTTTACGTCTTGTATCCCCTTTCTCAAGATGTAGAGCTTGTGCAGTCTTGCTGCGTTCTCAGAAACTATTGCAGCACTGTTCTCGTCAAGTAAAGATATAGCATCTGAAGTACTTTTCGTATATCTCAATTCAGCTTTTAGGTAGTTGTTTATAAATCCCATGCACTGGGCTATTGCTTGAGGGTGTGAGTAAACCGTCTTTATTTCTTTAAGCTCCATAGGTCTTTTTGCTGCTAAGCAGTGAACTATTTTTAAAGTAGTTTCTCCGAAAACTTCGACATCTGCGCTCATTAAAGCATCTAAAACTGATAAAACTGTTCCGTTTACCGAATTTTCAATTGGCAGAAGGCCGTAGTCAGCATTACCACTTTCGACTGATTTTATTATGTCATCAGTACTCGCACAGTATTTTAACGGCAACCTCGAACCGACGAGCTTTATCGCAGCCTCCTCGCTAAAACTACCAGCCGGTCCAAGAACTGCGAGAGTCTTTTTTATTCCAAGAATTCGGTACTCCTCTTCCTTAGTTAAACTCATTATTCTTTCGAAAATCTCCTGAACGTAAACGGGGCTTAAATTTGTTTTTGACAACAAGTCTTTTATCTTCACTTCCTCCACTTCAGCCACTTCTATAGGTTCATTCACATCTCTCTTATAGAGGGCTATTTTTCTACCTGCGGAAGTTCTCCTTTCTATGAGTCTGAGTATTAAAGAATCGACAGCTCTTATGTATCCCCTGAGTAATTCTATCGTTGAAACGTCCCACGTCGCTTTGCACGCATCAAGTATAAGTGTGCTATTTGCAAAATCGTCGAATTCATTTTTTAAACTCGAAAAAACTTCTTCAAAAGATGTTTTATCTCTAAATTTTCTATCCAAATCTTCTAAGCTCTTTATAAACTCTTTTCTCAAAATTTCTGCGTTTTTCTGTATGTGCCAATACATGCTCCAGTCCTGATTTACAATTCTGGAAGCTAATTTGTACAAAGCTGAAAATATTGGAGAAGAGTACTTAAGCTCATCTCTGCTAAATCTGTCTTTTAAAAAGTAAGCCATTCCAACGAGTAAAAAGTGGCTTATTCCCTGAATTTTTGCCATCTCCGCATCGTGTTCTTCTGGCGTTAATTCGCTCAAAACGGCTCCTGCCTTTCTGAACTCTTCCAAAATTAGCTCTTCCTCTCGCCTACCACTCTTTTTAACGATTATTATGTTCGACAAACCTATTTCGCTATCGGGACCAAACATTGGGTGGATGCTCATGTAATCCAATTTTGCCTGCTCCAAGTAAGGGATGGAGAAAGACTTTATAGAAGCTATGTCCACCACGAGTGCAGATGGATTTTTCTCTTCTATATCTTGCACAGCCTGAGGTATGCATTGCATTGGAACGCATAGAAATATTACATCACCTTCTACTTTTTCAGTATCCCTTCTCTCTGGTATAACGTCGTAACACTTTACCCTATAACCTCTTGAAAAGAAGAAATCTCTGAAAAATCCACCCATTTTTCCCGCTCCATATATTAGAATGTCCGGTTTCATAATTCCACCTTCAGCAATTTTAGGGCTGTTCTTGCCTCCTCCACTGTTAATTGTCCGGGAGCTACGGCTTTACTCTCTGAACAATAAACAAAAGGAGAACCGAGAGCAACAGCCATTATTCTTGTGTATGAAAACTTTTCGCCCATTAAAAACGCTACTAAGTTGTCGTACTCGCAAAGCAACTTTACTATTGTTTTTACGTCTTTTTTATCTCTTCCCATAACTGCAATTTTGAATATCTCTCCTCTCTTTCCTTCAACCATGTCCTTTAACTCAGCGTAGTTAGGAGTCTCTTTAAAATTGTGGTAAGATTCTATAAACTTAAAAGGTAAATCAAAAAATTCGTCTTCAGCGTAAACTTCTACATCCGCATAGTCAAAAGATTTAGAATACTTTTTAAAGATTTTCAGCCTCTCCTCTTCACTTTTATCGTACTTTCCACCGTCAACTACCCTTCTCACAGTGATTATTTTTGGCTTGGATATGTTCCTTACTTCCTCTACTTCAGGTAGTTTGCTGAACAAGTCTAATCTAAATTCCACGACATCTGCTTTGCTATTTTTTGCTTCTTTCAAACTTCTGACTGAAGAGACGATCATGTTATTTTATTTTTCGATTATAAATTCGTCAACACCTACGCCAAAATGTCTCGCTTTCTCTCCAAGCCAAACTAAGACTTCATCTCCAGCTTTGAGTTCTGCAACGGAAACGTGCTTCCCTCCGGGAGAAACGAGCTTTATTGTTTCAGCGTTTTGAAGAATCACTACGCCCTCTGAATCCTTGGCTTTTGCCTTAATAAGGACGAGAGGTCTTCTTTCTATTTTTACTCTTCCTACGTAGCTCTTTCTTACACTCCCATCGTGTTTTACTATTTCCACTTCATCTCCAGCTTTGAGTTCCGCGAGGTACTTGGTCTTCTCTCCAACTTTGACGTAAGAACTTACGCATCCAGCGTTAACTCTAAAAGGTCTTGAAGAGACGTATTCGCTCTCCTCACTCTCGCTTCCAACTAGAAACATAAATCCAGCGCTACTGCCGACTAACATACCTTCTCCAACACTCATAATGGTTACTGTATCCACGCAAACTCTCTCACCAACTCCAAGGGGTTTTATCTCCTCTACTACTGCAGGGCATAACTTAAGTTTCCCAACCTGCTCAGCCACTTCTCTGTAAAACTCTAACATTCCTTCCCTACCAACTTCGCTTTTAACAGCTATTCCATCAGCTCCTCTCTCCAATGTCGTTAAAACCACTTTTGCGTCTTCAACACTGTCCACTTCTGCTATCAGCTTAGCTTTTTTCTTCATCGCAATGAGGTTCTCTAACGGAATTATTCGCCAGTCGGAAAAGCTTAGGAATAAGTAAGAAGCTGTTGAAGACAACTCTATTGCCTTTAACTGCTCGTCAGCCGAGTTTATGTCTATGAAGTAAACTTCTTTTCCATTGTAATTTCCTTTAACACCCTTTCTCGCTATTACACCAATTCTACCGAGTTTTTTCGCTTTTTCAGCGTAAGGTTCGTCAACGACTACACCAGTAAACCCTATTTCTATTGCATCTTTTACTTGTTCCTTTACTTTCTCCCAGCTATCTCCCTCTGTCAGTAGCCATATCTCCTTCATAAACTACCTCCACTTCAGTTGTGCTATCGTGTATCACACGCCTTAAATCCTTTACTATTATCTCTGGTTGAGAGGATTGAAAGACATTCCTTCCTATAGCCACACCCTTAGCTCCAGCAAGCATAGCCCCTCTAACTTCTTCCAATAGCTCTTTTCCGCTTTTCTTACTACCACCAGCCACTACGACTGGTACATCGCAGTACTCTACAACTTCTGCAAAACTCTCTACGCTACCAGTGTAACAAGTTTTTACAATATCCGCTCCAAGCTCGTAGCCAACTCTAACGGCGTGTTTCACGCTTTCCTTATTAACCTCCACTTTTTCTCCTCTTGGATACATCATTGCTAATAGAGGAATTCCATAAGAATCGCAGATTTCTGAAATAATACCAGCATCTCTCAACTGGTCGCATTCAGTTTTACTTCCTATGTTGACGTGAATGCTGACTCCATCAGCTCCAAGAGCTATTGCTTTTTCAACGGAACAAACGAGGACTTTTTCATTTGCGTGGTAGAGAGTTGACCCACTTAAGTGAATTATTAGAGCTGAGTGCATGTTTTCCACGTACTTAGAGTTTTTAACAATTCCTTTGTGCAAAACTACTGCATCGACAATGCCATCTATTTTCTCTAAAATCACATCTATATTTTGGATTCCCTCTATCGGAGAACTCACCCCGTGATCCATTGGAACTATCAACGTTTTTCCGTCGGGCATAATCCTCCTCAAGCGCCTTTTTTTACCAACGTCAGACATAGTAACACCCCAAATTCGTTCTATTCAAGATTTAAAAAGCAAAATAGCTCCAGCTAAATATGGCTCTCTCTATGAATTCTACTTTCGGGTTCAATCCTGCTACGTGGGAGAGAGCCATTGTAGTGGGATCTTATGAAAGAATATTTAAAACTTTCGATTAGTATTATCCAGCTCACGTAAAATAAATAGAAAATTCCAAAAATTATAAATAAAAAAATTTATTTTTGTTATTGGGAAATCTAACGAGTTCATTGGCACATAGCGTTAGTGACACGGTACAAGTAATACAGGTAACACGGACCTCCTTATAACCGATTCAGCCGTACTGCCCATTAGCAACTCTTTTAACTTGCTTCTGCCCTTCTTTCCAATAACTATTATTGTGGATCCTCTAACCACAGCTTCCTGAATTATCTCATCTGATGCTATTCCAGCACTAACTTCTACATCACATTTGCACTTAAACTGCTTTGCGAGACATTCCAGCTGTTCCATAGCTTTTTTGACGTTTTCATCGATTTCGTCGTGCTTACCGTAGTCCACTACGTGGTAAAGTGTCGCTTCCTGTATGTAATCTTCGAATAGTTCTTTAACTATGTCTATGATATGCCCCGTACAAGTTCCGAGTCCGAGTGCTATAAGGGGTTTTTCAAAAACTCTTCTGGCGTCCCAGAAACACTTGACGCTCTTTTTAGCTTTATCCCATTCGTATTTGACGAGTAATACGGGTTTTCTCGCAACTCTTGCAACGCTTGAAGCAGTAGTACCTATTATCATGTGTCTCAGCAGGTTTTCACCTTTAGAAGGCATAAATATTAAATCCACATTTTCCTCATCAGCAACTCTCGAAATTTCTACAGCTGGGGTTCCAACTCTAACAATAGACTTAATTACATTTATTCCCATATCTCTGAATTCCTCAGCTACTTTTTCCAATTTTTCTCTAACTTCTTTTCTATACTCGTCCATTATATTCGGTAAGGCAGTCGTGTCTATTACGTGAATAAGTACTAATTCCTCAGCTACACCAGTGCTAAAAAACTTAGGGATACAGTTGCCTATTGCATGCTCGCTAACCATCGAGAAGTCCACTGGGAATAGAATTCTCCTTATCATGTTACATCACCTCTCCCAAATTATTATTATAATGAAACTATATATAACTTTCCCGATATTTCCAGACATTTCCACATCCCCAAG
>JALSQI010000002.1 GCA_026985525.1 Archaeoglobaceae archaeon
CTTCAAAAACGATTTCTGGAGTGTTTGTTTTTTCTATGTCAAAAAATTCTTCTACGCAAACTTCGAGTTTACCTTCCCTTATCTTGATTTTTCTAACTTCCCCTTCGTTTAAATCCTTCAGCTTTTCTGGAATTAAAGAATCAACCTCTAAACAAACTCCCGGTTTATCCTTAAGAATGAATTTGTACACTCTCACACCTCCTCATTTCATCAACACCTATAACATAGTTCTGCATCGAAATAGTGTAGTAATTTTTGAAGTATTCGTTAACTTCTTTTTCTATCCACCTGTCGTAGCTTAAATCTAAATACCTCGTTACTCCCTCAACGGGATTTACGACTTCTCCTTCCTTAACAACTATTTCTCCCCTCTTTATAGTCAGATATGCTCTGGAAAAAGCCCTGATTATCTCTTTATAGTTTCTCGTATCAACTTCAGCTGGTAAGTCGTAAACCGCTATATCTGCTATAGCTCCAACTCCGAGATGTCCTTTGTCCTTAAAACCCGCAGTTACAGCCTGATTTGCTCTTGTAACCATGGCTATCTCGTAAAGAGAATACTCTCTATCAATACTACCAAGCATCGTTCTCTTCGAAGCGGCAGAATTCACCTTAGAAAGCATCTCCTCTCGATACTTCTCACTCATAAGCAAAGCTATTATTTCGGGGTATTTCGTAAAAGGTGCTCCGTTTGGATGATCGGTTGTGATCATGACTTTTTCAGCCGGTAATAGTAGGGGTATCTCTAACCCTATCGCCCACTGAACAGCGTTTACAGGACTTTTACTGCTGTAAAATATAGGTGTTATGCCCGGAGCAGTTTCCAACTCAACGTCCTTATTAGCCCACTTCCTTCCAGTCAAAAGCTGTAAGTGGTACTCCATCGGTCCATCTGCAGTCATAGTCGTCGTATCACCAAACATGAGGTTTCCAGTATCAACTGTTACGTCGTGTTTCAGCACAACCTTTGCAACTTCTTCAACACCGCTTTCAAAGTTCTTCCAACTATCTCCAGCATAACAGTGAAACTGCAAGTGTGTAAGATGTAAAACCGGTCTTTCTCCTCTTTCAAACTTTCCCGTTAATTTTACTGTCTCTATGGTGGTTTCGAAGTTTCCCGGCTCACCGAGGTTGTTGCAGTGCAGGTGTACGGAGTGAGGTAGAGATAAATCTTCAACTGCAGAAATCAGAGCTTCGAGAATTTCTTTCGGAGTAACACCAAATTCGGGAACTTCCTCATCTATACTGCTTATTTCTTTCTTCCACCCCCACGCCTCAGTACCACCGGGATTGACGACTTTTACAGCATAACCCTTAGTAGCCTGAAGTAACCAAGCAACGTAATTTTTCACAGCGTCGTAATCTTTTTCTGCGATTTTATCCATAACGAACCAGTTACCGTCGAAAAGTGGGAAAAGAGCTTTGTCTAATATCGGTATTTCGTTGAGTTCGTGGTGCGTGTGTCTCGCCATAAGCGGTGGCGTAGCCGGAGCTAAAGCAGTTGTGTAACCCATTTTTGCGTATTCATACCCGGTTATGTGAACGCTTAAAACAGATTTACCACTTCCCGCTCTCAGCTTACCTCTCTTTGCAACCAAGTTTTTCAAACTATCCTCCGGCCTCATTATTCTGCCCACATTCTCCTTACCACCCGCTATGTGAGTGTGTATGTCGAAACCTCCCGGCATGACGATTTTTCCTTTTAGATCAATTTCCTTAGCACCAAACCTAATTTTGTCAACGATTTTTCCATTATTTATATAAATATCCATTTTTTCTCCATTTATTCCGTTTACCGGGTCAAAAACTATTCCATTTTTCAGCACTAACTTCATGCTAACACACCTTTCTTAATGCTTTATCATTCGGATTTCTCTTAGCTTTTGAAGTTTTTGGTTCTGATTTCGAAGTTAGAGGTATATTGAAAGAATTAAGTAATAGAGACAAAGAATGAAAGTCATTGATAGTCATTGATAAGTTACTCATCCACGCCTGTCCACCTAAACATATAATTTTTACAGATAAATTATAATCTTATCTATATGCTCTGCATGATTCGATTTACCGTACCTTTTTTCGACATTCTTTTTTCATTATTCTCAAAATGTAATTCAGCTCTCTAATTTTTACGAGTATACGTGTTCACTACCTATAAACGAATTCATAAACTTTCTACCATATGCAAGATGAAGTAGTCCAATCCCTTCTCTCGCATTCCCTCATCACGGGACTCATTTTAATTATCTCAGGGCGAGTGCCGAGAATTATAGCTACCATTTTTCTACACTTCTACATCTAAAGATAACATTTCCTCCATAAGTATAAGATTCAAAATAACTCATAATTTTCCTTAGCATGCTTAACTCCTAAATTGTTACCTTCACTATATCCTAAGTTCTTAAGAATTTTTAATTAACTTAACCTGAAGAATTGATTTCTCAATAAATTCATTACTTCTAACGAGTTGTTTACTAGAACCGAGCTTAAACAATCCTCCATGTACTTCCTGTGACTGTAAGTGACGATGATAACACTCGCCTTATTCGACAGCTTTTCCAAAATCTCTTTGCATCGTCATTATCTGACAGAAGGACTCTATCGTTGAAGGCTAAACATAACTATGCATTCGATCTCTCCTATACTCAATTTGAAAACCTAATTTCCTTAGATAATCTTTGACAATATTTACCGTTTCTACCTTAAGCTCGTGCACGAATAAAGATTTGCCTATTTCCAATACTAACTCTTAAAGCATCCTTAAACCCCTTTTCATCACCTTTTATTACACCTCGTGGTAAACGGCAGTTGGAATTTTTAACGAACCGTAGAGTTCCCTCAACAAATACAACTTTCCGACTTTTCCCAGATATATGAGAAGAGAAGAATTCACCACGGGCATTAGAGATCCTTCAGTTCTTCTCTAATGAGTTTCAAATCTATTCTAAGTGTAACTTCAATGTATTTTGTTTTTTGTTCCTTAATTTCTTGCAAAACCTTGAATAACCTTAACTTCGTTTTACAGTTTAAGTCGAAAAGCTTTACTGGGTAGTCTGGCACAACCTTAGCAGCATCTTTTCTCATTTCAATCTGCTTTATTACATCTTTACTAGCATCAATCGCTATAGCATTAGTATCCATAATTGCTTACAGGACTTTACTTTCCCTTCTTTTTTTAATTCCATTATTTGGGACATTTTGTTTGATATTGATTATCTAATCAACGAACTTATTTTACCGAAATCAATAAATATAAATTTCTCAATTTTCTAATATAACCTAAAAAATATACAACACAATAAAAAAAGAAATTAACTTGAATTTAAAGCATACAAGAAATTAAAGTCAAACTCTAAGTTTCCAGTTGTACAAGCCTCCAAATATTTTTAATAAAAAAATCATAACCCAGCAAAAATTATGAAAAAATTAACGAAAAGTGCAGTCATAGTAACACAAAAAACAAATAACGTAACTATTTTATATCTTACCACTAAAATTCATAGGGTATAAAGCTGCAAAAATAGCACTAAAGGACTTAAACGTTTCACCGGGTAGCAAAGACTTACTCATAATTACTGATGCCGGACACGTAATAATTAACAATGAGACTACAGCGAGAGCTTACGATGGTGTTATGAACGGAAGTGGCACGAGTTACGGTATGGGGAATTTAATACAAGTCAACAGACCGATATATGCAAAGCTTTGATTTGCCTTTTACGATAAGAAAAATAATAAATGTATTTACATAGAAGTAGAAAATACATCAAAATTTAAAATAGTTAAAGTTAAAATAAATCCCAAAGAGTTGATCACTAAGAGTGGTGCTAAAAGTTGGAATGAGTACTTTGAAAGTAAAAAGTTAGGAGGTGATGAGTTCAGCATAATTACGATCGCTACTGTTTGAAGCTTTTACCCAAACGTTACAAGGTACATGATAAACGCAATAGAGTTGCACAATCACGTTTGTCCCGGTCTAATTTCTGGTTACTTTGTTTCAAGAAGTTTTCGATTCTACAGTTGGAAAAAGATTGATGGCAGTTATGTATGTTTCACCAAATAAACTACAGCCAAAATACAGAGACTTAGCTGGAATATACGTTTTAATGACTAAAAGCGGTTACGCAAAAGCTATAGTAATAGGCTTTAACTGGAGCAAAGTCTTCAAAGACTGTAATTTAAGCAGTAGTGATTTCAAAGACTTCTCTTCCTACAAGTGGTGGTGGGCAAGACTTAGAGCTGACGTATTAATGTTAAAGCACAAGCCTGCTAAAAGTGGTAAATCTTCGGAAATCAGGGTTCAGTAAAAAGTCTCAACGAAAAGTGGATGAGCGTAGGTGAAAACCCGCTTGCTAAGCTTGGATTGATAGAAGAAAAGAAAGAACCGCTACCATTTTTGGTAAAAATAGTATGCGTAGTATTAGCTTTAATAATAAGAAAATTGAAAAATTAAATATTTAAAAATTAAATATGCCATGCAACATTTTTTATAAATTCTATTCCTTTCGAAAGAGCTAACCTATCCAGCTCTTCTCTGTAACTTTCGAACTCCAATCTCTTTTTAACGTCTTCTGGGTTGACATATCCCCACTTCTCTATTGCCTTCTTAAGTTCTTCGTGTTTTTCGGCGTATTCTTTAACGCTAACGCCTTCAACAACAGCTTCAGCAGCAAGCCTCAAAGCTCTTGCACCACTCTCAGTTCCATTCGGATGTCCGTGAACACCGCCTCCAGCTTGAATTGTTACGTTGTTTCCATGTATAACTACCAATGCATCCACCTTAGTAGGATCTAAACCTCCTGAGGCAACGGGCATAATAGGCTTTATGTGCTCCGAAAAACTGAAGTCCATTGAACCGAGATAAAACTTTTCTTCACCTTCCATAAACTCTGCAAGCTCGTGCATTCTCTTTATTAAGAGAGCTCCACCTTCCATTTTTCCAACACCAGTGCCTATGTGAAGTTGATCTACACCAAACATTCTGTAAAGTTTTTCTAAGATCTGAAAGTTAACGCCGTAATTTCCTCTATGCCAAGCAGCGTATCCAGCTCTGTGTGCGTGAACTATCAATTTGTGCTTTCTCGTTATTTCCAGCATGTAGTTCAAAGCCGTAAAACCAAGAACGTAAACATCCAACATAACGCAGTTATGTCCTCTCTCTACAACTTTTTCTACTCTCTCAACCATTCTTTCAATTGAAGAGTCTGTTATGTTCACACAGTATATTTTATTCTCACCTGTCTCCTTTTCTGCTCTATCCATGGCATCGTAAACTTCGTTAAACCTCTCCTCCCATTTACAGAAGTCTTGATCTACTAAGTTTTCATCATCTTTAACCAGATCAAGACCGTTAGCCCACGCTTTATACGCTACTTCTGCAAACTCTTTTGGAGTTAACCCGACTTTCGGCTTTACAATAGTACCAACGTGTGGTCTCCCACTTTTGTCAGTTCCAACGTATTTTCTTATTCCATCCAAACCCACTGCTGGTCCTTTAAACAACTTCTGGTACTTCTCCGGGAACTTTATATCTAAAACGTACAGACTTTCGATTTCTTTCATTCCGAATATGTTTCCAAGTACTGACGCTTGAAACTGGTTGAAGTTCTTTAAATCAAAGTGCTCCATTGGGTAGGCTATGTAAACGAAGCCTTCATTTTCTCTAACCTTTAAAATTTTGAAAACTCTTGCCCTGTAATGCTTGAAAACGTAGTCGTTCATAGTTTTTATGTCAGTCCACGTACCAACGGATGACTCAGAAGCTACGGCTTCTGCAAGCTTTTCTAACTCGTATTTTCCAGAAATGTAGAACAAAACAACGAAGTCTTCTTTGCCCGGTTCGTAATCTAAATCAAGGTAAGAATAGCCACCATATACCATGAGTATTGGTAATCAAAAGGACTATATTAAATTAATGTTAAAAAATTAGAAGTTTCTGAGAACTTTCACGATTTCTCCATCGCTATCGTAAACTACCACTTCAAGTGTATCTCTACCCGGTAAAACGTGGCTTGCACAAGCCTGACAGATGTCGTAAGGTCTGTAAGCTATTTCTACGTAATTCAGCAGTTTATCGTCAACAACTCCGTTGTGTATGAAGTGCTGAGCCGCTTTCTTTATTGCCAAGTTTATTGGAGCGTGATTGTGAGTCGTTGCAACTATCATGTTAGCCTCCGTGACTATTCCTTTTTCATCTGTCTTGTAGTGGTGTATCAGCGTACCTCTTGGAGCTTCAATTATTCCAACACCCTCTCCCTTAACTTCACTTAGCTCAGCCCTAACATCGGGACTCGTTATTTCAGCATCCTGTGCTAACTCCAGAACTCTCTCAGCAGCGTTTAGGAGTTCCACAGCCCTTGCCCAGTGGTAAACTAAGATGTAGTGTGTTGGTTTTTCTTTTAAAGTGTCAAACATCGTATCGTATGCTTCTCTTGCGAGAGGTGTTGAAGGTGGAGCTATGTTCGCCCTTGCAAGAGGACCTACGCTGTAGAGAGATGTGTCTCCTTCAACAAATCCTTTCCAGCCAAGTTTCTTGAGGTAAGTCATTTTAACGTAACTCCAAGGAACTACTCTTTCAGAAACGTGATCAAGATACTCATCCGCCGTAAACTGGTCAATTACTTCTCCTTTTGGATTTATGACAGTTTGAACTCCATCGTAATAATTTATGCATCCGTCCTTAACAGTACCCATGTAGTTAACAACTACTCTGTAGTAGTCGGAAGTTATCATCTCAAGGTACTTTTCGTTTTTGAGAACTACATCTTCAAACACCTGAATTGTTATCTTGCCCAATTCTACCATTTCTTTTGCAAGCTTTTCTATTTCAGCTCTTTCATCTTCGCTAATTCTCTTTGCCCATCCACCCGGAAGACCCGTTACGGAGTGCAGGGGTTTTCCACCTAATATTTCCATTACTCTTACTGCCGCAAATCTCTTCCTGAGTATTTCTTTAACAGTTTCAGCTCCAACCTTTTTTACAACTCCAACAATATTTCTTTCTGCCGGATCTGCTTCGGGACCAACTACAAAGTCTGGCAATCCCAAAGCGTACAGAATTGCCGCGTGATCTTCAACCTGATGAGCGCACAGAAACATTTCTCTTATTTTTTTGGCGGTCTCAGTCGGTTCTACGCCGTAAACGCCATCACTCGCTTTCGTTGAAGCTGTGAAGTGAACACCTCTACAAACTCCACATATCGTCGATACTGTTCTCGGAACTTCTTCTATTGGTAAACCTCTAACAAAAGTTTCGTAACCTCTAAATTCCACGATCTGGTAAAAAGCGTCCGCAACGTTACCCTTATCGTCCAAAAAAATTGCGATTTTACCGTGTCCTTCTAACCTAGTCATTGGCTCGATTTCTATTTCACTCATTTAAATCACCTCTTCACCTAACTATTTCTTTTTTCTTTAAAACTTCAATCTTCTCCCCAAGCATTGAGCCGGGCAAACAGTATCGGTAAATCAGTTTTGCAAAAACAGGATACTTCTCCAGAGCCTGTTTGGCTACTTTTTCGTTTTCAAACAGAGAAGTTATCGCACTTATAGCTCTAAGTCCGAAATCTTTCGTAGGAGGTATTGGACCACCACATCCAGCACACCTAATCCCAGCCTTAGTACATAAAGCTCCACAATCCCCCTGAGTTACAGGGCCTAAGCAGAGGTATCCCTGCTGAAGCAAGCATTCTTCCTCGTCAACTTTGCCTTCGTGCATTCTTTTTACTTCTTTTATGAAGTCTCTCGTTTTACCCTTCAAAGCTGGATTTCTCGGACAGTAATCGCATACAGACTTACCGTCAGTTATCCAAGAACCCTTGGGTGGAAGGTTCCCACTTACAATTGCTTCAACTATTTTAGCAACGTGGTCGTGGTGAGGTGGACAACCGCCAACGAAGTAATCGACTTCCACGACGGCACTGACAGGCTTTACGTAGTCGAGTAATTCTGGGAGAGTTAGCTTGTAACCGTTAACTTCAGATACAGGGGAAGGCAATACGTTATCTGGGTTATCAACGCTCGGGCATTTTATATAAGCGTTCTCTAAGAGCTCATCCTTGGTGTGAAGGTTTGCCATTCCGGGAATACCTCCAAGTGCTGCACATATTCCATAAGCGACGAGTATTTTGCACTTCTCCCTCATTACTTTAACGAGCTCTTCGTTTTCCTTATTTCTCACCATTCCAGAAACGAAGCCTATGTCCACAGACTTATCTGGCATCGCTTTCAGGTCTTTGTACTTGACATCCGCAACGGTTGGTGCCCAAAAAACGATTTCGAGGTGTTCCAGTGCATCTACTAATTTTTCTGAGAGATCTACAATTGCCATATCACAGCCACCGCAACCACCAGCAAGCAAATATGCAAATTTCATGAAATCACCCCTTTTAGATTGATTGAGTTTACACTCTCCACTTTTCGTTGGTTGATTTTGCAACAATAAATATTTTGCGGATATTTCATAACTATTGCTACACGCAAACGCATTATGTCTTATATTGTATTTGAGTATTACTTATTATTACTAAAAATCGTATAAGTAAAATTTTAAACACATCAGAAGTTTAAAAGGTAATAATGAAACGAAAAGTGTTCTATACTACGTTATATCAGAAAAGTTATGCGCCTGTCTGAAGATATACCAGATGACGTAATTAGAATTGATAGAGAGATCAAACATGACGAGGTAGTTTCTTTTGTAAAAAAAATGGGATACGATAAAACGCCACTAATTCTAAACGTAGAAGGTAAAAAAGTAGCTATGAACTTCGTTTCTACGAGAGAAAGGTTGTGTAGATACCTCGGCATAGAGAGAGATCAATTGGCTAAATACCTCTCCTCATTAGACTACATAGACTTCGAGGTGGAGGATTTCGAAAGTACCGGCATGAAAAAAAAGCTTGACTTAAAAGATTTACCCATAATTAAGTATTTTCCAAAAGACGGTGGAAAATACATAACCGCGGGAGTTGTAATAGCTCCTTTCAATGGAAAGTGTAACGCATGCATCCACAGACTTATGGTTAAAGATAACAGACTCGTGGCAAGACTTGTAAAGCCAAGACATACGTACTTGCTCTGGGAAAAAGCTATTAGAGAAGGTAGAGAGCTTGAAGTTGCAATAGCAATAGGAGTACACCCTCTCGTGTTATTTGCTTCAGCGACGAGAGTGCCGGAGGGAGAAGAATTTAGATATGCTAATGCACTACTAAGAGGTAAACTAAAATTATATAAATATGGAAAATTACTTATACCACCAGCAGAAATAGTAATCTTGGGTAGAATTACTGCAGAAATGGAAAGAGAAGGACCCTTTGTTGACATAACTGGAACTTACGACGTAGTTAGAGAGCAGCCAGTCGTAGAAATAGACGAAATACTATCGGTTAGCAATCCTATTTACTACTCCATAACTCCAGCAAGTAGTGAGCATCAAGTTTTAATGGGAATACCTTACGAGCCGGTGATATACGAAAGCGTTTCCAGAGTTTGCAAAGTAAAAAACGTAGTAATGAGTAAAGGGGGAATGCATTACTTCCACGCAATCGTTCAAATAGAAAAACATAGCGAGGGTGATGGAAAGAATGCGATACTCGCTGCTTTTTCTGCACACCACAGTCTAAAGCATGTAGTAGTAGTGGATGAAGACATAGATATTTTCAACCCAGAAGACATTGAATACGCCATAGCCACGAGGTTTCAGGCTGATAAAGACCTGGTTATGGTAAAAGGTGCGAGAGGTAGCTCTCTCGACCCCTCTTCGAAAGACGGAATAACTACGAAACTCGGCATAGATGCAACTATGGATATAACGAGGAGAGAAGCTTTTGAAAGAGTTAGGTGATTGATTTGTCGGGAGAGGAGTTATGCCTAAAACTTCTTTCTGCAGTAGGAAAAGCTTTTGACGCTAAAAGAATGGTAAAAGTCAAGTCGGTACATATATCGGGAATATCCTACCAGAACATAGGAGATGCAGGACTTGAGTGGATAGAAGAGCTAAGTAGAACTGCGAAGTTCAAAGTTAGAGCTACTGTAAATCCTGCAGGAATGGACATAGAGAGATGGAGAGAAATGGGAATAGATGAGGAATTTTACGAAAAGCAGATGAGAATTCTTAACGCCTTAAAAAGAATGGGTGCAAAACTCGAAATGAGTTGCACTCCTTACTACTTCGAAAGAGTTAAAATTGGGGATAGAGTTGCTTGGGCGGAAAGCAATGCGGTAATTTACGCTAATTCCGTTATTGGCGTTAGAACTAATAGAGAGAGTGGAATAACTGCAATAGCTTCCGCTGTAACGGGTTTAACTCCAGAGTACGGGATGCATCTCGACGAGAACAGAGTTGCAGACTTAAAAGTGAAGTTAGAACTTAAAAGAGAAGGAGATGCGGCAATAGCTGGGTGTTTAATAGGTGAACTCGAGTGTAAAGTGCCGTACATAGTTACGAGGAAACTAAGAGAGAGTGAAATGAAAGCTATGGGTGCAGCTATGGCTGCTACGGGTGGTAAAGCTATGTTTCACGTAGAAAAACAGACTCCTGAGTGGGATTGTTACAAAATTCCAGAGGAAACTGTAGAGATTGGAGAAGAAATAGAAGAGCTTAGAAGAGAAAGGTATCCTGTGGAAAAACCGGAGCTGATAGCGATTGGATGTCCTCACTGCTATGCTGGGGAAATTATCAAAATTGCTGAATTCGCCAAGAAGGGTTTTAAGATACCTGTATGGGTGTTTACTTGTAGAAGGTTGCTAAAAAACGATGTCATAGCAAGAGCTAAGGATTTGATAGAAAAAGGAGGAGGTAAAGTTTTCTGCGATACCTGTATGGTCGTCTCTCCAGCAACGGAGATGTTTGAAAGCGTAATGGTAGATTCGGGAAAAGCTTTAACGTACTTACCAAAGCTTAGAGGAGTGAAAGCATACTTTGGCAGTTTAGAAGAGTGCATGAAGGTTGCGATTTCGGGAAAAGTTTAAAATTTAAAATTAAAAAGTTAAAATTTAAAGTAAAGTTAAAGTAAAGTTAAAATTTACAAAAATTCGTCCAAGGTCATTTTTTGTGACTCTTTTTTAGTTTTCTTTCTTTTCTTTTTCTTGCTCTTTTCTTCCTTAGTTTCTTCTTTATCTTTTTTCTCCTCTCCTTCTTTTAATTCACCTCTTTTTTCAGCTTCTTCTTTTTCTACTTTTTTAACTTCTTTTTTATTAACTTCTTTAAAGAAAAACTCCTCGTCCTCTATTCTGTGCAAGCCCCTCTCTCTCATGTACTTTAAGATCTCTTCAGCTTTCTTTTTATCCTGCAAGAGAAATTCCAAATCGTCTAAGTCGAAGTCGTAAAAAGCTGCTACGCTTGCTGCTATCTCAATCTCCTGATTTAGCAGGATTCTTATCAAAGGTAGCATATCAATTGCCTTTCTTTTGGACATGTGACTGTATTTACCGATCTTACTCAAAACTCTCCTTAAGGCTTCTCTCTTGCTCTTGGTCTGGAACAACATTTGCCATATAGCAGGCCTTCTATACCTCGTAAATCCTTTCTTCGCCTCCTTTTTTGCCTGCTGAACCCCACAGGACATTAAGTAAGTTGCGTACCTCCACAACCTGTAGTATTGCCTTCTTCTAACTCTACCAAGAAAGACGTCTGCTCTCGATAAGTAATCGTAAGCTTCTTCAAGCTCTTTGCCGCTATACTCAAGTGGTAAGTTTTCGTCAATCCATACTATAAAGTCTTCAGGAGATTCATCTAAAAGCATTACATCTCCATAAACTGGAATTTTTGTTTTAAAGATCTTCATCATTACTGTAAAAACGTCTAATTCCTTAACTCTCTTGGCAGTAACGACATCTTCAACCCTTATTTCTTTCCTACCCTCTGCTATAGCCTGAAGATCGTTTATTGCCGCTCTCAAATCCCCTCCCGCATTAAGAGCTATAGCTTCTAATGCTTTTTTATCAGCCTTAATACCTTCCTTAGAGCATATCTTTTCAAGAACGGCTATTATTTTCCTTTTGTCCAATCTCTTGAACTGAATCATCTCACAAAGATTCCTCAATTCGGCAGAGAGGTTATAAGGGTCGTTAGCCGTTAAAATCATCGGTTGTTTCGGTTTGCTTTTTATAAGCTTTATTAAGGCACCTTCACCGCCCAAATCTTCTTTCTTGTGAATGTTGTCAACTTCATCCAAAATTACGAGTTTTAACTTTCCTTCTCTACTCGAATAATACTCGCCCTCACTGCTTATGGTTTCGTTAAAAACACCTTCTCCAACTATTCTGTTTATAATTCTCCAGTTTCTTTGATCACTGGCATTCAATTCTACGACTTCCCATCCAAAGCTTCCAGCTATAGCGTGTGCGAGAGAAGTTTTACCAACTCCCGGTGGGCCAGCGAGCAAAAGAGGTTTTTGAGGTTCTCCCATCTCCCACTTTTTAGCCCACAGCTTAACTTTGTCTATTATATCTCTTGGGGCTATTACTTCCTCCAGCCTTTTAGGCCTGTACTTTTCAACCCAAAGCTCTCTTTCCATTACGCTTAAATCTCTAACTTTTAAGGTTTTTAGTTTTTGCTTTCTTTTTTGATTTGCTAAGAATTCGACAAATTTCAAAGTAACTTCAAATCAAATCTACTCCCTTGCCTTTCTCTATCTCTATACCGAATTCCTCCGTATCGTGTCCCGTTTTCATAGTTTTAAGGACTCTTAGAAATCTACCGTCGCTCCTCATCTCCAAGGATATAACGTTACAGCATACCTGCTGTATTGCTATCTCAAAAGCTTTCGTGTGCATACCTTTAACAGCATTGATAACTCCAACACTCCCTCCAGTTCTACACTGCACTTTTACCTTCCTGAGTAAATCGTAAGCGTTTCTTTCACCGTAGAGAAAAGCTATTGAAGAAATGGAGTCAAAAACAAACCTCTTACACAAACTTATCTCTCTAAGAACTTCCGCAATCAAGCCTTCAAAACTTTGTGCACTCGAAAACATGTTAACGAATTTTAAAACCCCTCTTTCTACGAGTTCTTCAACGTTCCAACCGAGGGATTTCATATTCTCTACTACATCTTCAGGCTGGTTGTCGATACAAAAGTAAACGCTTTTAAACCCTAAGATTGCCTGTTTGTATATAAATTGCTGGCATATAACGGATTTGCCCGTACCTACATCTCCCAAAACGAGAACTAAACTTGGAACGACTATACCACCCCTAAGAATTCTGTCCAAGTTTTCAATACCACTTGTTGTTCTTTCGAATTCTCTGATATTCATTATTATCATACTTACTGTGAAAAGGTTGGATAAATAATTTTTGATGCAGAAATATTAAAACTCTCACTTCAGTTGTTTTAACGTGTACGTAACTCACCCCCTGATAAAAGAGAATACTGTGGAGAGAAGAGCTTACCAGATAGCAATAGCCGCAACTGCTTTAATGTACAACACCTTAGTTATACTCCCCACAGGACTTGGGAAGACTGCAATAGCTTTGTTGGTAATAGCATCCAGGTTGCTAAACGAGGGAGGTAAGGCACTCGTATTAGCTCCAACAAAGCCCTTAGTTGAACAACATGCATCTTTTTTCAAAAGAACGATGAAAATTGAAGAGATAGTATCTCTAAGCGGAGAAGTTAAACCTGAAAAAAGAGCTGAACTATGGAATAAAGCTAAACTCGTAGTTTCTACACCTCAAGTAATAGAGAACGACCTTATAGCAGGAAGAATTAGCTTAGAAGACGTAGTACACGTGACCTTTGATGAAGCACACAGAGCAGTTGGAGATTACTCTTACGTTTACATCGCAAAGAAGTACTTTGAACAGGCAAGGAAACCGTTAGTTCTGGGCTTAACTGCCAGTCCCGGAAGCGATTTGGAGAGAATAAGAGAAGTAATAGAGAACTTGAGGATAGAAGCTATAGAGATTAGAACTGAGAGTGACGAGGACGTTAAACCTTACGTTCACTCCAGAAAAATTCAGTGGATAAAAGTAGAAATGTCTGAAGAGTTGAAAGAAATAAGAGATTTGATAAACAAAATGATAGAAATAAGACTTAAAAAAATTGAAAAACTTGGAATAAAAGCTTCAAATCTTTCAAAAAAAGAGTTATTGGCTTTACAGGAAAGCTTACAAGTTCAAGCTTCTGAGGAGGAAGAGTTATTTGAGGCGGTATCAATTCTCGCAGAAGTTTTAAAGCTGTACCACGCTTTAGAGCTTATAGAAGTTGAAGGAGTTGAAGCATTAAAAGAGTACCTTAAAAAATTAATTAGCGAGGGTAAATCAAGAGGAGGGAGTAAAGCCGCAAGGAACATATTAGCTGACCCATATTTTAGAGAGTTGCTGTTAAAAGTTTCGTCTTGCAAAGCAGAACATCCAAAGCTGAAAAAGCTTGTAGAAGTTTTGAAAAAACAATTCGAAGAAAACCCAGATTCGAGAGTAATCGTTTTTGCGAATTTTAGGGATACTGCAGAATCGATCGTAAAAAAGCTAAGAGAAGAAGGATTTTCCGTTGAAAGGTTCGTCGGACAGGCTAAAAGAGGAGAAAAGAAAGGAATGAGTCAAAAAGAGCAAATAGAAGTTATAGAAAAGTTTAGAAGGGGAGAAATAAAGGTACTCGTGGCAACTTCAGTTGGTGAGGAAGGATTGGATATACCCAATACAGACCTCGTAGTTTTTTACGAAGCCGTACCTTCTGAAATCAGAGCGATTCAGAGAAAAGGTAGAACGGGTAGAGCGAGAGAAGGAAAAATAGTAGTTTTGATAACGAAGGGTACGAGAGATGAAGCTTACTACTACGTCAGCAGTAGAAAAGAGAGAAATATGTACCTCAAGCTATACGAGCTGAGAGAAGAGTTAATGAAAAAGAAAAGAGACTGGTTTTATGGATTAGACAAAGAAACGAAAAGAGAAGAAAAAAAAGAAAAAGAAAGAGTCGAGAAAAAGTATTCGGGAGTAAAAGTACTCGTAGATTCGAGAGAATCTCAATCTGGAATCGCTAAGAAGCTCTTGGACATGGGTGTAGAAGTAGAAATAAAAAATTTACCAGCTGGAGATTACGTTCTCAGCGACAGAGTTGCTGTTGAAAGAAAAACTGATAGAGATTTCGTAGATTCAATAGTGAAAAAGGACAGAAATCTTTTTTCTCAACTTTTAAGATTGAAAAGCTTGTATTCTAGACCTGTATTGATTATAGAAGGACAAGATGCTGTTAGAATAAATCCCTCGGCGTTTAAAGGAGCTATAGCAACTATTGCCGTTGACTTCGGAATACCCGTAATACAAACTAAAAGTCCAGATGAAACAGCAGAATACATAGCTTTAATAGCTAAGAGGGAACAAGTGCTTAGAAATAGAAAACCTGCACTGCACGATGGAAAAACGAAGAAAAGCCTTAAAGAAATGCAAGAGTACGTAGTTTCTGCAATTTCTAACGTAGGAACTGTTACAGCTAAAAACTTACTGAAACACTTTAAGACTGTAGAGAGGATAGTTACTGCAAAAGAAGAAGAATTAACAAAAGTTCCAAACGTCGGTATAAAAACCGCAAGAAAGATAAGAGAATTGGTTACAACACCTTACGATGAAAGCTGAATTTAAGGCGGATGCTAAGTTTAACGCTTATGCGTATTGGAGGTACTACACTAAGTATGGAAAAAAAGCCCTAATTCTTTTACTTGTACTTTGGATATCGTTACAAACAATATCTATAACCTTGGCTAAACACTACTGGAAAGAGTGCATATACTTAGCAATTTTTTGGCTTGTCTATCCAGTAATTGTCCTTTTACCATCTATAATCGCCATCTTGGAACCAAAAACTTACAGAATTACGTATAGAGGTCTTTACATAAACAACGCTTTTCACTCTTGGAAGAACTTTCACTCATATTTTTCAGATGAAAAATATATTTACATCGTAAAAAAACTTGGAAAGTTTAAGGTTATAAGCGTAATTCTGCCTAAGTGCTTTAGTGAGGAGATAAGCAAAGTTTTTAAATTTCGAGAAACCTGATTTCGTGCGAGGGGCCGTAGGGTAGCCTGGTTATCCTCCCGGCTTGGGGTGCCGGAGACCCGAGTTCAAATCTCGGCGGCCCCATCCTCAGCTACTGTTTTATAACGCCACCTAATTCTACGACTATGAGCAAAGTTTTGCTCGTCGTTTTAGACGGTCTTGGAGATAGGCCGATTAACGGAAAAACGCCTTTAAGCGAGGCGAAAACCCCGAACATGGACAGACTTGCTGAGATGGGAATAAACGGAATTATGGATACAATATCTCCGGGAATAAGGCCGGGGAGCGACACTGGTCATTTAGCCCTTCTCGGTTACGATCCCTACAAGTACTACACCGGCAGAGGACCGATAGAAGCTGCGGGAACGGGAGTTGACGTTAAGCCGGGAGACGTTGCGTTTAGAGTCAACTTCGCAACTGTTGAAGGAGAAGGAGAGAGCGTTTTTGAAAAAGTCGTTGTTGATAGAAGAGCTGGTAGGATTAGTGAAACTGACCCCTTAGAAAAAGCGATAAACGAGGGAGTTAAGCTTGAAGTTGACTTCGTATTTAGGAGAGGTAGTGGCCATAGAGGAGCTTTGGTTTTGAGAAATACAGAAGTAGGACTTTCAGATAAGGTAAGCGATACGGATCCCCACAAAGTTGGTGAAAAAGTAAAGAAGTGTAAACCCTTAGAAGATACAGAAGAGGCGAAGAGAACAGCCGAAATAGTAAACTCTTTTATGGAGCAGAGCCACAGAATTTTAGAAAAACATCCCCTTAACGCAGAGAGAGAGAAAAAAGGTTTACTAAAAGCAAACGCAGTTTTACTTAGAGGAGTTGGAAAGTGCCCGCACATACCTTCTTTTGAAGAAATGCACGGAATGAAGCTCGCAGTTATTGCAGGAACGACTTTGATAAAGGGAATTGGTAGACTACTGAAAGGATACGTACCGGATGTCGAGGGGGCTACGGGAAACAAAAACACGAACTTGGAAAACAAAATTAAAGAAACTTTAAAAGCCATAAAGGAATACGATTTCGTTTTACTGCACATAAAGGCTACTGACGAGTTGAGTCACGACGGTAATTTTGAAGGAAAGAAGGAGTTCATAGAAAAAGTTGATAGAGCGATAGAGCCTTTGCTAAGCCTCGATTTTGGAGAGGTATGTTTGATATTAACTGCTGACCACTCAACTCCTGTAAAAGTTAAAGAGCACACGGGCGATCCAGTCCCTGTCGTCGTCGTGCACGAAGGGGTTAGGGTTGATGACGTAAAAGAGTTTTCAGAGCTTAAAGCTTGGAAAGGTGGGTTGTGCAGAATAAGAGGTTTAGACTTGTTCAGAATAGCCCTTGACCTCGTTGACAGAATGGAAAAGTTCGGAGCTTAACTTACTCGCCACTACATTACGTGGCTCGGACTCAAAACGAGGACTATTACGAGAGTGATCAATCCTGCTAAAACCAATCTCAAGCCAGAAAAGATTACGTTGGTCTTTGATATTTTTCCCATGAAAGCTCCAACTACGAATAGCTGAAACAACCCAGTAACGACGGCGAGGGGGAAAGCTTCGTTAAGTGGAAGAAGAACGTAAAAAGAAAGGGGTATCAATGAAGCAATGATGGGTGAGATTGCGTGAACTGCTGAGCTAACGAGTATCGCAAATTTGTGTGCTCTCTCAACGATTCCTCCAACGCTCCTCAACATAGCTCTATCTTTTTCCATTTTCCTCGCGATCTGTTCAACTCTCTCTGCTTCGTAAGCACCCCATCCACTTGAAATTCCAAGAGCTATTGCCGTAGCGACTCCGGCAGATATTACGATCTTAGCACTCGCATTTCCGCTCAGATAAGCGCCCATTATAAGGCCCAAGATCGTCAAAGCCCCGTCGAAGTAACCAATTATGAAGTACCTCCTCGCTATTGGAATTAAGCCAGTCATTCTACAGTAAAGCTTGTATAACTCTAATTTTTCTTTTAGCATAATTTCTTCACCATATATTCAAATTCTTTATGGTATCCTAACTTTCTGTAATAAGGCCTAACACCCACGCCACTTATAACGGCAATTCTGTCAAATTCGTCTCTCGCTATTTCTTCAGCTGTACTAAGCAGTTTTTCTCCAAACCCCCTATGCTGGGCAGATTTGCCAGTAGAGCCAATAGGCAAAGCGGTTCCGTAAACGTGCAATTCTCTAACGAGAGCGCAATCCTTTAAGCAATCGATAAAAGGTTTGTTTGGAAATCTAAGCCTTATAAATCCAACCAAGGCATCTATGCTTTCAACCTCGTAAGATATGAAGAACTCCTTCCCTCCAGAAGCTCTGTAACTTCTAATTTTAAGCTCAGCTTCACTTAAAATTTCGTCTATGTTGACTTTTTTGCCTTCTCTTTCAAGCTCTAAAATTCTATGCCCTATTTCTCTGCACCTTATGCACCTACAGCTGTAGCCGAGTTCTTTCAACTTCTCTTTAACTAACTGCCTCAAGTTTCCTCTATCTAAACCAATAGCAGCTTTTACGGGAATGTCTCTCTGAACTCTTTGAATTCTAACGTATTCGGGAATGTACTTTTTCGCTCTAACTATCACTTCTACAGCCTCTTCAGTCGTGTACGGTTTGTAAATTCCTCTCTTGTAAAGCTCGTAAAGCTCCGTTCCTTCAACGACTAAAACAGGATATATCTTGAGGTAGTCTGGCTTAAACCTCTCATCCTCGAATAGCTTTTTAAAAACTTCAACGTCCCTCTTTACACTCTTTTGGAAGTTGCTATCTGGCAATCCCGGCATGATGTGATATCCTACTTTAAATCCTGAATCCTTCAGAAGTTCTGTTGCCCTTACTATTTCTTTTAAACCATGCCCTCTTTTTATCGTCCTTAGCACATCTTCGAAAATGCTTTGTACACCAAGTTCAACTTTTGTAGCACCGTAACTTAGCATTTCCATGATGTGGTATTCCATTGCGTAATCCGGCCTCGTTTCTATTGTTAATCCTACGCACCTCGCTTTAGCGTTTTCATTTCTAATTTTTTCAAATTCTATAACTTCAGCGTTAGCATCTTTTACTTCTCCTCTGTATTCTGGAAAGTCGTTTAGTGCTTTGAAAACGTTTGCTATGAAGTAATCTCTATAGCTCTTATCTCTTGCAGGAAAAGTTCCACCCATAACTATTACTTCTACTTTGTCAACTGAATGACCGATCTCACTTAGCTCAATAAGCCTAAAAATAACTTGATCGTACGGATTGTAGTTGTGCTGTCTCCCCCTCTGAGCAGCTGGCTCCAATCCTACGTACGATTGAGGAGTGTTAACACTAACACCTCCCGGACACATCAAACACCTACCGTGAGGACACTTAGCAGGAGATGTCATTACGCTAACGACCGATACACCAGAAATAGTTCTAACCGGTTTTAATTTCAAAACTTCCCTAAGTTTTTCGTATTTTTCATCCTTTCCAAATTCTTCTTCGTAAGCTTTTAGTAGTTCAGCATCTCCGGGTATTCTACTAAGCCCAAACTCCTTGCTAACTTCTTTTTTAATTTTTGCGACTTCTTTTTTATCCAGAGATTTGCTCCTCAAAACTCTTAAAGCTGCTTCTAACGCCGCCTTTTTTTCTATCATTTTCCTCGACTAAAAATTTAAAAAATTTTAAAGCTTCTCGTCTCTTAAATCTATTATTTGATGTAACTCAGGACCGGTTGAGATTAAAGTTACCGGAACTTTTACGTCGTCTTCAACTTTCTCTACGAACTCCTTAGCCTTTGGAGTTAGCTTTTCCCATTCAGTAACGCCATAACACTCCTTGTCGAGCTTGTCTATTCCAGTTATGGCTACCTGAGTCGCTCCATTCACCATCGCAGAGTATCTCGCTAACTTTCCGTCCCAGTAACCTATTCTTCTCCTCCTGCCTGTTACTGTTCCGTATTCGATTATTCCAAGTTTTTCAGCCTCCTCTTGAGGCATTTCCGTTGGAAATGGGCCAGCTCCAACTCTTGTCGGGAACGTTTTAAAAACTACGACTACTTCATCAACTTTTGTCGGGCCAATTCCAACGTCAGAAGCTATTGCTGAAGCTGTTGTGTCCTTAGAAGTTACGTATGGGTAAGTTCCGTAGTAAAGGCTTAAGGCAAAACCTTGACTACCTTCAACTAATACGAACTCGCCTTTATCTATTGCCTCATTAACTTCAAGTGGCACATCTGCTAAGAACTCAGATAGCTCTTCCACGTCTTTTGCTTGCTTAGCTATCCTCATAACCCTATCCCTATTAGCGGGACCACATCCAGTGCCGGTAGAGCCTATTTTTCCTTTTAAGTGTTCGCTCGACCTGTCCTCCTCTATGTGCTTTGGTTCTATAATCGCACACCTATAATCTACTTTCGCCCTGTCTCTAACGTTTAGCAATTCCACTTCCTTAAGAAAGACTTCTGGATTTACCAAAACTCCAGCCCCTATCATTAACTTCGCTTCTGGATAAACGAAGCCGGAAGGTATCATTCTCACTCCAAACTTTTTGCCTTCAACTTCTACGGTGTGTCCTGCGTTTGGACCAACTCCGCCTCTCGCAATTATTACCGGCTTATCAGAGTACGCTATGTGTGCGATTATCTTACCCTTTCCCTCATCTCCCCAGAATCCACCAACGACTATTGTTGCAGTCATGATTTACCACCTTAACTACAGAAGTTTTAACTTTGCCGGTTTTGCTTTTGAGGTTTTGTTTTGACAACCTTTATAATTCATTATTCAGATTTAACTTCGTGAGATTACTCACCATAGGTTCTGGTACGAGGGGAAGTCAGATTGCTGACGTGATAGCTAAGAGAAGCGTTAAAGTTAACGGTGTAAAGTTATTCAAATGTTATGCCGTGTCCAATGAAATAGAAGTTCTAAAATCCCTTAAAGGCATACCTGAAATTGATAGGTTTCACATAGCAGTCCCACAATCGAGAAGTGACGTCGGAGGAATTGTTAATTCTATAATGGAAAAACCAGAGATATTTGAAGGATGTTTGCTTATATCTTCTATCGACGAGGATTTTAGCTATTTTCTCGGAATAGAGATGGCAGAAAAAGTAAAAGAAGCTATGGAGGATCCCATCATAGGCCTTGCAACCCTCACTATTGGTGGAGAAGTTGCAGAAGTTAGGAGGAGGATAAAAGAGTTGAGGAAAAAAGTTGACATCTTAATACTGTTTCAAGAACAAGAAGGTGTAGAAGAGAAAATTTCTAATTCGATGAACTTAATAGCTCTCGTCGGAGAAGTTGACATGAAAAAAGGTAAGACGGGAGAAGTTGTTGTTGACACATCAGATGTATTCAACGCTTTAATGAAGCCGGGCATAGCTGCTGTTGGATGTGCGAGCGTTAAATTACCTCATCCAATAATAAGAAAACTGTTTATGAAAAAAGACTATCAGATTAAAGGAGTTAGAGCTCAGAGAATGGTAGATTTGTTAAAAGAGGCACACAAAAACTTGAGCATAGGCATAGATGAGGAATCTGCCAGAAGTGCTCTTTTCGTTTTTTCTGGCTCTCCGGAAGAGATAACAATGGACGGTATTTTTGCGTGCATATCAATACTCGAAAGTCTTTCTCCAGAAATGGAAGTTAGGTATGGGGATTATCCTTGCAAAAAGGGAGAGTTATCCGTTGCTTTGCTTTACGCGGGGGTTACGAGGCTTAAGTTTTAATGCTTAAGTTTTAATTAAATTTAAATATTGAATAATAGAATTAAAACTCCACGAAAACTATTGTTTCCCCTATCTCTAATACGTCAACAACTTTTCCGCTCACAACTTTTTCTGTAACAGCCTTAAACCACTCTGGCTTTAATTCTATTAATTCTCCACCTATTTCTACTTTTAAACCTTCTCTAATCAACTTCCACTTCTCCTCTTCACTCATTTTTTCGATTGCTTTAATTATTTCTTTAACCTTGTCTCGGAACATTGGGCCAAGAACGCTGAAATCTGGTTTTATCTCCTTAATCCTTACCTCGACATCCGGCATTTCGCTTAATACTTCAACCTTAGCGTTTAAAGCTCCAGCCACATCTCTTTCATCGATTTTTAAGCTGGGATATATCTTTACAAGCTTCACTGGTGCGTTTAAAGCTAATCCCTTCTCGTGTTTAAGCCTTCTAACTCCAGCCACTATTTCTTTCATAAGCTCTCCGCTCTTTTCAGCTTCCTCGTCAATGTACTTTTCGTACTCCTCCGGTTCGGGGTAGCTTGAAAGGTGTACACTGCCATTACCATTTATTACGCTCCAGCACTCCTCTGCAAGAAATGGAGTTATTGGGGCAATCAATCGAATTAGTGTATCTGCTACGGTGTACAAAACGAATCTTGCCGCATCTCTTTCGTGCTTTTCCCCGGAGTAAAGCCTGTTCTTAACTATTTCGAGGTAATTGTCAGCGTATTCGTACCAAGTAAAGCTTCTTATGGCTTTTAATGTCTCATCAAATCTGTACTTATCCATGAATTCGTTAACGGACTTAACTAATTTCGCTAATTTTGAAAGTATCCACCTGTCAGCTATTCTCAAATCAGCTTTCTCTACCCTCTCTCCCATCAAGTGGGAGTGAGTAAACCTTATAACGCTCCAGAACTTCTGCTGAAATCTTGATGCTGCTATGACCTCTTTCCAAGTAAATATGACGTCACTGCCTATAACTCCTGTTGCAGCCCACTGCCTCATAGCATCTGCTCCGTATTTCTCAATAACTTCATCTGGCTGAATTATATTCCCAAGACTTTTGCTCATCTTCCTTCCATCTTCTCCAAGCACCATTCCGTTTATTACAATCTCTTTCCACGGAATTCTGTTTACGAGGGATATCGACCTGAGTATCGTGTAAAAAGCCCAAGTTCTTATTATGTCGTGTCCCTGAGGTCTTAGACTAACTGGATAGTCAAAGTCTTTCCAGTCGTATGGCCAACCTGTTATAGCAAGCGGAGTTATTGAAGAGTCCATCCAAGTGTCTAAAACGTCTTTTTCTCCTTCAAACTCCTCACTCCCACACTTACACGGCTTTTTCGGTTTGTCCTTAGTTGGATCTACAGGCAACCACTCTTCTTCAGCAACTACTACTTCTCCACATTTCTTGCAATACCAGACGGGTATAGGGGTTGCAAAAATTCTCTGCCTGCTTATAACCCAATCCCATTCCATACCTTCTACCCAGCTTTCTAATCGAGAAAGCATGTGTTCAGGAATCCATTTTACCTTTCTCGCCGCTTCAAGAGCTTTTTTTCTGTCAATTTTTACGAACCACTGCACTTCAGCGATTATTTCCACTGGAGTCTTACATCTCCAGCAAACTCCGACGTTCTGCTCTACTGTTTCCTGCTTTAACAACCTACCTTCCTTAGCTAAATCATCCAATATTGCTTCTCTCGCCTCTCTAACATTCATTCCAGCGTATTTTCCTGCTTTTTCGTTTAACTTTCCATTTCTGTCGAGAATGATTCTAAGTTCTAAATTATGCTTTTTCCACCACTTAACGTCTTGCCTATCACCAAAAGTACATATCATCACAGCTCCAGTTCCGTATTCTGGATCAACATCTTCATCTTCTATTACTTCAACCTCGTAATCAGTTAAAGGAACTTTTATTTTCATCCCAACTTTATCCTTAAACCTCTTATCTTCAGGATTTACGGCAATTGCCACGCAAGCTGGTATAAGCTCAGGTCTCGTAGTAGCTATTACTATGGAATTCTCACCATCGCCAAACCTTATGTAGTTCAGATTAGTCAAACCCTTCTTGTACTCTATTTCTGCCAAAGCGATTGTCGTTTCGCACCTCGGACAAACTATTACCGGATGATAACCTCTATATATAAGTCCTTTTTTGTACATTCTAACGAAGGAGATTTGAGTCTTAGTGTAGTATTCAGGATACATTGTTATGTATTCCTTGCTCCAGTCTATTGAAAAAGCGAGTCTTTTCATAGTTTTTCTCATCTTCTCTATGTTTTCTTCCGTAAACTTTATGCAGAGCTTTCTAAATTCGTCTCTATCGGCTTCACTCTTCTTTATGCCGTGTATTTCCTCAACTTTTACTTCAGTTGGTAATCCATGACAATCCCAGCCTTGAGGAAACAAAACTTCGTACCCCTTCATTCTCTTGTACCTCGCTATGAAGTCTATGTAGCACCAGTTCAGAGCGTTGCCTATGTGAAAAGAGCCAGTTGGATAAGGCGGGGGAGTATCTATTATGAAGTGAGGTTTTTTAGAGTTCCAGTCAAAAAAGTACATGTCTTCTTTCCACGTTTTTACCCATTTTTCTTCAACTTCTTTCGCTTTATACTCTTTTTCTAAGGAGTTAGCTTTACCGGGCATGATGCCATCCTGATCGAACAGGATTAAAACGTTTTTTATTATCCCGCAGGGCAAGGTTTAAATGCAAAGAACCATAGGTATTTGCAGAGGGCCCGTGGCTTAGCATGGATAAAGCACCGGCCTTCTAAGCCGGGGATCGCGGGTTCAAATCCCGCCGGGTCCGTTTGCTTTTTGTTTTGTTTTATCATTGTCTTACGGTTTTGCGATAGCAACTTTCATTAAATGGTGTCTGTACTTTGAGGTATGGCTGTAGTCTCCTTAGTCGTAGAGCTCAAAGACAAGCCCGGACAGTTAGCAAAAGTAATAGATCCCGTATCTAAGTGTAAAGGAAATATAATCAGCATAGTTCACAGAAGAGAAGAAACAACAGCTGGGAAAGTACCAGTAGAAATTTCAATAGAAATAGAAGAAAAAAACGTGAAAAAACTTCTTGAAATGCTAAAATCTCAGGGAGTTGTCGTTAAGAGGTTTAACGAAGAAAGGCTAACGTCAACTACTTCTATAATGTTGATAGGCCACATAATACACACGGACTTAGCCAATACCATAGATGCCGTTGACAGAACTGGATTTGCAGAGGTCGTGGAAATGCACATATCAATGCCTTGTCTCAAAGAGCCTTCAACAGCCATGGTTACTATATCTGCTGTTAGCGAAGAGGGGTTGAAAAACGCTATTAGCAGGCTAAAGGATGTTTGTGAGAAAAAAGGTATTATGGTCATAGAACCGCTTGAGTGATAGTTATGATAAGGATAGCGATTTTTGGCTTTGGGGCGGTAGGTAGGGGAGTTGCAAAAGTTTTAATGGATAGGAGAAGAATGGAAAAGTTGATAGGAGAGTACAGAGTTGTAGCTGTTGCGGATTCTAAGGGTTCCATCGTTTCAGAGTGCGTTAACTTGAAAGAAGTTTTAGAAATTAAAGAAAAAAAAGGTAGATTGCCCAAAGGAATGAGCGTGGAAGAGATAATAGATGAGGTCGAATTCGACGTTGCGTTAGAGTTAACTCCCACAAACATAGACACGGGTGAGCCGGGATTGACTCACATAAAAAAGTGCTTAAAAAAAGGTTCTCATGTAGTAACTTCTAATAAAGGGCCTCTCGTAGTAGCTTACAAAGAACTTTCAAAAATGGCAGAGAAAAGCGGTGTAAAACTGATGTTTGAAGCGACTGTTGGCGGGGCTATGCCCGTAATAAAACTGATAAAAAGAGATTTAGCTGGAAATAAGATATTATCAATAAAAGGAATTTTAAACGGTACTTGCAATTACATACTTTCAAAAATGGAGAAAGAGAAATTACCTTACAGAGTTATTTTGTCCGAAGCAAAGGAGCTTGGAATAGCTGAAGCAAACGAAAGTTACGACGTGGAAGGAATAGATTCTGCCGCTAAGTTAGTGATATTAGCGAATTCATTAATGGACATGGACGTAAAATTTGAAGACGTTGAAGTTAGAGGTATTACGAACATAACACCTGAAGCTTTCGAAATAGCACTTGAAAAAGGATATACGATAAGGCTAATTGCAGAAGTCGATGGAAGTACGCTTAGAGTAAGTCCAAAGTTAATTCCCCTAAGCAATCCTCTCTGCATCCACGGGACTTTAAATGCAATTTTGATAAAGACTGACTTAGCAAAAGAGGTTTTCGTTATAGGTAGAGGAGCTGGAAGTACGGAAACTGCAAGTGCTGTAATATCCGACCTAATAGAGATTTATTCTTGCGAGGTGAGCAGATGAATTCTATCGAAGTACTGCACGTAGTTAAAGTGTTAGTAGCCTTTGCGTTTCTACTTGAAGCGAGTAGGAGAGATATTAGAGAAAGGCTCGTTTCAAACAAGTTGTGGGTTTACATGATCCTAATTTTTGCCCCTCTAAACGTTTTAGAGTACGTAATAAGGCCGTTCAGCTTAGCTTTTGCGATTTTGCAGTTCATCTTCGTGTCAGCCTTTAGTTACGCAGTTTACTGGCTTGGACTTTATGGAGGAGCGGACGCAAAAGCCCTTATGAGTCTATCGTTTGCTTTTCCGGTCTATCCATTCTTTTACTCGTTTCCCTTACTTGGTAGAGGTTTGAACATTTTTGCTTTTTCCACTCTCGCAAATTCGGTAATTGTAGCTCCAGCCTTAGTAATTCTAATTTTTGTTAAAAACGTTTTGAGTAGAGACTTAGAATTTCCATATTGTCTCATAGGATACAAGAAAAAATTGGAGGAAGTGAAATTCCACAACCTCCTCGAAAGAGTTGAAAACGGAAAAATCCATAGAGGATTGAGAGGTATTGAAGCCAACGAGGAAGAGATTAAAAAACTGAAAAAAGCGGGATTAAAAGAGGTTTGGGTTACTCCCGCTTTACCGTTTATCTGCTTTATAACTGCAGGATTTATCGTAGCTGTGTTCGTAGGAGATATTATGTTTTATCTTATAAGAATGGTTTTATAATGATTTTATTTTAGTGTTTTATTTTAACGCTATTACGCCTTTTATGCCCAAATTATCAAAAGCTTTAAATATGTCATCATAATAATGTAAATTATAATGAAGAATTCGAAGTTAGGAGTCTCCCCAGTAATAGGAGCAGTAATGTTGTTCGCAATGCTAATAATGCTACTTGCATTATTTCAATCCCAGCTTGTTCCATCTATGTGTAAAAATCAGGAGGAGAGAAATGCTGCTTTAATTGAAAAGTCCTTAGAAAAACTTGCAAATGAACTAAGCGAAGGTAAAAGCACATCAGCAGTAATTGAAAGTGTGCACTACCAAAAGTATCCTTTCCTGTATTTTCCACCCTCACCCCCTATTACCGTGGAACTTATACCTTACACAATGCACATTAGCTACAATACATCCTTTGGACGTAGAACTTTTAATATCACAAACACAAGGATCGTTGTTAAAACGTACTACTTTTACTATCCACAGATAGAATACGTATATGAAAATGGAGCTCTTTTTGAAATAGAGAATAACATTACAATGGTAAAAATATCTCCTGAGAATAAAAGTCTCACGATAATTGACGGAGAAAAATATACAGTAACGTCAAATTCAGCAATACCGGTTAGATTTACACTTAATTCTGAAGGAAGTTTTTACGCAAAAAATTTAACAATTACTTTTAACTCTATATGTCCTGAAGGATGGAAAAACTACGCTTACGTAAGCGGAAATACAGTTAAAATCGTAATAAAAAACGTTAAAATTTACGTTTACAGATACGCACAAAACTCAGAGGAGTACGAGGCTAACCTGACTCTTCTACCCTTAAGTAATACGAATATATCCTTAGCTTTGAACCAAAGCATAACTCTAAGCGTTAAAGCTGTTGACGAAAATTTGATGACAGCTATTCCGGGAGTTAGGGTCAACGTATCCGTGAAAAACGGAATAGTGAGTAGTAGAGAGTTAACGACGAATTCTGAAGGGATAGCTACAACCACTTTTACTGCAGAAAAAACAGGTAATGCTGAAGTAGTTTTCAACGCATCTGGAAGAGTAGTAACGTATCACATAACCGTAAGAGAGATTCCATCATTCTACACGACTAAATGGATTAACAAAGGAGGGACTGTATATGGTTATGCTTATAGTGAAATACCTCTATACGTTAAAGTAACAAAGAATGGATTACCAGTTGCAAATGCTCTTGTTTACTTTGGAGTTAACAACTCAAGTGTTGCTGAACTTATCGGCTACTATACAAAAAGTATGGGATACACCATCTACTCGTACACGAATTCTTCTGGAATAGCTAAGGTATACCTCGAACCAATACAGAACGGAAGCGTTGAAGTTTACTGCTACAGTGGGGGTTCGGGTGACGAAATTACTTTAAGAGTTGTTGTACTAAATCAAAGAGGTATGATGTAATTACAGCTTTTACAAAACGTTTTAACAGAAATTAGTAAAAACAGACAACTGAAAAAATTTATAAGCCAATCAATATAAATGAGACAGGTATAATTGATTTGTTTAGCGGGGGATGGTTATGGTAGAAGAGTTATCCGAAAAAGAAGAGCGTATCGTATCACTTTTGATAGAAACTGGTTTAAACAGAAGTGTTGCAAAAATAGTTGTGTTTCTATCAAGGGCTGGTGAGGCAGTTTCGAGAGATATTGAGAAAGCCGCCGGTTTGAGGCAACCAGAAGTAAGCTTAGCGATGAAGGATTTAAAAGAGTGGGGGTGGATAAAGGAGAGAGAGTTAAAAAGAACTGGTAAGGGCAGACCAATGAAAAGTTACAAGTTGACTATAGACCTCAAAGACATAGTAGCAGAGCTAATAGAGAAAAAGAGAAGAGAAGTAGAAACGCTTTCAAAACACCTCGACGAATTAGAAAAGTTAGTGGGATTGAAGTAAACACGAAAGTAAAAAAACATGATTGACGTGATTGAAGAAATAATTGATGTGGAATCCTTAAAGTCGTACGTTTTATCTAAAAGGGCAAAAGACGGTGGTTTTGCTTTTTGCTATCCTCTGCCATCCTCTCTACCCGAAACTTACTACGCTGTGTTTATACTCAAAACTCTCGACGAAGAAATCGAAGAAAAAGAAAAACTTGTGAGCTATCTTCATTCATCACTAAGAATGAATCCACACTCCGTTTACTTTGTACTTAAAACTTTGAATTTGTTAAGGGAAAACTTACCAGATGTTAGCAACTTCGCTATTGAAAGACTAAACAAAGCTATGAGTAGAGTCGTTAGTAGTGAAAAGTTGCACGAAGCTGAGTCGGGAATAACAGCAACCTACTCTTTTGATATGCCAAACGTTTTAAGAGAAATTTACTCTCTCGTAACAGTTTTAAGGCTTTTAAAAGTAAATAGTAGGGAAGTTGAAAAAGCTAAGAAATTCATCGAAAATTTCAGAAAAAACGGAGGGTATGGCGTAAAGAATCCAAATCTCGAAGAAACTTACTACTGCGTTTCAATAAAAGGAGGAGACGATAAAGTCGTGAAATTCGTGATGGAAAGAGAGTGGAAAGATGGGGGATTTTGTAAAGTTCCCAACAGCTATCCACCTTACATAGAAGACACGTACTTCGCTATAGAGTGCCTCTACTTTTCCAACTACAAGTATAGAGATTTCAGAACACTGAGATACATTTCGGAACTGCAGAATTCGGATGGTGGATTTAGAAGAAGTATATACCTTGGAACTTCGAGTTTGGAGTTTTCTTATTACGCAGTAGCTTCTATTTGCAGGATGATAAATGCCGGCGTTTTTCTGCCCTAAGTGCTGGAAAGAAGTGAAAGAGAATTGCAAAGTATGCCCACATTGCGGTTACAAAATAGGCGAGTTTTCACTTCTAAGCTATGAAGAAAAAATGATTTTAGCTTTGAACCATAGAGTTGACGAGTTTAAGATAAACGCCATAAGGATCTTAAAAAACATAGGTAGCGAAAAAGCTGTTATAGCGTTAAGAGAATTGTTTAACAAGGAAAACAGCATTCCTGTTTTATTAGAGGCAGTAGAGGCTTTGAAAAACCTTGCTTTTAGGCATGAGATTGCTTTAAAGTGTTTGAAAGAGATAAAAAATCACAGGGCAAGGGTTATTAGAGATGCTGTAAACTCTTCTTTAATAGAAGTCGAAAGTCTTCGAAGTCAACAAAGATAGCATCTCTATCCACAAGTTCTCTGAATTCTTCTTTTTTTCTAAAAGAAATTACTTTTTCCGCTACTTCAAACAATTGAACGTTTTTTTCGTTTATATCGCCTATTGGAAAGGCTGTATCTACTACAATGCCTTTTGCCAGCTTTAATGCAGTTTTTATTGTTTCTTCCTTTATACTGCTAAAAGCTTTTTCTGTTACGCATTTAACAGCTGAAGATTGTGCTACGCAACAGTCAACGTCACCGCAATGAAGGACTCCAGCCGTAAATGGTATTCCCATTTTGGACAAAAGTCTCATAACTCTAACTCCACTTCCACCACCACAAACGACGTGAAGCTTGCTTTTTCCGCTGCAAAAAAGCTCGAAAGCCCCAGTCAATTCGTTAAATTTGGCTTTTTCTATTCCATAAACTTCTCTTACCAATTCGTCTTTCAGAACTTCTTCGGGAGTTCCCTGTTTTAAGATTTTACCCTGAGATACTAAAAGAACTCTATCGCAAATCCTTAAAGCTAACTCTACATCGTGAGTTGTAAAAAACACTGCCGTTTTTTCTGCAATTCTCCTTAGCAGAAGCATTATCTCTACTCTATGATTTACGTCGAGAAAGCTCGTTGGTTCATCAAGAAGCATTATTTCTGGTTCTTGAGCTAAAGCTCTTGCAATCATAATCTTCTGCTTTTCTCCATCGCTCATTTGGGAGAAAGGTTTATCTGAAAGCTCTAAAGCGTTTACAAGCTTAAGACATTCGTTCACGATTTCAACATCTCTATTGCTCAACCTACCCAACGCATCTGTGTACGGATACCTTCCAAGAGCAACAACTTCAAATCCGGTCATGTATCCCGCATCTATCCTCTCAGTAGTTGTAACGGAGAGCTTTTTTGCCAGCTCTAATCTGTTCATCTCGTAAACATTTCTTCCATCTAAGTAAACAACACCAGAAATTGGCTTTAGTATAGCAGCCAGTGTTTTCAACAGCGTCGTTTTTCCAGCCCCGTTTGGGCCAAGAATTGCAGTAACTTCTCCTCGTTTAATTTCAAAGTTTAAACTACTAAGAACAGTCTTTTTATGACCCACAGCAAGATTACTACACTTCAACATCGTTAAACTTATCTTCTACCGAAATTTAAAAGGAGGGTATGAAATTCAAAGTCAAAGTCAACAATAGAGAATACGAAGTGGAAATTCTGAACGCAGACCCTCCAATTTTCGAAGTATCGGTAAACGGAAAAAAAACTGTTTTAAACGTAGCTGAAAAGAAAAAAAAGGACGTTTCCGAAAACGTGTTAGCAGCTGAAATGTCTGGAACGATAGTGAAGGTAATGGTGAGAGAAGGAGATGAAGTAAAAGCTGGTCAACCAGTTATAATCTTAGAAGCGATGAAAATGGAAAACGAAGTTGTATCTCCAGTAGATGGTAAAGTTGCTAAAATTCTCGTAAAAGAAGGAGATAAAGTTACGCAAGGAGATCCGCTTATAGAGTTTAAAGAGGGGGTAGAAGTAAAGGTTTCGATTTCTGGTGTCGTAACAAAAGTGTTGAAGAGAGAAGGAGATGAAGTAAAAGCTGGTCAACCAGTTATAATCTTAGAAGCGATGAAAATGGAAAACGAAGTTGTATCTCCAGTAGATGGTAAAGTTGCTAAAATTCTCGTAAAAGAAGGAGATAAAGTTACGCAAGGAGATACTGTAGCTTTTATAAGGTGATGTTATGTTTTTCCTCCGGGTTTCTAAAACGGTTTATGGAGAAGGGGCAAGGAGAAAGTGTGGAGAAGTACTGAAAAAGTTGAAAGCAAAAAAAGTACTTGTAATTACTGGAAAAAATACTGGAAAAACTTCTTACTTTAAAGATGTATTGGAGAGCATAGATAGTATTGACGGAGATGTAACGGTGATAGATATAGTCCACGGAGAACCGGATAGAGAAGTGGTTAACGAAGGTGTAGAATACGTTAAATCCCACGACGCGATAGTTGCATTTGGCGGTGGAAGTGTAATAGATACGGCGAAAATGGTTAGTACCGGTAAAAAAATTGAAGATGTTGAAAGCGATAAAATAGAAAGAATCGTGAAATTAGTGGTAATACCGACAACTTTTGGTACTGGGAGCGAGACTACTTGTGCTTCGGTAATAAAAGTAGGTAGCATTAAAAAAGGATTTCTCCACGAATCTCTCCTACCAGATTACGCGATAGTTGACTGGGAAATAAAAGCCCCTGAAAGTGTTGCTTCTTCATCAGGAATGGACGCAATTATGCACGCATTTGAAGCTTACACTTGCATAGAATCGGAGAAAGTTAATTTCAGTTTTTATTCAGGTTCAAATGAGATTACAGATACCTTAGCTTTAAAAGCTCTTAAAATGCTCAGAAATCTACCAGAATACGTAAGCAACTACAATTACGCAAGAGAAATTGCTATTGGTAGTAACATTGCGGGAATTGCTTTCGGAAATGCAGGAGTTCACTTTGGACATGCAGCATCATACGCAATAGCAAAACTTAGCGGTGCACCTCACGGAGTTTGCGTTTCTTCAATTGGACAAGCTTTAATGGATTGGTTGAAAAACTTAGACAGTACTAAGGAAAAAGTTGAAAGAATTGCTAAAATTATGAGTATAGATGACGTAAGAAAAAGAGTTAAGCTACCATCCTTATCGGAGCTGGGAATAGGGTATGACGACATACCCGAGCTCGTTAAGACGACTATGAGCATTAAAAGGTTGGTAGCTATGAGACCAGAGATAGACGAAAGAGCTGCAAGAGAAATATTCGAAATGGCGTTAACTTATTGATGATATAGCAACCCTTATATATATTTTAGGCAGAAACTAAATGGGATGTATACAGCTATCGTCGAATCTGCTCTTAGAATTTTGTGCAAAGCGGGATATAGAGTTACAGATTTAATCGAAACTAAGCCGAGGTGTTTTGACATAGTAGCGAGAAAAGAAGACACGATATTGCTTATAAAGGTACTCTACAATGCCGATTCTTTAAAGCAAGAAATGGCTTCAGATATGAAGTTAGTTGCAAAAATATTAAACGCTTCACCAGTAGTAATAGGAGAAAAGTTCAAGTCCGATTACCTCGAAAGAGGTGTCGTTTACAACAGATACGGTTTGCCAGTAATAAACACAGCTACTTTTTACGACTTCATAGTAGAAGGAATACCTCCGATGGTTTACTCAGCTCCCGGGGGTTACTACGTAAAACTCGACAGTGAAAAGATAAAAGATGCGAGAGAGAAAAAGGGTCTTACAATCGGCACTCTCGCGAGAATGTTGGGTGTTTCGAGGAGAGTTGTAAAGAAGTATGAAGAGGGGAGCGATACTTCTTTAGAAAATGCTGCAAAATTAGAAGAGTTGCTTGGAGAATACGTGGTTAAAGGAATAGACTTGTTGAATTTCGTAGAATTAGAAAAAATTGAAAATAAAGAAAATACGAGTAATTTGGAGAAGAGCGAAGCTGAGATAGTGGAGCAGTTAAAAGAAATAGGTCTTAACATATACGCAGTCAAACACGCACCGTTCGATATAGTATCAGAGGTTTCTTCTGAAGAGAAACCTATACTAACGGGAATTAAACAAGTAAGAGAAATAGAGAAAAGAGCTGCGTTAATAGGAAGAGTTTCTGAGGTCGTTTCAGCTAAAGCGGCTTACATAGTCGAGAAAAAGGTAAGAAAAGGTGTTTCTTCAGTTGTATTTCTCATGAAAGAAGAGCTTTCGTGCGTATCTTCTCCAAAAGATTTGGTCAGCCTTATAAAAGAAAAGTATGAAAATTAAGCTATTTCAACTTCCTTTAAACAACTTATTTCAAGCTCTTTTAGCTTTTCCTCAGTTGGCTTTCCGTTTATCCACCCTCTAAGATTGTAGTATTCCTCCTTCAACCTTTCGAGATCAACTACTTCTCCTTTTGCTGGTCCTTCAGGTAGTGGTTCTTTTAACAATCTTTCAGGCAGTACGTCATCTTTACCATCAAAGCCGTACATGTTCATTATTAGCCTCTCCAAGTTGTATATTCTCTCACCAATTTTCATTACTTCTTCGCTGTTTAACTCTCTTCCAGTAACTGCAGAAAGTAAAACTGCGTAGTCTTCAGCTCCCAATGCAAAAGTCGTAAACAGACAGTTAACCGCTGAGTTAACAACACACGTTAAATCTTGGAAAGCTTTCACCCACATTGCCTTTCCTTCGTAACTGAGTGGATCTATCTTTTCCGGACATCCAAGTATTTCCGGAGATATAGTATATCCCGTAACGTGGCAACCTCCTCTATTCGCCGTTGCGTAGTTCAAGCCTATACCTTTAGCTCCTCTTGGGTCGTATGCAGGAAGTTCAAGCCCCTTAACGCTCATAGAAAGTTCAGGACATCCAAACATTTCGGCAAGTCTCTTACTTCCCAAAGCTAAGTACTTTCCGAATCCACTCTTGTAAGCAGTTCTCCACACCATCTCAACTACTGCAGAAGCGTTACCAAACCTTAAGTCGATTCCCTCAAGCAACTCTTCTGGAATGCATCCCTTCTCAACCAATTCCATTGCACAAGCTATCGTTGACCCCATGGATATCGTGTCAATGCCGAGTTCATCGCAGAGGTGGTTTGCTTTTATAACCGCATCCAACTCTTCTATGTCAGTAGAGCTACCAAGAGACCATATAGATTCGTATTCAGGCCCTTCAGAATAATTTATTTGATATGGCCCAGCTTCAACTTTCGTTACTCTCGCACATCCTATTTGACATCCCCAACATGCACCGTTCCTTATGAGGTATTTTTCCCTTAGCGTTTCACCGCTTATCTTATCAGCTTTGGGATTTACTCCAGTCTGCCAGTTTCTCGTAGGAAATATACCAGCGTTGTTTATTATGTTCACCAAAACCGCAGTTCCATACCTCGGTAAACCTTCACTCGTAACTGGGTGAGACTTAATCTTTTCTATTGCTTTCTTAACGACTTCTCTATACCTCTCTTGATCTGCAGGCTCTGGCCTTTCGTTTCCACCAACAACTATCGCCTTTAAACCCTTACTGCCCATTATAGCTCCAACGCCTGTCCTGCCAGCAGCCCTGTGATTGTCATTCATTATTGCCGAAAAAAGAACGCCATTTTCTCCAGCTGGGCCTATGCACGCCACGCTACACTTGCCACACTTATCTTTAAGTATCTTAGTCGTGTCAAAAGTCGTCCTTCCCCACAAGTTTGAAGCCGACTTTATTTCGGCACTTCCGTCTATTACTTCTAAGTAAACGGGTTCTGGAGAAGCACCTCTAATTATTATTGCGTCAAATCCAGCGAATTTTAGATAAGGACCCCACTTACCTCCAGAATTTGAGCTCGCAATTGAGCCAGTTAGAGGAGATTTAAGAGCCATTACGTGATACCTACCAGCTGAAGGAAAGCGAGATACTCCAGTTGCTGGACCTGTGGCAAAAATGAGTACGTTCTCTTCACCAAGAGCGTTGATGTCTTTTGGAGATATACCTTCTTTCATGTACTCTTTAAGTGTTTCGTATAGCACTGCTGTTGCGTATCCCTTTCCTCCAATGTATTTCTCAGCTATACTCATGTCAGTTTTTTCGACTTTAACGCTACCTTCACTCAAGTTTACGTCTAAAATATTGCCCATGTACCCCATAATTTAACATCTTTTTCAAAACATAAATATTTAGTTATTACTCAACGTGCAGAACGGAATTAGCAATTTCTGCGTACTCTTCAGGTTTTATCTCCTCAGCCCTCTTTTCACCGTACTTTTTTAATAAGCTCTCATCAACGTTCATTTTTCTCAAAACTTTAAGTAACTTCTTTCTCCTTGCACAAAAACAAGTGGTAACTATTTTTTTCAAAATATCTATGTTTTTAACGCTAATTTCTGGCTTTGGTTCGAATAAAACTATTGCAGAATCAACTTTTGGTTCTGGAACGAAATTCTTTTTGCTAACAAACTCTACAATTCTTGGAGTTGAAAAAGCTCTTACCATTACGCTTAGCCTTCCGTACTTCCTACCAGAAGTGGCAACAATCCTTTCTGCAAATTCTTTCTGATACATTATTACTGATTTTTTTCTATAAGTTAAAACTTTAAAAGTAAGAGGAGAGGAAATCGAATACGGTATGTTTGACACGAACTTATCGAATTCTGGAAACTTAACTTTTAAAGCATCCCCACATATTAATTTAAATTTGTCAGAAGACAGATAACTTTTAAACTTCTTTTTAAGCAAACTTACGAATCTCTCGTCTATTTCTACACCAGTAACTTTCTCTGCTTTTTCAAGCAAAAACTGAGTTAAAATTCCAGTACCACATCCTACTTCTAATACGTGGTCAGAACTTTGCACTTCAGCGTAATCTACCATTCTCTCTGCAATTTTTCTATTTTTTAAGATGTGCTGACCTCTACACCTGTAAAGTTTCATGTAAATAGTCTATACTTTACTTTTGGTGTTTTTAACTCGTAAATTATCCTACTCGCTATAAGCTTAGCTGGATGAGTAATTCTAACTCTACTAACTATATCGTCAAAACTTTTGAAGGGTTCTTTCTTTCTCTCCTCTATTATTGCCCACATAGTTTTTTTACCTATCCCCGGCAAAAGCTCGAGTTGGTGAAGCTTAGTAGTGATGGATTCGGCTTTGTTAAAGAACTCTACAAACCTCTCTTCGTTCTGCTTTATTATATGCTCTAAGACGTAGGGCAATTCAGACTTCGCCGCTGGTGTCAACTCCTCATACCTCAACTTCCTCTTTATCTTGTTAACGACGTCTCTTTCTCCCTTACCTATGTAAAGTCTATCCATTATTAGAGGCGATGCATCTTTTTTTATGCTAACTTCAAGTAAAGTAAAGTGATTTTCCCCAACTAACTGGGCAAGAGGCTCTCTTTTGTGAATTGGCCTTTTGTCTTCTGGATGACCGTACGGAAGGAAGTCTAAAACATATGCGTAATCTTCGAGCTTTTTTTCAATTTTCTTCTTAGCATCTCTGCTTTTTTCGAACCTCCTCGTTCTGTCCATCGCAACCCCTCTTTCATGCAAGTGTATTAGCTCTATATAACTCCATCGCCACTTGCTGAAATTCCAGTAACGTTTATATAACTACTGTTAACCGAATTTTGTAATGGTTAACAGAAAGATTCCAAGAACTATGAGCACTCAACATCCAGACAACGTCAACATACCTTTCTTCTCCGAATCCTCCATTCTAAAAGGAGATGAAGAAGTAAGAGAGGCGTATTACGCGTACTCTCATCTTGGATGTGAAGAGCAGATGTGGGACTACGAAGGAAAAGACGTTGACGTTTACGTCGTTAAAAAACTGCTATCGAGGTATTCACAATTCTTTTTTGACAACATCCTTGGTAAAGACGTGTTTCTAACGTTCAGAATACCAAATCCATCAGTCGAAAGAGGAGAAGCAAAAATAGCACTCGAAGTGCTTGAAAGCATACCGAGAAGCTACGACTGTGCAGAAATCTTCTACGGTAAAGACACATCCCCAGTTTTCGAAGTAATACTCCCAATGACTTCATCACACTTTGAACTGGAAAGAATTTACCAGTACTACCTAAGATTCGTAGTCGGAAAAGCAAAGATGTTAGTGGCAGACATAACTGTGGAAGAGTGGACGGGAAAGTTCAAACCGGAAAAAATAGACGTAATACCGTTGTTTGAAGATAAGAATTACGTTCTAAACTGTGATTCTATTATAAAAAAATTTATATCAGATAAAGAATTAGACTATTTTAGAGTTTTTCTGGCAAAATCCGATTTAGCTATGAACTACGGAGGTTTTTCTTCGAACGTTTACTTAAAAACTGCTCTTTACAAGTTAAAATTATTGGAAAAGGAAACAGGAATAGAAATTTATCCAATCGTAGGTTTCGGTTCACCACCTTTCAGAGGAAATTTAAGGCCTAACAACGCCAAAGAAATAGCAAAAGATTGGAGAGAGGTTTACACTTTAACAATTCAATCAGCGTTCAAGTACGACTATCCGGAAAAGAAAGTTGTAAAAGGGATAGAAGATATAAAGTTAATTAAGCCTTCTTTAAAGAGAGCAAAAGAAGCGGAAGAATTAGAAATAGCTAACCGCTATTCTGAGTGCTACAGAAAGAGCGTGGTAAAACTTGCAGACATAGTTAACGCAATGTCAGTACACGTTCCAAGAAGGAGAGCCAGAAAGCTTCACATCGGCTTATTTGGTTACTCAAGAGAAGTAAACGGAATATCTCTACCAAGAGCGATACCTTTCTGCTGTTCTCTCTACTCTCTTGGAATACCCCCAGAACTCATAGGCCTTGGTTTGCTTGAAGACAAATACTTGAGCGAATTACTCGAACTGTATAGAGATGAAGTAGAATTTGCGTTAAGATTTTTCAGTAAAAACGTTTGTGAAAAACTGGGTTTCAGTGAAATATTCGGGTGGAAAAAACTCAAAGAGTTTGGCTTTGAAGTCGATAACTTCGAATTAGCTGAAGAGATCTACGACGCTTTCAGGAAGAATAGAATAAATTTACTTTCAGAAAAAATACTGCAAAGTGCTAAGCTCAGAGGTTTTCTCGGTTAAAAAAGGAGCTTATTCCCGGCTCTATTTGAACTACTACATCCGCAATTCTTCCCCTCGTTACACCGCCTCTAACGACGTCGTAGGAGTTGAAGTAAACGAGTTTTATGTCTTTAACGTCCTCTTCAACAGCTCCATTCTTAAGTGCTAACTCTCTAAGCTTTTGCATAGTGAGTTCAATTAAATAGTCGTCGTCATCTCTTTCATCGTAATCTTCTACTACTCCGTTAAAAACAGCTCTCTTTTTCGCAGTATCAAACCTCGCGTAAAGGGATAAACTCATCCTCGATACGGCTACACCAATAGCGTTGACAGCTTCGCTGTGTTCTGGAACTGTACACCTGATACCAACATCCTCTATGTAAGGAGCTATGTACTCAGCCAAATAACCCGTAACAACTACTTCCCTCTCTTCGTAGTGTTTTAACGCTTCTACAATCATCGAAACGTAGTCTTCTATCGCTTTTTCTGCTATACCTTTCGAGTTACAAGCTTCTCTTGACATTCTGTAATTACCTATTTCACAACCACAGCAATTAAGAGAATCGGTTAAAGTAAAGTATTTCCCGCCAAAAGCTATAGGACTATCCATTCTTTCCGGTTTTATGAAGCTATCAACAATTGAATCTCCACCAAACGGTATTGAAAAAGACTCAACACACCTCACGAGCGTTTTTAAACCTGCTATCACCATGTTTTCGACTAAAACTGGTTTACCATTCTTCACTAAAACGAAGTCGGTAGTAGTACCGCCTATGTCAACAACGACTGCATTTTTAATTCCCGTCAAGTAAACAGCCCCTATTGCAACTGCAGCGGGACTGGAGTTGTAAAGTAAAGACGGATTTTTCAATGCAAAATCAATAGGAATGACTCCTCCATCTCCTTTGTAGAAAAAGAAAGTTTTAGAGTAGCTTTTTAGCACTTCTCTAAGCTTTACGATACACATCTTAGTTTTAGCGTTAAGAATTGTCGTGTTTATCCTTAAAGGATAATTTAAAGATAAACAATGGTAACTCAAACTAATCTTACTTTCGTCAAATTTATTTAATATAAAATTTTTAACCTTCTCTTCGAGGATTGGATTTCTGATAGAGAATTTACCTGCTATAGCAACATTATCATAATTAGAAAAAGATATTTTCTCCAATTCTTTAACGTCCACATCCTCTAAGACATCTCCTCTATGATTTACACACCCTCTAAGGCAGTAACCTATACTACTGTAGTTCAATCCCGGACCCGGAATTAAAAGTACGAGAGTTGGAATTTTATGAAACCTGCTTATTATTTCGTTCAAAGGTAGAGACGTACTAACTACTACTTTCTCATCCTTAAGGTCAATTACAGACGAGATTTTTTTCAAAACAGCTTCTATACCCATCTCATTTGGTAGCTTGAAAGAGTGAATCTCTCCATCCCTAACTACTGCCGCATCGGTATTCGTTCCACCTATATCTATTCCAACTACCATTGTAAAACTATATACGCTCAGATATATAAATCAGTAGTGATTAATAAGGGACGTGAAAAAAATTTCCAAAAAATCACTCGCAATTGAATTAGAAAGACTTGAAGGCTTTAAAAATCCAAAACTTTTCTTAGAACAGTACTTAACCCCTCCCAGCTTAGCTGCAGAGATAGCTGTAAACGCCTCTTTATTAGACGACATAGACTTAGTTCTGGATTTGGGATGCGGCACTGGAATGCTAACAATAGCTTTCGAGCTTCTTGGATTTAGGGGCGTTGGCGTGGACATAGATTTAGATGCCCTTAAAATTGCAAGATCGAACTCGAAAAGGGCGGGAGTCGATCCCGACTTCGTTCTGTGTGACGTAAAATTTTTCGAATCCAAAACGACTTTTACAGTAGTAATGAACCCTCCGTTCGGAATTCAGAAAAAACACGCTGACAGAATTTTTTTAAAGAAAGCCCTCGAACTTGGAGATGTTATCTACTCTATTCATTCCGCTGGAAGCGAGAAATTCGTTAAAAATATTTGTGAAAGAAGTGGGTTCAGAGTTACTCATTTATGGAGGTATCTAATACCCCTTAAGAAAACTTATGATTTCCACGAAAAAGAATTTAAGCGAATAGCTGTAGAAGTATTTAGGATAGAGAGAACGAGGTAAGATAATGGTAAAAAGCAAGTTTGTTATGCCGGGAGATAGAGTAGGTTATGCAGAAGAATTTCTTGCTGGTGAGGGAGTTTACGAGGAAAATGGAGAATTATTCGCAGCTGTCGCTGGAGAAACTGTTGTTGAGGATAGAGTTCTCAAAGTTAAACCTATCAAAGAGTTACCGAAAATCGTTAAAGGCGATGTCGTTCTCGGCAGAGTTGTTGACGTTAAGAATTCAATGGCGTTAGTGGAAATAGTGAGGAAGAAAGGTTTCGACAGAGAACTTATGCACACAGGAATTGCAACTCTACACATTTCGAATGTCCAGGACGGATATACAAAAGATTTGAGTAACTCCGTAGGCTACATGGACATAATAAAGGCAAGAGTCGTGGACGAAAACAGGCTGTCTCTTTCAACAAAAGAACCGGAAATGGGCGTTATACATTCTATATGCAGTGTTTGTAAAACACCAATGGTAAAAGAAGGAGATAAACTCAAATGTCCCAACTGCGGTAAAGTTGAACTTAAGAAAATATCTAAGGACTACGGAACTGGTGAGTGGTAAGCTTTTTAACCTTCAAAACAATCGCCAGCTATGGAAGTAAAGATACTGGAAATGGGTGAAAACTACATAAAGCTCGTTGTCAAAGGAGAAGACCACACATTTCTAAACTTACTACAACACTACCTGTTAGAGGAGGAAGGCGTCGTTATCGCCAAGTACAATATACCCCACCCCTTAGTCGGGGAGCCAGAACTGTACGTTAAAACAGATGGAATGAATCCGGTAGAAGTTATAAAAAAGGCAAACGAAAAAATTATAGAAATTTGCAAGGAGATAGAAGAAAAAATCAAGTAAAGTTGACGACTATTGTTTTTCCTTGCTCAACATCTTTATCGCTTAAGGTTATCTTCTTTTCCACGTTTCCAGATTTTATTATGTACGGAGAGGGTTTAACTGGCCACTTCGTTTCCTGAGCGTATGGCACTATAAATTCGTAGTGTCCATTCTTAACTTTGCACTTCTGCACATATATGAAAGACCTTCCCTGATTCGTTTTCACAGTACATTCAATAGTTACGTACTTACTGGACGCGTTACCTACTATTTTTGCACCTTTGACGAATTCGAATATTTTAACAAAGCCCGTAGTTGTAATGTTAACTTTTGGCATTCCAAGCTTAGAAGCGTAATAGTTATCGAAAAGACTGCGGTAAATCAGTTCTTCCAAACCCATCATTGAGTTCTTACTTACGGGTTTACTTTCGTAAATCATTCTGTAATGCTTTAAACCACATCCGTCCATTATGTGAAACCTCGCTTCCATAGTTCTGAAGTAGTTCTCACTCGGTAGTTGTATGGTGGAGAATATCTTAGCCCCCAATGGGACTTGTTCAGGATTTAAAGCGAGTCCAACCCTTCCATTGTATTGATATAGATATCCTATACCGGAGAAATACGTCATTCCTGCTTTTACAAGACTGCCTTCCGCCCACACAGCCATCGCGTAAAACTTACCAGTAGCCATTTCTACATCGCTTATAACGAATTTAACGTTAAGTTTCTTCGCAATTGAATTAGCATAACTCTCGTTAAACGCTGTAAAGAACGGTGCCGCTCCGGGAACGTTATTATACTTATTACCTATACCCTGCTGGAAGGGATTTGCAATAGGCATTCTGTGTGCTATTGCCTCAATCCAGTGTCCGTAATCCCACCAGCTCATAATTCCGTAAGTCGGATGAGGATATGGATAAGGCTTTGGATGTTTGACGTATCCCGGTTTGTAAAGCTCGTAAAAGAACTTATCGTAAAAGGACTTATAAGGCGTGTTGTTTCTCATCCAAGTCAGAGCGTGATACCACTGATAGTTTATTCCTCCTGCGTACTGGCTCTGAATGTAGGATTCTCCAAGAGTGGGTGTTATTAAGAATAGCGATGAAGCTACTAAAGCAACCAACGTTATTGCTGCAAGACTCTGCTTTTTAGAATTGAGACCAGAAATCACTTCTACGAGGTTCAGTTCAACTTCTCTGTTCAAGTTTAACATTCCATCTATTGCTGCTGGAAGAGCTATTGCGAGGGCGTACGGGAATAAGTTTGCGTTTATTCTTATTATTATAAGAGCTAATACCCAGAGAGCTGTTACTGCGTAAAGCCTCGTGTTTAAACCCTCACTGTAATACCTAACATACGCTTTTAATAGGAATACCAAGAACGAAGCTGAGAGTATTGCTGTCACGGCACCGAAGTAGTAAGCAAACCTGTTCTGCCCGCAGAGAGCTATAAACATTATAGTTGCCCAAACGAGCATTAACAGGTAAGTTTCCTTCTTTTCTCTGTAAATCCAGTAAAGCAGGCATAGATATCCGGGGATTGAGAAGAAGAAAGTTACTCCAAAGTTTAGCCACGCAGGAATTAAGCTAAACTGACCACCCATTGAAAAGAACGGTTGTATTTCTGCTACTGTCAAAGCCCCTCCTTTCGGGTGTATAACTCCAACAATGCTTAACAGATCGTGAACGAAGCTCGGATTTATAGCAAAAGCGAGTCCTGCTATTGCGAGAAAAGTTACGGCTATTGCTAATGGCACGTATTGCTCTTGCAATCCCCTCTTTTTAAACAGTAAATCGATTGCGTAGAACGCTACCAAAACCAAAGCGAAGCCGAGAACTACCATGAGCTGAAATGGTGAGTAGTAAACAGTGCTAAATCCGGGATACTTGAACGCAAAAGGTAAGTAAATCAAGCCAGCAGTCGCAAACATTACAGCTCCAGCTATCGCAGCGTTGTTCTTCTCAAACCACTTATAGCCAACGTAAAGGAGAAACACAAATAGCGTTATTATTGGAGCTAATATGAAGCCCGGAGCCCAAGTGTCTAAGTAACCGCCAAAAGCTAATCCAGCTATTATCGGAGCTATAACCTTCTTGCTCTTCAAGTTTTCCATAGTCTCTCCGCCTTTCCACACGTTAAGAGAGCGAGCGTATAAGGCTAAGGAGAGCGTCATCCAGAAAGTTTCCCAGACGTGGTGGTCGTTAAAGCCGAGCAAACTCCTCGCTAACAACTGTCCCGGAACTATTACTACGAGAAAAGCGGCTAAAGCACCTGTTTTTTTGTCAAAAACTTCTTTTGCAAGTAGATAAGCTGGTATTGCTAACAAAGTACCTCCTATTGCAGGAATGAAAGCTATTACTGTCCTCACTTGATCAGGTGTGCGTGCTCCAGCGAGAATGGAAGCAATTGCACTTGTGTAAACGAGGAACGGGCCAAAGTGCGTGTAAGTCCCGTAGGGATAGTGAGTAAACGCATCAAACCATATTCTGTGCGGAAAGTTGTGTATGCAGTTTATTATAAGCCTGTAGTAATACCAGGGATCGTTACCTCCTAATAAAGTAGTCCACCTAAAAACTGCTTTCCATGGTCTCACTATTCTCAAGTACAGGCTAACAGCGAATGCAGCAGCTATGAATGCAAAATGCCAGTACTTTTCAAGCTTACTCTTCATCGCTAATCCGGCTGTCAGAATTAATTTAAACTTTTCTTGCTGGAATCGAACGTGATTGGAAACGTGATTAACAATGCGATTGAAATTTGATTATAAAATTTATTGAAATTATTGAAATTCTTAATTTGATCAAATCAATTTCTGGAGTATTAATCTGAGATATCCAACATAAGGTATCCTGTAAACTGCAACGCCAAGAATCCAGCTCGGTTTTACTGGCTTAGTTAACTCAGGCTCATCTGGAATGGGGTTGTGATCCCCTTGAGTTATATAGCCAGAACTGGTAGCTACTATCACTTTACCGATCGACTTATTAGTCAGAATAAGCATGCCGTGGTAGTACCTCAACTCTTCAAGCTTACCGTTACTTCTGTTTATACCGACTATCGGCTGACCTTTATTAACCCATGTTATAAGCCTGTGAATTATAGGCGTTCTACTTCTATCTCCGTTTGGATAGTACACCACTACATCACCGTAATCGCCAAATGACTTGTAGTCCTTTTTCTTGCCTTCAACCCAAGTTATGGGGTGCTTTTTTGCCGTCAAAATAACTACATCTCCTATGTTTAAGTGAGGAACCATACTTCCAGATTCGACTGCAACCATAAATGGCCACACGCCCGTTAGTGCATAACCAACTCCGAGAACTACCGCAACAATAATTAGTGCAGAAGCGAAGTCTTTAACAATACCGGGTATATCGTCCATGCCGGAGGAATAACCAATGGTAATTAAAGATGTCGCTAAACTGATAGTAAAGAAGTTTGCATTTGAGGGATTTAACGTCCATCCATCTGCAATAGAGCTACTGAAAACTATGGATCCTTCGGAGTTGGATTCAGTGATTAAAAGCATATGCAAAAACTGTTCAAGCTCTTTCATAATAACGGCAGAAGATGTGAAAAAAGTGCTTGAAAGTAGGCTTGAAATTAGAAATCATAGCAATGTTAAAAAAACTGAATACTCGAATAAAAATAAAATAGAACCAAAAATAAAAAATCAGTCAAACAATCAAAAAATTCAAGTTATTAAAGACGTGAGCGGCAATTCATGCTGTCAGGGAAAGATAGAAGATTTCGTAGCTTACTTTAACTCCAGATACGACAAGTTAGCTACGATACTTAAAAAGAGAATAAATCCCGTTCCGATATCTGCTCTACGGAAATTGAAGTCTCAGAACGTAGAAGTGATAGGAATGGTTAACGATGTTAGAGAGACTAACAACAGCTGTATAGTCGAACTCGAAGACAAAACTGGCTTGGTATGTGCCATTGCAAGCGGAAAGTTAAAGGATTGTGCAACAGAGCTCCTCGGAGACGAAGTTATTGCTGTAAGTGGATTATGGAATGGAAGGTATTTAATAGCTGACAGAATAGTTTTTCCAGACGTACCTATTAACGGCAATAAAAAGGATTGGGGGTTTAGCATAGCTTTCATTTCTGACACGCACTTTGGTAGCAACACGTTTATGGGAGAGGCTTGGCAGAGGTTCGTTAACTTTATGAACTGCGAAGTAAGCGATGAAAGATTTGAAAAAATAGCGGAGAGTATAAAGTACGTAATTATTGCTGGAGACATAGTTGACGGAGTAGGTATATATCCCGGACAAGAAAACGAATTGGAAATAACTGACATATACGAACAGTACGAATTTGCAGCCGAACAAATAGAAAAGATTCCTTCTGAGGTTAAAGTAATAATTTCACCCGGAAACCACGATGCTGTTAGGCAGGCAGAACCCCAACCAAAACTTCCAGACGAGTTTGCTTCACTCTTTCCGAAAAACGTTATTCATGTAGGGAATCCTGCTTTAATAACGCTCGACGGCGTTAAAGTCCAGATATACCACGGAAGAAGCATAGACGACTTAATAACAGACATTCCAAGGCTTAGCTACGAAAAGCCAGAAGAAGCACTTATAGAACTGCTTAAGAGAAGACACCTATCACCGCAATATGGAAAGAAAAGCCCCATTGCTCCTGAAAAGGAAGACTACTTAGTTATAGAGGAAGTGCCAGACGTCTTGCATTCCGGACATGTACACACGTTTGGAACTGCATTTTATAGAGGAGTTTTTGTAGTCAACTCAAGCACTTGGCAATCTCAAACTGAATTTCAGAAGAAAATGAACTTAAATCCTATGCCGGGAATAGTAGCTGTTTACAACGGAAAAAACGTGGTAAAGCTCAGATTTGCGAGGTAATTGATAATTCGAGAGGTGAAACATGTACAAGTTGCGTAAAATATTCTGGGAGGGTGAAAAAATTGAAAGTGAACTTATACTCTCTAAAAAGCCGATCTCTTTTCTTGGAGACGTAAAATCTGGCTATGTAGTGGCTGATGACAGCGATGTCGTAGGTGCAAAGATTTCGGGTAGAATTTTCGCTTTTCCGGAAGGTAGGGGTTCGACTGTTGGGACTTACGTAATGCTGCAGTTGTCTAAGGAAGGATTAGCACCAATTGCAATAGTCAATAGGAGAACTGAAAGTATAATAGCTGCTGGAGCAGTTATATCTGGTATTGCACTATTTGACTCTCCGAGTCCAGACTTATTCGAACTTGAGCCGGGCATTTACAGAGCAGAAATAGAGGATAGAGGAGAATTTGCTGTAATGAGGGTAAAGAAATGACTCAAGAAAAAGATTTAGAAAAAATTCAAAGAGAAGTAGAGTCTGCTTTCAAAGTCTATCATGTCGAAAAAGATAAAGATTATCTAAAGCTATACGTCCTAAATCCAGATTACAAGCTTATAGAAGAAATCGCTATTAGGTATCCTGAATGGGAAATATCGCTTAAAGAAAGGTTAGGGGAACAATACGTAGAAATAAAACCGAAAAAACCTGAAAAAGAGAGAATATGGATAAATTTACTTTTACTAATTCTGACATTCCTATCCACGACGTATGTTGGTATGAGCTTTTATACAAAAAATAAATTATGGGGAGGTATTGTTTTCTCTCTGTCAATTCTGTTCGTCCTCGGAAGTCACGAGATGGGGCACTACTTTACAGCCAAGAAATGGGGTATTAAAACATCCCTACCATACTTTATTCCCGCACCAAACATCTTGGGAACTTTTGGAGCTGTAATAAAGCAGAAAAGTAACTGCCCAAATAGAAAAGCTCTGTTTGACATGGGAGTATCTGGACCTATGGTTGGGGTAGTTGCCTCCATATTGGTAAGTTATATTGGCCTAAGAATGCCAGCTTCTGCAGGAAAAGGTTACGTAGAAATAGGAATACCTCCTCTATTCCAAGCGGTAGAAATTCTGGCGCACTTTAATGGAAAAGCAATTAGCCCAGTAGCATTCGCTGGCTGGGTTGGAATGTTTCTAACGTGTTTAAACATGATTCCCGCAGGACAGCTTGATGGAGGACACGTTTTGAGAGCGATGATAGGCAAAGCGAGCGATCAAGTTTCAAGAATTATGCCTCTCTTAGTTTTAGCAGTAGGTTATATATCTGACGTTATGTGTGGAGCTGGTAGTATATGGATAGTCTGGTCTTTAATAGTTCTGTTCTTTTCTTTTGCACCTCACCCACCACCCGTTGACGATGAAACAAAAATAGACAAAAAGAGATACGTGTTCGGAATCATAGCATTTCTTATAGCCTTAAGCTGTTTCACTCCGTGTCCTTTTAAGTTTGTGAAATAATCGACTGCGTTTACTTTTCTGCGTTTACTTTTCAATCCACCATAACCACAATCCTCTCGCTACCCTCGCTCTTCTACCTCTAATTCTCCCCTCTATCGCAAGCTTTTGCAAAGCCCTAAGAGTAACTCTCCTGTTCAAACCTAATACCTTAGCTATTTCAGATGTTGCTAACGGACCGTCTGTTGAAGATAAAATTTCAAGTATCTTTTCTTTTACCTCTTCCTCAGACCAATACAGCATGTCGTCAACCTCCTCTCCATTTTTCATTCAATTTCACCTCTTAAAAAATAAAATAAAAATTTAATAATAAAAATTAATTATTCGAATATTTTGGTTGCACTTTCAATTTTATCTTGTACTTCGTTCTCAAACCCTTCTTGAGCATAACGTATAACTCACTCAAAGCGAAAGTGACATCCGATAGTATTCTAATCTTCTTTCTCTTTACTGCAACTCTCTTAATTTCCTCTGGAATTCCAATCACTTTTGCATTGAAACAGACTATTTTTCCATCCACTTTTACGGGCTTCCAAGCAACATCGTTTCTACCAATTTCCTCTGTTACATCCACTCCCGCATCGAGTATGCATCTCCTAACTTTGACAGTGTAATCTCCGGAAACCAACAGCTCTCTACCGTAGTTAACGTGCGGACAGCCATCTTTTTCCGCACCAACGTAAACATTCATCCCTGTTAAAGGTACTATATACTCATCTCCAACTCTAACACACCTGAAAAAGACTATTCCTTCCTCACTGTCGTCTAAAAAGTATCCTCCATATACAGGATGAATTTTTACAGCACTTCCCCTGAATTCCTGTTCTTTCTTAAAGTAGTTGAGATACCTTGCTTGATCTCCGACATAGATCGTGTAAAGTGCAAGCATCGGATGCTTCCTTATCATCGTGTAATCCCTTAACCTCATTCCCGCATAGTAAATACCCACTTCTCCCTTTACTTCCTCGGAAAACGTTAAATATCCGTCTTTCCAGACTACATCACAACCCCTCATGACATAACCCCCCCACAAATTTTATTTTTTTAAAAAATTAAAATTTTAAATTTTAAGACATTCAGTGTCCCATGAGTATTGGTCTGAATATTGCGAATAGGAATTCTATTATTAGTATTCCTATGAGAACTTTGTACTTCTTATCAGCTTTTACTTCAGCTCCAATAAGACTGATGAGTGGAGTTACTGCGAGTATGCAAACACCGAATATGCTTAAGCAGTCTGTAGCGGTAAGGTGTGAAAGGAACCAGCTGTAGCCAAAAACTTTTATTCCCATGACCTTTTTCCAGAAAGCACTTGCTTTAAGTCCCCAGTACTTCACTACAACATCTCTGCTGAGGTAACCCTTTCCCGTAACTATGTATATTATTCCAGGAACGAACATTGCAATTAAGCCTATTATTGTCAGTATCTCCATTATCTTGCCAAATACGTAGTTCATAGGTTCCACTATTACTTCCTTAAGTTCAGTTCCGAGTTCCTCCTTCTCCTTCTCAACTACAACGGCCATTCAAAACACCTCCTTAAATAGGTGGAGCGAGTCCAAGACCGTGGAGTCCCTTCCATATGTCCATTATCGCCGCAAAGAGCATGATTGCCATCACAAGGTACTTTATCGACTTTGGTCTGGATTTGACTGCAATTCTCGCACCAATTCTTGCACCGATAGTTATTCCAAGAACAGATGGAACGATTATCAACGCGAGCATAGCACCTCTTGCCATGTAAACCCAGCAAGCTGCAGCATCGTTTATGGTGATTATCATCATGCTTGTAGAGGTTGCTACTTTAAGCGGTGCGCCCATAACGAGGTTCAACACTGGAACGTTTGCCCAACCAGCACCGAGACCGAACATTCCTGCTATGAAACCTACACCTGCAAAAGCTGGCAGAGCGTACAGCAAATTAGTAGTTCTGTACTCGACAACCTTGTTTAAGCTTGGTTCATACCACATCCCGTGTATATCGAGTTTTTCAGATATTGGGTCAATATGCGCTATTTGGGGGAATTCTACTCTCTTAGAAAACAGATATACCAAGAATACGACAAATAGTATTAGACCTAAGCCGATTTTTATGTAGCTCTTACCCTGTGGAAACGCGTTAGTAACCCAGAGACCTATTATCCCTCCAAGTATCGAGAAAATAATGCTAACAATAACTACTGGAGCGAGAATTCTAAGATTTGCTAAGCCCTTTTTAGCGAAGTGTGGGGCTGAGGATAGAGCTGAAGTCATAGCCATTACCAATCCAGCACCTCTTATGAAGTCGGTACTGAAAGGATAGAAAGCCATTGTAAGAGGTGTAAACAAAACTCCTCCACCAACTCCGGCTATTGGAGCTACAATACCTATTCCGAGCGTCATGAAAAACAAAGCAAGCACCCACATCAACCAGTCCAAATCCTCCACCTCCCTTTAAACCTTACTTTACGCCGTATTTTATACCGAACTATACACCGGCGTATATGTAGTTATTAACGACGTACAATATAAAGTTTTCTAAATTTTTAGAAACCCCACTGAAAACTTCAAAGTAGGCGTCGTTAAAAACTAAAAATTCGATAGCAAAAATGAATTGAAAAATAAAAAAATTCAAAAGATATTACTTCTTTACGACTTTTTTAGCACCGCTTGCCGCAGCTACAAGCGATTTAACAAGTATAGAAGCTATGAATTCCAACGCCGCTATTAACAACAGTACTCTATAAGTTCTATCTTCAGCTTTAACGACTGCAGCGAGCATCGAAAGCAGTGGTGTAATCATTAGAAGTAAAACTCCAATCATGCTTAAGCAGTCTGTTTTATCTAAGTGGTCGAAAATCCAAGAGTAGCCAGTTACAGTTCTACCAGTAACGTTGAGCCAAAAGTCGTTTGCACTCAACCTCCAGTACTTGTGAGCTTCTGTTAAAGGCACGTACTGGTTTATCCCCATGAAGTAAGCTATTGCAGGCAGTACCATCAGGACTATACCTATAACAGTAAATATCATCATAGTTTTGGCAAAAGCCAGTCCCATTTCGTCAACTCTTATTTCTCTTTCATTCTTCCCCATTGCTCACACCCCCGGAAGTATTGGAGGTATTACATGCATACCCTGCAAACCCTTAATTATGTTCAGAACGCCAGCTATGAACAGTATTGCCAAAACAAGCCACCTCACGAATTTTGGTTTTATTATCTCTGCAACTTTTGCACCAATTCTTGCACCGATAGTTATTCCAAGTATGGACGGAACAACTATGAGTGGAAGTATCGCACCCTTAGTAAGGTAAATACCTATGGCTGGAGCGTTTGCGGTTATAATCAGCATGCTCGTAGCTGTCGCAACTTTTATCGGAACGCCCATCAGCATGTTCAACACTGGAACGTTTGCCCAACCAGCACCGAGACCGAACATTCCTGCTACGAAGCCTATTACCGCAAAAGTTACTATTGCAATTGGCGTATTTTTGGTCGTATATTCTATTATCGCATCGAGATCAGGTTCATAGTACTCACCCCATATGTTCAGTTTTTTCGACAGAGAATCTCTATCTTCTTCTTTGACTTCGGGGAACTCAACTCTCTTTGAAGATACCATTATAAAGAACACCAGTAATATTATTGCACCAAGTAGGACTTTTATCAAATACTTTCCATTGGGATAAGCGTTTGTAACCCAAAGGCCTACCCAACCACCGACAACGGAAGTTATGACCATCACAGGTGCGATGATTGCAAAAATCCTTATGTTCGCAAGACCCTTTCTTATAAGGTAAGGCACTGACGAGAGAGCTGAAGTTACTGCCATTACCAATCCTGCACCTCTTATGAAGTCTATGTTAAACGGCGTTATTATTGTAGATAGCGGTACGAAGAGAACTCCACCTCCAACACCAGATACCGGCGATATTATGCCTATCAGCAGTGTAAACACAAACATGAACAAAGGCCAGAACCACCATGCCATCGAATCACCTCCTACTATCACGTCGTCGAAAACGTGATAGAAACCGGCATACGCAAAGGCAACCAAGACAGAATATAAGGTTTTCTATTTTTTAGCGATTTCTAAAATATGATTTCGGGAATATTAAAGAGAGTTCGATTTTGATGAAATTTAAGCACAAAATTATCGGAAATAATTATCTTCCTTTCATTGAAAGATAGCGTCTGATGATTTCTTGTGAAAAGTGATGATGACTTACTTAAACAAATTTAACAAATAATTTATTTGTTAAAACTTATTAAAAATTAGTAAAATTGGCGTAATTCTCGGTAGTGTAACGGTTATTATGCTATTCAAAACTGCTTTATCTTAGGAAGTAAGCTCAAGTTTAATGAAGCAGAGATTCGTATTGGATACCACAGCGATAACCGATACGGGCTTGAGACTTAGGGAGGGCTATGAGAACATATGCGAGTCCGCTCAAGAAGTACTCGACTTAATAGCAATAGCAAGACTAAAATTTGACATAAGTTGTTACATACCCTACCCAACTGTTTACGGAGAACTCGTAAGCTTCCTGAGAAGGTACAATTGCAGTGAGGACGTTTTCGTTAAATTGGACACTTGGCTCGTAAAGAAGACTCCAAATAGGTACGAAGTAAAAATACCTGCCGCAATATTTTACGAGTACGTTTTAACAATGAGACAAAAAATAAACAGGGGAAGGAAGCTTGCAGAAGAGTATATATGGGAAAGTTCAGCTGTAACTTCATCTATTATTTCTGGTAACGAAAACGAGAAAAAGGAAGCTGTTGAGAGAGAAATCGGCTCCTTAATTGGTAAGTTTAGGGATAAGTACAAAACGACGATGAGGCAAGGTATTCTCGACAGCTCTCCTGACCTCGATGTGCTTTTACTGGCAAAAGAGTTAGAAGCGGGGGTAGTTAGCAGTGACGCTGGAATAAGAAAGTGGAGTGAAAGAATGGGTTTGAGATTCGTTGAAGCTTCAAAGTTTCCGAGAATGTTGAAAGAATACTTGGCTTTGGTCGATAAATTCGGGGGTTCGGAATGAAGTGCAGTATTTGTGGTAAAAAAGCAGTAGAGAGATTGAGACAATACAAATTAAATTTATGTAAAGAGTGCTTTGTTAAATTTTATGAAAAACAGGTGGAAAGAACTGTAAAAAAGTATAAAGTTTTTAAGAGTGGAGAGAGAGTTCTTGTCTGCATTTCTGGTGGAAAAGATAGTGCTGCTATGCTTTCAGCATTAAAAACTATTTCAAAAGAAATTGAAATAGAAGCTTTTTATATAAATTTAGAAATTGAAAATTATTCAGATGTTTCTTTAAAGAACGTAAAAAAACTGTGTAATGAGTTAAATGTAAAATTAAATGTTGTTAATCTTTCTGAGTATGGTATATATTTAAGTAAAGCAGGAAAAAAGAAATGTTCTGTATGTGGTACTGCAAAAAGATACATAATGAATAAATTTGCAAGAGAAAATGGATTTGATTGTGTTGCAACAGGCCACTGCTTGGATGATATAATTGTTTTCTTCTTTAAAAACTGGCTTTCAGGAAATTTTGAATGGAGTACGAAATTTTTACCGCGAATGGAGGGATTTGATAAAGTAATTACAAGAGTGAAGCCCCTATATCTAATGAGTGAAAGAGAGAACGCTATTTACTGCCTATGTAAAGAATTACCATTTACAAAAGACAATTGCCCCTATGCCCCAAAAGATGATTGGAAAGAGATAATATATGATATTGAAAAAAAGAAACCGGGGTTTAAAAGAAATTTTGTAGCCAATTTGCCTAAATATTTAAACAGAAAAACCAACTTAGAGTTTAAACATTGTACTATCTGTGGGGAGGTAACAACTGCAGAAGTGTGTGCATTCTGTAAGTTAAGAAAATGGATGGAAGAAAGGAGATAGTATGTATTTAATTGCGATAAACAGGACTATCAATGCAAGAGAGGTTCTTATAAACTTTTCTGGAAAACGAATCTGTAATTTGGCACCGGTGTACATACCTAAGATGCCTCCCAGACCAAACATTAAACCAACAATCAAGTTTGGATAGTATCCAAAACTTGAGTAATAAAAACAACTTATTATGGATGTCACGAAAGTTGAAAGTAAAACAGCACCAGAAACATAGTAAACGGGAAACTGAAAGATAGAGATCAATAATGGTGAAAGAAAAGCTCCTCCTCCAACTCCGTAGGCTCCAGCTACAACACCTATGATGTAGGCAACAGGTACCAGTTTATAAATTTCTACTGAGTAGTACTCCTTCCCAAACTTAAACTTTAAACTTAGATTTGATTTCACTTTTTTCTTAGACTTTCTTTCTGTTTTATACAACAATCTAAAAGACATATATAACAAGACAAAACCCGCAAAAACTTTGAATTTTTCAGGACTTGGCAAGTATTTAACTCTCAAGTAAACTCCAGTTAACATACCGGGTATAGTCCCAGAAAGAATGGATGCTGCCAATTTAAGACATAATCTCTTTTCGCGCCAATACCCGTAAACACCACTTGGTATTGAAATCACATTGTACAATAAATTAGTTGAGCTTGCTACTGGAGATACAATATTTAAAAAACTAATTTGAACCGGTAATAGTAAAAAAGCACCTGAAATTCCGGCTTGAGAGGTTACAAATGATATTACAAAGGCTATTATTGGCAATAGCAAATACGAAAGCATAAACTATATCGATCAGCATAGAAATATATTTTTCGAAATGAATTGCAGTATATATCCCTATCTATGTAACTCTTTTTCTTCTGCACCCATTACAGCCAACAATATGTTCGCTTTCAGAGTTTGCTCAAAGTAATTTTTATCAGGCTCAAGAACTGCAAATTTCTTTGGAATCGGTATTGCAAGAACTTTACCACGGGAATACTTACCGCCTACAACGATGTTCATTTCACCCGGACTGTCTCTTGAAACAACGAGAAACAAGTTTTTGTCCCTATTCCCAGAAATCATTTTCATCAAATCTTCAACGCTGTGTTTCGAAATCAAGTTTCTGAAAATTCTATCGGCTAGTTCTTCAGCATCGTCCAGTTTACTCTCGGCTTCCAACCTGAGTGAACTCATTTGCCTGCATGTCGTTCAGCAGTAATATAAACCTTGTTGTTTTTTCGAACAATTCAAAAACGGCAAAAACATTATATTCTTTTGAAAATAGTGCAAGAAGTGATGAGTTACTACACAATCGAAAGGTTCAACAACTGGATTGAGAGAATAAGAGACGCAGACATTGACTTAAACGACGCTGAATCTCTAACTGTATTTGATAGAATGGTTGACGATTTCGTCGTAGCGTGCTTAAACGTTATAAGAGCTGTAAAAGACAGAGAGCTGACGAAAAAAGAAGCTGTAAAAGAGCTAAAAGAGATGGAAAAAATTTTGATGAGTGATGTCAAATTTGAAGAAAGTATAAAAAACGAATTTTTCGAGTTTATCAGAGAAGGGTTAAAAGCAGTCATTCGCTCAGCAATTTACTGCGTTGAAGGAAAAGTCAGCAAAAAGAATTTTAGTGCATTAATTAAAGACGCTTTGAAAAAAGAGCAGAAAGGAGATATAGAGGGGGCTTTAGACACAATAGCAAGGATGGGTGCAAAAGTTTTTAAGGGAGAGAAGTTGCCCGAAGAGCTCGAAGTTCCAGAAGAGAGCATAATTATAAACTGGCTTGACGGTATAGAAGCGATAAACGCCACTATAATTTTAACAGAAATAGACTCATCAGAAGATGTTTGAGTTAAACGATGAAGTCATAAAAGCTGCAAAAAAAGGTTTGAATTACGAGCTATATAAAGCTCTATTACTATCTTATGGAAAACGAGGAGAAAAAGCATTTTTTTATTTAAAGGAAAAAAGAGTAAAAAAATACAAAGATTTTTTTGTAGTCGTCGGTGAAAACGAGTATGTCGTTGAAGGAAATTTTTGCACATGCATGGACTTTCAGTTTAACTTGAAGGCGAGGAGTATGTGTGCACATATAATAGCTGTAAAGCTTGCGAGGATTATGAAAACTTACGATAGTTACGACGTTTACTATTTGGATTTCATGACTAAAAAGAAGCGATAACGTTAAAGAATTGCTGGGAAATTCGAAGTATGCTTTGCAAGGAAGATATAAGAAAACTAATACTTGAAAAAAAGTTAATTGAAAACTACATAGACTTAGAAAAGCAATTGCAACCGAACGGTTTTGATTGTACGCTGCACTCCATCTACTCTTTAAGCGGAGAAGGAAGAATAGATTTCGACAATAAAGAAAGAGTGCTACCAAAAGTAAAAGAGCTTGAATTTAAAAACGACTGGATATACCTTGAGAAAGGGTTTTACAAAGCCAGAATTAACGAAGTAATAAACTTACCAAACGATGTTGCTGCTCTCGCTAGGCCAAGGAGTACTATGATCAGGTGTGGAGTTAACGTTCTTACTGCAGTGTGGGATGCTGGCTATAGGGGAAGGAGTGAAGTGGGATTAGCCGTGTACAGAGGCGTATGGATAAAGAAAAATGCAAGAATAGTTCAACTCGTATTTTTCAGACTAAGTGGAGAGAGTGAGGGTTATAAAGGCATATATCAAAATGAGGGATTGATATGATAATAACAGACGATCACATGCATATATACAAGCACCTCCGCCTTAAAGCTATAGAAGAGTTCAAGAGAGCTGGAGGAACTCACGTATTCTTAGTTAATTTGCTGTCCAAGAACTACGGCGTAAACCCAAAAAGAGGGGAAGATTTTAAAGAAATTTTTGAAAAACACATAAAAATGGTTGAAGAGGCGAACGAGATAGTTACGGCTTATGCAGTAATTGGTGTTCATCCAGCAGAAATAACGATCTTAGGGGAAAGGATTGGATACAGAAAAGCAGCAGAAGTAATGATGGACGCGCTCGACTTGGCAGGAAAGTACGTTGAAGAAGGTAAAGCTGTTGCAATAAAGAGTGGAAGACCCCACTACAGTGTTAGCAGAGAGGTGTGGGATTTAAGCAATGAAGTTATGTTCCACGCCTTTGAAGTTGCGAGAGACGTTAATTGTGCTTTACAACTCCATACTGAAAGCTACAGCAGAAAAAACATAGAAGAGATAGCAGAAATGGCAAAAAAAGCAAAAATAAAACTTTATAGAGTAGTGAAGCACTTTGCACCTCCGAAAATAGACGAGTTTGAAGAAGTGGGGATATTTCCCTCCGTAATAGCTATGGGCGATAACCATATTAAAGCGGCAACTATTGGAGATAGGTTTACACTCGAAACTGACTACATAGACGATCCAGCGAGACCCGGAGCTGTTTTAGGACCAAAAACCGTCCCAAAGAAAGTTAAGGAGTTGCTAAGAATTGGTTTCGACGAAAAACTTGTAGAAAAAGTGTGCGTCAAAAACGTGGAAAAGGTTTACGGTGTAGAATTTTAAACCAACAATCTACTTATATTTCAACACTTTCTACCTATTACTATGAATCCGGTATGCCAAACCCTCGTTAACGGTCTCGTTCCAACTCTTTTGAACTCGTAATCGTTTTTCAGTATTTCAAAACATTCTAAGTCTGTAAATCCTTCTTTTTTCATAACTTCGTAAACTCTTCTCGATGGTTCTATATAGGGGTTGTAAACTGCTATGTACGAACCAACTTTCAGCAATTTTTTTGCAGATGGTATAAAAAGGTAGTCATCTTTCATGTCAAGCACTATTAGGTCAAATTCTTTTTTAAAACCCTCAGCAACTTCGTGTACATCCCCTATTATTTGATGTACGTTCTTAAGCTTGGCAAGCCTAAAGTTTTCTCTCGCAATTTTTGCAAATTCAGCCCTTTTTTCAACGGTAACTACTTCGCCGTATTTGTTAAAGTAAGCTAAATAGGCTGCGATCATACCACTTCCAGTTCCCGCGTCGAGTATAAGTGAGTCTGGCTTTAATCCACACATAGCCACAATTGCACCTATGTCTTTTGGCATTATTGGAGTAGCTCCTCTTTTGAAGTGCCTAAAGAAATCTGACGGTGTAAAAGGCAGGATTTTGAAAGCGTGACCTTTATGCGTTTTTACAACATCACCGTAACTCTTTCCTTTAATTTCGCTGAGGTCTATAACTCCCTTGTGAGTGTGCAACTCCCCTTTCAAATCGCTGATCAAAAAACTATCTCTGTTGTCTTTTAGAATTAAGGGCAATTCAACTTTCATGTTTTTCCTGCAATTTCATTAAAGCTTCTGCTAAATCTCCCTTAGCTTCTTCAAGTGCCTTTCTCGCCTCTTCTTTGCTAACTCCAGCCTGCTCAGCTATAAGAGAAACGTCTTCTTCGCTAATTTCCAAAATTTCTCTAATCTCGTAACTTCCCGTTACCTGAAAAGTTTCAACTCCTCTAGCCGACATCTTAGTTACGCTTGGATTTTTAAAAACGTACTCTTCGTTTTTTGTCCTTATTATCACTTCCACTGCTGGAACTTCTTCTATGTCTATGCCCATCTGTTTCATCATCTTTTTTAGCTGTGCGGGATTTGTCGGAAACATGTTCCTTAGAGTATTTTTCCAGTATATAACGTTACCCTGAGAAACCAAAAACTCAAAAACATTTTATATTAGACGGGTTATCAAATGGCATGGTGTTAAAAAAGCTGAAACAGGAAGCTGAAATAGCGTTGAGACACCTCGAAGTATTGCAGGCAGTAATGGAAAATCAACCAATAGGAATATTCAAGCTTGCAGAACTGATGGATATGCCGAGACACAAGATCAGATACTCTCTAAGAGTTTTGGAGCAATCCGGGATAATAGAGCCGACTCAATACGGGGCAATAATTAGAGATGACGCTTACGGAATTTTGAACGATTTGAAGAAAGAGTTAGAAGACATAAAAAATTACGTAAACAAGATGAGTAGTATTCTCGAATCCCTTTAGTCATATTAAGAAATCAAAATTTCCAGTAGCATTTTTAATGTAAATTTTAACTATGCATACTCCTGTTTCAGGAATTGTATAGTTAACAGTATAGTTGACAACACCTCGCTCACCCGATTTATTAAACCACTTGTAAAAAACGAGTTTTCCATTTAACATTAAAGTCGTTAGTAAACTCCCACCAGAAACGTTCGCAACAAAAGTAACGTTCATACCCTTTTTTACTGGATATGCTATATCTCTAACACCAGTAGCCGAATTAAACTTACAGTGCCATCCTTTTTCATCTGTATTAGTCGATATGCTTTCGCTAACGCAACCCATGAGAATCCCAGATACGATCAGGGCTGCTAATATCGTAGCTAAAACTCTCACAATTGTACTATCTCAATTAGGATTTAAATTTTTAATTATGAGTTCACCACATTTTTGTTAAAGTAAGCGTTATGAAATTCTTGTATATCTATAAACTATTGCAATAGTAGATGCAACTCTAATATTTCCTATTAGGGCTATTGCCAATAACAAGATTACAGGCATGTTAAGCAAACAAAAAATCATTTCAACAAATATTCTCTCGTCTCTCTTTCCAAATAAATACTTCATTTCTTTCAAAACGTAAGCACTAAAACCATAAGCAGCTTTGAATTTTTCGGTCGAATAGCTGACCATAACGCATCCAATTAAAGCAAACATCGATATTATCAGAAGTTTCGTTGACGTTGCCTCTCTACAAGCGTAAATAGCAACAGCAAGCAAAAAAGCAAAGTCCACGTATCTATCAAGTATTGAATCAATCCATTCTCCAAATTTCGAAGTTCTTAAAGATGCTCTCGCTATTTCTCCATCAATCCCATCCAATATCGAGCTAAACTGATAAACTACTCCTGCTAAACCTATGTTCAAAAAGACTAAAAAAGCAGATAGAATTCCAACGAAAAAAGCTAAGAGCGTGGCTTGATTTGGTGTTACGTAATCAACAAGAAATTCCGAAATTTTAGTGGATATCTTTCTGTTTATCGTTCTCGAAATTAAACCATCCCCCTTACCTTTAACGCTCAGTTTTACCAGCAACTTCTTTGCTTTTTTTAAATCATCTGAGGTATCCACATCCATCCAGAACTCGCCTGAAACTTCACTTACAACGGGCTTTAATTCCTTCATAACTTCAGACAATTCTACTACTTCTTTTCTCTCTGCAACTTTTTCTGCCGCTTCAAAAGCTTTGTTATCTAAAACAAAAAAGCCAGTATCTACGCAATCGAAGTCTTTTAGATTTTTTCCTATATCTTTCAACCTTTTCTTTTCGACTTTTACCTTTGTGGCTTCACTCACATCAACGTATTTCGGTTTGAAATCACCTATCAATCCTTCGAGTTTTACTGCCTTTTCCACGAATTCCTTTGAGTAAACGTGATCACCCATGGTAAGCACAAACTTTGAATTTCCTACTGCATTTTTGGCGAGAAAAAAAGAATATCCGTTTCCTCTTTCTGGAACTGGATTTTTTACTACTTTGTAATTTATTTTACCTTTCCAATTCTTTTCCAGATGTTTTTCTAACTCGTCGTTATCCTGTCTAACTACGAAAATAAACTCTTCGACGTGCTGTTTTAATAGTATTATCGTTCTGTCAACAATTCTCCTTCCCGCAACTTTTAGCAGAGGTTTAGTTTTATAGCCAATCCTTGAACCCTGACCCGATGCGAGAACCACAGCTTTCATTGTACCACCTCAAAAGAGTGTAAAATGGTGCCCGGAGCCGGATTTGAACCGGCGACCATGCGGTCTTCAGCCGCACGCTCTCCCGAGCTGAGCTACCCGGGCTCGTTGTTAATTTTAACTGAAAGGTATTTTTAATTTTTGGTTGTGCTTAGCGTAGTGTTGGGGGTTTATCATCCAAGCTTATTCCGGGTATGTATCCCCACTTTTCCTGAACATCTTTATTTAACTTGTGCATAATTCTGGATATTGGTATTTCAACTGGACAAACGTCTTGACACTGACCGCAATTTACACATGATTCTGCTACGTGTATAATTCTCGTTATGTGGAAAGATGGGCTTGGAGGTACCTTTCCACCCTCTATTAATGGTCTCCATGGATTTAATATACAGTCAATACAGTAACATATCGGGCAAACGTCTCTACATGCATAACATTTTATACATCTATTAAACATTCCAAACCAAAAATCTCTTCTCTCTTCAAGAGATTCATTTTTAAAGTAGTAATTCTGCCATTTTTTAGCCATATCTACTGCAAATTTTTCTTCCTCTTCTTTTGCTTTTATTTCTGCTTCGTTTACTCCTTTAAGTTCAACTATGTTGTGTTCAAGTGCTTTTTTAATTATCTTTTCTCCTTTTTTAGAACATATTTCAACAAATGTAGTCTTGTCTTCAGTACTTCTACCACAAGCCAAATCACACATTCTTGGAATTATAAATTCACAACGCTTGCAGTTTTCTCTTATACTTAGCCCCATTTTTTCAAGCTCTTCTAACTTTGTTTTGATTGTATCTCCATTTTTTATAAATACTGAAAGTTCATCTTTTACTATTTCAATATTTTTAATGTCTTCTTTTTGTATTTTTAAATTTTTAAGTATTTTTTCAAGTGTCATTGGTAAAAATGTTCCATAGCATTCCAGCCCAATCATAAATATATTTTCTATATCTATTTGATTTCTCTTTGCTAATTCTATTATCGCTCTTGCATCGCAAGGTTTGCAAACAACAGCAATCTTATCTTTAACATTCATTGCAAGCTTAGCGATATTTGGTGTAGCATATATTATATATCCAGAACATTCTACGACTTCTTCAGGATTAGAAGTTAATATTGGAGTATATTTAAAATTTTCACCTTTTTTTACAGTTAAAACGTAATCAACAATATTTTTTTCAAGCATAAATTTCAATAAGGATGTTATAAATCCACCAAATCTCCCTTTTTCCCTTATTTTTTCATCTTTTGCCCAAGCTAAAACGTATTTACTCATCGAACCACCTCTATTTTAACTGCACATAACTTAAGTTCAGGAATCTTGGACTTTTCATCTAAAGCACAAACTGTAAGCTTATTTGCTGAAGATTCTGCGAAGTGGAAAGGAATGAAAACTACTCCCTTTTTTATATCACTAATCCTAACTTTTGCAAAAATCTCTCCTCTCTTTGATTTTACTTTAACACGACCCCCATCTTTTACTCCCAATTCCTTGGCATCTTCTGAATTGATTTCAACAAAACATTCGTTAATCTCTCCTTTTAAATGCTCACTTTTTCTTGTCATAGTTCCAGTATGGTAGTGAAATATTATTCTACCAGTTGTTAAAATAAAAGGATATTCATCATCTGGCTTTTCAAAAGGTTCTTTGTATTCTGCTATAGTAAACTTACCCAAACCATCGGATGTTGCGAACTTATCAGTATGTAGAATTGGCGTTCCGGGATAATCTTCTGTAGGACAGGGCCACTGTATTCCATTTATTTCTAATTTTTTGTAAGTAATACCCGCATACTGAGGTGTGACTTTTCTAATTTCGTTGAATATTTCTTCAGCACATGAATAATTAAAACCTCTTAGCCCAACTTCCTTAGCAACCATTTTTATTATTTCCCAATCCGGTAAAGCATCAGGTAACTCAACAGCTTTTCTTATCAACTGAACTCTCCTTTCAGTATTCGTAAAAGTTCCATCCTTTTCAGCCCAACAGCAAGCTGGTAATACTACATCTGCAAACTCCGCAGTATCACTAAGAAATATATCTTGAACTACTAAGAAATCCAATTTCTTCAGACACTTTTTAACATGATTCACATCCGGATCTGAAACAATTGGATTCTCACCCATTATATATAAGAATTTTATACTTTTTCCAGCTTCGTTAATCATTTCAGTAACTGTTAAACCAACATCGCCATTCAATTCGTACTTCCAGATTTCTTCAAACTTCTTCCGTATATTCTTATCCGTAACCTTCTGATAACCCGGAAAAACGTCCGGTAAAGCCCCCATGTCACACGCTCCTTGAACATTATTTTGCCCTCTTAACGGATTAACACCTGTTCCGGGTTTTCCTACGTTTCCAGTTAGTAATGCAAGATTACAGCAAGCTTTAACATTATCTGAACCATGACTAAACTGAGTTACACCCATACAATAGATTATTGAAGACTTATCTGATTCAGCATACATTCTTGCAGCTTTTTCAATCAATTCAGAGTTAATACCACAAATTTTTGAAACAAATTCAGGTGTATATTTTTCTATAGATTTTGCAAATTCTTCAAATCCTTTTGTTCGTTTTTTAATGAATTCATAATCGTATAATCCTTCCTTCAATATTACATTCATAATTCCGTTTAAGAGGGCAACATTCGTTCCGGGATATATCTGAAGAAATACATCTGCAAACCTTGCTGTATGTGTTTTTCTTGGATCAACCACTATAATTTTAGAGTTGTTCTCTTTAGCCTTCAATATTCTCCTTGCTATTAAAGGGTGTTGTTCAAAAGTATTTGAACCAATCAACAATATGCAATTAGACTCCTCAATATCTTCTATCGAATTAGTCATAGCACCGGAGCCAAATGCTTCTCCTAAACCTACAACAGTAGGAGCGTGACAAAGTCTTGCGCAGTGATCGATGTTGTTAGTGCCTAAGACTCTTGCAAACTTTTGAAGAACATAGTTTTCTTCATTTGTACATTTTGCAGAAGCAAAAAATCCAATTTCATCCTTATATTCTTTAATCATCTCAGCAATTATTGAAATTGCTTTATTCCATGCAATTTCTTGAAATTTATCATTTTTTCTTATTAAGGGCTTTTTTAACCTGTTTTCACTATGAACAAACTCAAAACAATACCTGCCTTTTATACACAACTTACCCTCATTTACAGGATGAAATTTTGTTGGCTCCACACCCACTATTCTATTATCTACAACAATTAAACCAACACCACAACCAACACCACAGTACGGGCAAACTGTATCAATGATTTTCAAAACTTCACCTCCGCTAAAACTTCAACAATACTTATGAAGATTTATCGTAATTTATACTTTTTTAAGTTATCTTGATTTCTTAACACACGGTCTTTACTGCACGATAATGTAACTCTTAAACTTCGTTAATCGTTATTCTGATTTATTGTCTTTATAATTTAATTTATAATTATAATTTATATAAAAAATTTAATAATTTTTCTTTATATAGATAATTGTAAATACATAGATAATCACTAAGCAATTACCGAGCAGAATCATAAGTTTTCTGAAATAATCCTAAAAAATTTTAACTCAAGTTATTGTTTCAAAGGTATGAATGATGTAACAGAGAAATTGCTTAAAGCGAAGGAGAGAAAGGGTTTAACATTTGAACAAATTGCAAAAGAGTTGGGTAGAAATCCTGTGTGAGTTGCTGCACTATTTTACAGGCAAGCGACAGCATCTAAGGAGGAGGCAGAAAAACTCAAAGAACTGTTAGACCTTGATGAAAATATAGTAAAAGAGCTCACAAAACCACCATATAGAGGAAAGATTTTAGAAGACATTCCAAGAGATCCGACAATTTACAGGCTGTACGAGATAATTCAGGTTTACGGAATAGTAATAAAAGAAATTATTCACGAAATGTTTGGAGATGGAATAATGAGTGCGATAGACTTCACGATAGATATAAAGAAGCAGGAAGATCCAAAAGGAGATAGAGTTATAATAACTTTTAACGGGAAGTTTTTACCCTACAAGAAGTGGTAGTAATTTTAATATAAGTAAAATATTTTTCTGTATAGAAATTTAATCAGTATTTTTAATTTTAGCCTGAGCGATAAGAGTTAAAACTGAGAGGGTAACGCTAAATCTATGCTCGACATGCTAAGAGTTGAAGCAGTTAAGGCAGCTGAGTTAATAAGAAAAGCTGAAAGCGTTCACATATACACTCATTACGATGCTGAT
>JALSQI010000003.1 GCA_026985525.1 Archaeoglobaceae archaeon
TAAAAAATTGCTAAATTAATATAACAATAAAAAATTTAAAATATTACAAATAATTTTAACATTAAGTCTTTAAAACGGTAAATTTGTATTTGGAGTTATGTGGAGCATACTTAAAGCTCTCAGAGAAAATCCCGAAATTCTTATTGAATCTCAAAAGAAGAGAGGAGAAAGCTTAGAAGTAGTTGAGAAAGCTATAAAACTCGACAAAGAGTGGAGAAAGAAATACCACGAACTCAACTCTTTGAGACATGAAAGAAACAAGCTTTCAGTAGAAATAAGAAGAGCAAGCAAAGAAGAAAGAGAAGTGTTAGTAAAAAAAGCCAAAGAGCTATCTAATTTAATAAAAGCAAAAGAAGAAGAGCTAAAAAAACTCGAAGAAGAATTGAGAACTATTCTCCTTTCGATACCCAACATAGTTCACGAAAGCGTACCTGTTGGAAAAGACGAAAGTGAGAACGTTCCTGTTAAATTCTGGGGAAAGCCAAAGGTTTACAAAGAGTATTTACAGGCTTTTAAAGAGCAAACTCTTGGCAGGGTCGATTTTACTCTCATCGACAAAAAACCGATTGGTCATGCAGATGCCGTAGAAATGTTTGGCTGGGCTGATTTAGAAAGAGCGGCAAAAGTTTCTGGTTCTAGATTTTATTACCTGTTAAACGATCTCGTATGGCTCGACTTTGCTCTAACTTCCTACGCTCTTGACTTTTTGTCAAAAAAAGGCTTCACAATAGTATGTCCACCATACATGATGAGAAGAGAAGCGTACGAAGGGGTAACGGCTCTTTCAGATTTCGAAGACGTGATATATAGAATAGAAGGAGAAAACCTATACCTAATAGCTACTTCGGAGCATCCACTCGCTGCAATGCATATGAACGAAGTTTTAGCTGAAAAAGATTTGCCACTACTATACGCTGGAGTTAGTCCATGTTTTAGAAAAGAAGCTGGAGCTCATGGAAAAGATACTAAAGGAATTTTCAGAGTTCACCAGTTTAATAAAGTAGAGCAGTTCGTTTTTTGTTTACCAGATGAGAGTTGGGATTGGCACGAAAAGTTACTCGAAAACGTTGAAGAAATCTGGCAAGGTCTTGGAATTCCATACAGAATAGTCAACATATGTACTGGTGACCTAGGGGTTGTCGCAGCGAAGAAGTACGATTTAGAAGCGTGGATGCCGGCTCAAGGCAAGTATAGAGAAATGGTTTCGTGTAGCAACTGTACCGACTGGCAGAGCTACAGATTAAACATAAGGTTTGCAGAAGAGAAAGGAAAACCAAGCAAAGGTTTCGTTCACACTTTAAACTCGACTGCAATAGCAACTACTAGGGCAATAACTGCAATAATAGAAAATTACCAACTCGAAGATGGAAGAGTAGAAATACCTGAAATTCTAAAGAAATACTTAAGACCGTTCGAAAAAGCTCCAAAAGAATACTTGGGTGAAAAGTTATGAAAACTTTTTCATTGGTTTTAGCATTTTTTATTTTTATTGCTATTTTTATTGCTATTGTTACCCCCGCAAACGCCGTAAACGTTTACGTTAAAACTATACCCGAAAAACCTATTGCTGGTAACTTTATTTTATCCGTAACAGTAAGTTCAGATACGCCTATATACAATGCGAACATTTTACTTACAGGCTTAGTTAACAAAGCTGTTGACGTCGGGAGTTTTAGTGGAAACGCAACTTTTCAGTTTAAAGTTAAAGCTGAGCCGGGAGTTTACTCTCAAGAAGTTTTGCTCAGCTATTCCGTTTACAACGGAAGTTACACGAGTCGCTACGTTAAATGTATAAAAGAAATAATTGTAACTGAAAAACCAAAGTTTGAGATAGTCAAAGTTGAGAGCTACATCGCTCCGGGAAAAAGTGGAGAGTTAAACGTAGAAGTTTTGAATTCAGGTGGAATTGCCAAAAACGTTAAAGTAACGCTTATCGGATTGCCAGTTAACGGTGTAAGGGTGTTTAAAGAATGGAAAAGTGGGGAGGTAAAAACTCTAAGCTACAAAGTTTTTATGAACGAGAGTGCTAAAGTTGGTAGTTATCCGTCAAAACTCGAAATTTGCTGTTACGATAGCTTCGAAAATTACTACGAATTTTCTCTACCTTTTAGCTATAAAGTCATAGGTAAACCTGAGTTAGTAATAAGCCTTACATCCCCAAAGATATATTCAGATTCGAGTTTTACACTTAATTTATCTGTAGAGAATGCTGGTGAGACTAAGGCTAAAAACGTACAGTTAAAATTGATTTTACCAAAAGGTTTTAGAGGGGATAACTTCGCCTACCTTGGAGACATAGGGAGAAATGAAGTAAAAACGGCAAAGATGTACCTCAAAACAGAAAAAAACGTATCTGGCGAAAAGAAACTAATAGTTAAAGTTAAATGCGACGGATACAGTTGGAATTACAGCTACAATCTGTACGTTTTTCCGATAAACATGCCACACCTCGACGTATCTGGAGTCTATACAATTCCAGATAGACCTACTACTGGAAAGCTAACTCTAAACTTGGCTGTAGAGAACAGCGGGAAAGGAATTGCTAAGGGTGTTGAAGTCAAACTAATATTGCCGAACGGATTAAAGGGTAGAGACACTTACTTCATAGGTTCTTTGAAGAGCGGGGATTCTGCAACTTCTACTTTTGCTTTAATTGCAGAGAAAGCTGGAAAATACAGCATAACAGCTGAAATTAAGTATCTTGACTCAGCTATGAGGAGGCACGAGGTAAACCAGACTTTTACGATATACGTGTTCTCGTCGAGTAATTACTCTTACTTGCTAATAATTCCTTTGATAGTTCTCGGTTACTGGGTGATGAGGAAATGGAGATCTTGAGGTTAATAGATGTATGGAAAACGTACAAAACTGGCAGTGTAGAAGTTCACGCCCTCAGAGGTGTTAACCTCAGCGTTAAAGAGGGAGAATTCGTCGTAGTTTTGGGCCCTTCTGGTAGTGGAAAAACAACGATGCTCAACATTGCAGGAGGTATAGATAAACCTAGTAAAGGAAAAGTCCTCTTCAGAAAAACGGATTTATCAAAACTAAGCGAAGAGGAATTGACATTTTTCAGAAGAGAGAACGTTGGATTTATTTTTCAATTCTTCAACTTAATTCCAACTCTAACAGCAAAAGAGAACGTTCAGCTTGCAGCCGAACTCGTAAAAAATCCAAGAGACGTTGAAGAGGTTTTAGAAATAGTCGGAATTGGCAAAAAAGCGGATAACTTGCCTTCGGAGATGAGTGGTGGAGAACAGCAAAGAGTTGCAATAGCAAGAGCTCTCGTTAAAAAACCAGACCTCATACTTGGGGATGAGCCAACTGGTAACTTAGACTTCGAAACTGGGAAAAAAGTGTTGGGAGTTATGAGAAGAATAAACAGAGAAGAAAAAACTACTTTTGTTTTGGTAACTCACAACGCCGCAATAGCGAAGATGGCAGATAGAGTTATACACTTTAGAGATGGTATGGTTTTTAGAGTTGAGGAGGTTGAAAATCCAGTAGAACCAGAAGATTTGAGTTGGTAAAAAATGAAAACGCTTACTTTAAAAATTTTTAGAGATGTAAAAGCAAAGAAGTGGCAATTCTTAGCCGTAACTTTTTTAGTTTTCCTTGGGATATCTCTTTTCAGCGGTCTTTATTCATCCTACTTAAACATAGGTTCTACTTACAAAAAGTTTTATGCTCAGACGAATTTTGAAGACATAGGCGCTACTTTTAATCCACTACCAGAAAATGTGGTTGAAGAGATAAAATCTATTCCCGGAGTCGTTGCAGTTGGTAGGTTAACAGCTTATGCGACTACTGAAGTAAATGGAAGGGAAGTCAACTTAAAATTGGTATCTATTGATAAAAATTCACCCGTCGATAGAGTTTACATTGTTAAGGGGAGGTATGAGGAAAACGGAGTGTTGTTGTTAGCTAAGTTTGCAAAGTTAAACGATATTTGCGTAGGAGAGGTCTTGAAAGTAAAGCTAAATGGAAAAACTTACTCATTAAGAGTTACTGGTACTGCTTGCAGTCCAGAATATATTCTTTTAACAGAAAACGAGTTTTCAACGCCAAAAGATTTTGGGGTAGTGTTCGTACCCTACCATATTATGGAGAAGATAACTGGAATGAAGGGTAAAGTAAACGAAGTGCACGTTAGAGTTTATTCAAGCAACGTTGACGAAGTTTTCAACAGAATTAAAGAAATATTAGGGCCAAATTTAAAAAGCATATACAAGAGAGCCGATCAGCCGAGTTACAAACTTTTAAAAATGGACTTAGAAGGTTTTAGAGAAATAGCAATAATGTTTCCTGGTATGCTGTTAATCGTCGCAATCCTATCAGCCTACGTCTTGTTATCGAGAATAGTAATGGAGCAGAGAGGAGTTATAGCTGTGTTGAGGGCTATAGGCTACTCTAAGAGAACTGTTATCGCTCATTACATATACTATTCACTGCTTATAGGCTTAGTTGGAACTCTACCAGGAATAATAGCTGGCTATGCAATTTCTGCCAGCATGACTAAGTCGTACATAGAGCTGTTAAATCTGCCGTACAGCGTTTTAAAAATTTATCCAGACGTAACACTAATTTCTATACTCGCTGGAGTATTAACTCCCGCAATAGCGGGTTTTTCTGCTGCTAAAAAAGCGGCGGAAATTGAGCCAGCATTAGCAATGAAAACAGTAGATGTTGGAAAAACAGTGAAGAAGATCAAAAGAATTTCTATACTCTCTCCTCTAACGAGGATGGCAATAAAAAACGTTTTCAGAAACCCCAAAAGGTCTCTGTACTCTCTTTTTGGCGTAGCAATGGCAGTCATGTTAATAGCTACTTCAATTGCAATGTTAGATTCGACTGAAAACATGATAAACTTGCAGTTCAACAAAATACAGACTTTCGATTACGAGGTCAAAACTTCCAATTTATCAGCAATAAAATCTTTAAAAGACGTAATCGAAGCTTACCCTATTGTAAAAACTTGGATAGTAATCAAAAGAAATGGAATTGTTAAGAAAAGTGAAATAATAGGCTTACCTGTTCAAAACCTCTACAACATATACGACATGGAAGGCAAAAAGCTGTTTCCTCCAACCAAGGGGTTAATAATTCCCGAATCCATAGCGAGAAATCTAAGCATATCAGAAGGAGAATACGTAAAAGCACTTACAAAGAAAGGCTACATCGAATTTAAAGTTTACAAAATCGTAAAGCAACCCTTAGTTCCTTCCTGCTACGCAAGTTTGAAAGAACTTGAAAAGCTTGGATTCAAACCAAATTACGTAATAGTAAAAGGTGGTAACGAGTTTGAATTGAAAAAATTTGGTTCAGTAGTTTCAATGAAGAGGGCTAAGAAAAACATGGAAGAAATGATGGGTATGATGTACACGTTCTTTCTCTTTTCAGTTATGTTCGGCGTATCTCTATCGTTTGCAGAAGTATTTAACACTAACATAACAAACGTTTTAGAGAGAAAAAGAGAGTT
>JALSQI010000004.1 GCA_026985525.1 Archaeoglobaceae archaeon
GGCAGGAGGTGAGAACGTGAAAATCACTTGGTTGGGGCATGCAGCATTTTTGATAGAAGGTAGCAAAACTGTGCTAATAGATCCTTTCATTTCAGGAAATCCGACATCTCCCGTAAAGCCTCACGAGATAAAAGCTGATGTTATAGCAGTAACTCACGGGCATGGAGATCACTTAGGAGACGCAGTTGAGATAGCTAAGAGGAACAACTGCCCGATAGTCTGCATTCACGAGCTTTCGAGAATCATAGGTGAAAACGCTGTTGGTATGAACATCGGCGGAACTGCGGAAGTTGAAGGCGTGCTATTTACAATGACTCCAGCCTTACACTCAGCAGACGTTGAAGTGGATGGAGAAATTGTAAGTGCCGGGTGTGCTGCTGGATTCGTAATAGAAATGGACGGAGTTAAAATATATCACTCAGGGGATACAGGTTTGTTTTACGATATGAGGTTGATTGGAGAACTATACCAACCGGATATAGCTCTATTACCAATAGGCGGTTGGTACACTATGGGGATAAGGGAAGCGGTGAAAGCAGTAGAGCTAATAAAACCAAAAGTAGTTGTCCCTATGCATTACGGAACTTTTCCAGTTATATCTGCAAATCCAGAAGAATTCAGAGAGCTTGTAAAGAAGACTTGCCCAGACGTGGAAGTTAAAATTCTTCAGCCGAGTGAGTGCTTTGAAGTTTAACTTTTTTACCTCTTTCCTGAGGTATGACACTGATTTTAGCGTCTTTAAATTTTAGGTTGAACACTCTACCTTCCAAGACCCTATCCAAAAAAACAGCTATCGCTGCCACTTCGCTGTGAGGTTGATTGCCAACTGCTACGTTTAAATCGGCGAGCTCGTAAACTTCTGCAGGTACTTTTTCCGCACCAACAATTACCAAAACCTCCTCTACCCTCTTTATTTCTTCCAGCTTTTCTACGAGAGGTACGCCGTACATTGTTAGGTGAACTTTTAAGCCGGAAAATTCTTTCAGCATTTTCCTCCAATTACATGTAGAAACGAAAAATTTACACTCCCCGTTATCGCTACCCCACCTTTCGCAAACGTCTTTTATACTTTCGAACAGTTTTTCGTCTATTCTGTCGAAGTATATCCCGCAGGCACCGAAAGCTCTTGCAGTTAAAGCCACGTGAGTTGATACTCTCTTATCTCTACTCTCTCTGTGTCCAAGCCTCAAAACGTAAACTTTCATCGTTTCACCATTAAAGAGTATATCTGCCCTACGCTAATTCCATTATCTCCGGCAGCTGTCAGCTCGTTGGTATAGAAATCCACTCCAGAATTTTTAGCATTTTTAGCGATTTCCGGCGTTATTATGCTGTTGTAGGATACTCCTCCACTCATAACTATGCAAGAATTTCTCGATATAGCTTCTTCTACAGCCACTTCAGATAGAGCTTTTGATAAGTAGAGAGTTAAAGCCAATGCTAAATCTTCTCGCTTTAAGTTCTTCAAATCTTCGGCTGCAGAAGCTATTACGTCCCTAATTTCTATTACTTTAACTTCCCTCTCTTTAACTTTACACCCCTCAAAAGGAGTGCTGTAAACAGCTTTTTCTACGCTCCTTTTTATCTTCACCGGATTATCTCTAAGCCACATCTCCGCAACTTCCCTATTTCCATTTAAAGCAATAGACTCTAATTTCATTGCACCCTCTCCCTCATAAGTTCTTCTGCGATACGCACCTAATAATACTGAGCAAACGTCGAGGTACCTTCCTGCCGAAGAAGCTTCAGCGATGTTAACTTTTTTCTTAAGCTGAAAATCTATCAAATCGGGGTTTACGTTCAACGACTTCCAATCCATATCTACATCTACTAAGGAGTACAGTATTCTTCCCGGATACTCAGTAGCCTTGTCACCTCCCGGAAGTGGTATGTACTCCATTCTTGCTATTCTCTCAAATTCTCCGTCTAAATCGAGCCACAGCACTTCACATCCCCAAGTTTTCCCATCGAAACCGTAGCCAGCACCGTCAACAGCTATTGCAACAGCTCTTTTTATACCTCTTTCAGCCATGACTGACAAAGCATGGCAGAAGTGGTGCTGAACTTTTAAAACTTCGTAAGGCAAACTTTCAGCGAACGTAGTCGTGTTGTAAATTGGATGCATGTCGCAAAGAACGACTTCTGGTTTTAACTTAGTAAAACTTAACCAAAATTCGAAGGCTTTACAAAAGAACTCTTTGTACGTCTTAAAATTTCCAGTGTTTCCTATGTACTGAGACTGGATAATATAGCTATCCTTGAGAACGGATATAGAGTTGTAAAGCTCAGCTCCGAGTGCAATAGCTTCAACGTCTTTTAGTGGAACTTGTATTCTGTCGGGTATAAATCCCCTCGACTTTCTTATTATCATTTTTTTCCTGCCAACGAACTTTACAACCGAGTCGTCGATTCTGTTTGCTATTCTTAAATTGTGAGTTAAGTAGTAATCAGCCAAACCGCTTTCAACTATTTCGTCGTCTATGAACATAGGCTCCCCCGGCATGTTTGCGGAAGTCATAACGATAACATTACTTTTCATGAAAGAAAATATTATGTGATGTAAAGGCGTATATGGCAACATAACGCCTACAGTATTCAGACCCGGAGCTACGGCTTTTAGCTCTTTTTTAGACTTTAAAACTACTATTGGCTTAGCGTAGCTTTCAAGAGCCTTTTTTTCTTCCTTACTAATGTAAGCTATTTCTTCAGCTGTTTTAACATCTCTAACCATGACTGCAAACGGTTGCTGTGGTCTTGACAATCTCTTTCTAAGGTTGAAAACGACTTCATCTTCTACTTTGCAAGCAATGTGAAAACCACCTACGCCTTTCAACGCGACAATTTTACCCTCGTCTATTAACTTAGCTGCTTTTTTTATCGCTTCAACACCCGAAGCGATTAATTCTTTATTTAAAAGCCTGTATTCAGGTCCACACTTTGGACAGACTATGGTTTGAGCGTAATACCTCCTGTCTTCAACGTTCCAGTATTCTTTTAAGCAATCCTCACACATGGGGAATTCTGAAAAAGTCGTGTTTTCTCTGTCGTAAGGTAATCTTAAAGCTACGGAAAACCTTGGACCGCAATTTGTACAAGAAGTAAACGCGTACATGTATCTCCTGTCTTTTTCGTTAAAAACCTCATTGATACAATCTTTGCAAACGGCTATGTCTGGAGGTGGTAACGAGAGCTTACCTTTTTTACCACCGCTTTTCACTATTTTAAAGTCTTTAAATTGCTCTGCTTCTATCTCTTCCACGTTTACTTCTTGTAGATTTGCTACTGGAGGTAGTTCTCTTCTCAACCTTTCGATGAACTCTTTCACGTTTCTGTCGATTACTATTTCCACGCATCCAGTTCCAGTATTCTTCACGTAACCTTTCAGCCCCATGGATTTAGCAATTCTGTAAACGAAAGGACGAAACCCTACTCCCTGTACAATTCCTCTAACAGTTATTCTGTACACGTTCAAAGTTTAATCCAAGGACTATTTTAGCCTATTGTCAAAACGCAACAAAACATTAAAATTCGTGAACAAAAAAATTAAATAGTTTTTAGCTTTAAAAGTTTAAATATGTGTTTTAAAAAAGTGATGATGGCTGTTGACTTCTCTGATTGTTCTCTATCTATGCTAAACAGAGTTGAAGAGTTGGAAAGGGCTGGGTGTGAAGAAATCATTCTGATCAGAGTTATAAACACTGCAAAATTTGGTTCCGTTGCTGGATTTGACATAGACGCTTGGATAGAGGTTGAAGAAAAAGAATCCATAGAGAAACTCGAAGAATTAGTTAAAGAAATTGAGAGAAAAGGTGTAAAAGCAAAATTCGTTCATCCCTTACCCGTAGGAGAGCCAGTTTACGAAATAGTAAAAGCTGCAAAAAAGGAAAACGTTTCATCAATAATGCTCGCTTCAAGAGGTAAGAGCAGACTAAAAGAAATACTGCTTGGTAGCGTGAGCGAAGGTGTTATAAGAAAAGCTGATAGACCCGTTTTACTCGTAAAAGATGGGAAAAGACAGGAAAAAATGTTTAAGAAAATCTTATACGCCCACGATCTATCTGAGCATTCAGCAAAAGTTGTTGAATGCGTTAAAGATGCGGCTATTGCGGGAGGCAGAGATGTAATTATACTACACGTAAAAGAAAAAGACAAAGAAAATGAAAAGGAAGGTGAGGAAATGCTTAAAAAAGCGAAAGAAGAACTGGAAAAAGCAGGAATTGACGTAAAAGTGCTAATAGACGAAGGCACTCCGCACAAAGTTATACTCAGAGTTGCAGAAAAAGAGGAAGTAACTATGATTGCCATGGCGTCGAGAGGACTTGGATTTATAGAAGGTATGATCCTCGGTAGTACTACTGATGTTGTCACGAGAAGGTCAAAAGTTCCAGTTTTAGTTCACAAATAATTTTTAATTTTTGACTATGATACTTACGACTTCGAGGAAGCCGAGCAGAAAAACGAGGAGGTTAGCAAAAGTAATTTCGAGGTTCTTTAACTGGCATTACATGCAAAGAGGTAAAAAACCAATTGAAGACTTTGGTAAAAAATACGCAATAATTCAAGAAGTGAAGGGAAACCCTTCGATATTGAAGTTGTTCGACTGTGAGGAAGTGTTGAGCATTTCTTTTACGTCTGGAGAAGTAAAGAAAGTTAAAATGGATAGAGAAGTTCCTGTATTTTACGGAAAACTCCCATTTAATCCCAAATATCTAAGGTACTTCAATGCTCTAAGCGTCGATGAGAAGTTCTCTAAGAAAGTTGCTGAGAGTATTAATTCACCAAAAAAAGTTTTTGTTAAAAGAAAAGACGAAAAAATATTTCTTGAATTTTTGTACGATAGAGATGTTGTTATGAGGTTGATTACCCGTGAAAGGTGGATTCGTTGCAAGGATTAAGTTCGATAGCATAAGAGATGCAGAAATAGTTTACAAAGCACTGTCTGTTGAATTACTTAATGAAGAGGCAAAACTTTATTTAGATAGGGATACGCTCACGCTAATGCTTAGAGGTGAATCTCTAAGAGCCGGGGTAAACTCGTGGCTCAGATTGATAAAGGTGTGTATTGACGTGCTGAGGTGATTGTTATGGGTGAACTTCCGCCACAGGTTCAGAATATGGTGGCTCAAATGCAGCAAGTTCAACAACAACTGCAGGCAGTGGTATCTCAGAGGATGCAGGTAGAAGCGATGCTGAAAGAAGTAGAAGAAGCTTTAAACGAAGTAAAAAAGGCTTCTGACGACGCGCCTGTTTACAAAGTTACAGGAAACATATTGGTTAAAGTTAGCAAAGAAGAAGTCATAAAAGACTTAGAAGAAAAGAAGGAAACTTACGAAGTAAGGCTAAGCACTCTTAAAAGGCAGGAAGAAAGGTTGAAAGACAGGTTAGCAGAAATACAGAAAAAACTTCAGTCCATGCTAACCCCGCAAGCGGGGTAAA
>JALSQI010000005.1 GCA_026985525.1 Archaeoglobaceae archaeon
TCCTGATGAAGTACGTAACACATGTTCTCCGGAAGAAAAATAGTGCTAAGCGAAGAGGACTTACCTACGAAGTGGTACAACATACTACCTGATTTGCCAGAAAAATTACCACCACCACTACATCCAGAGACAAAAGAACCTTTAAGACCAGAGGACTTAGAACCAATATTTGCAAAAGAGTTGATAAAGCAAGAAGTGAGCGAAGAAAGGTGGATAAAGATACCAGAAGAAGTTAGAGAAGTTTACAAGTTGTGGAGACCTACGCCTCTTATAAGAGCTAAAAGACTTGAAGAGGCTTTGAAAACTCCAGCAAGAATATACTACAAGTACGAAGGTGTTAGCCCACCGGGTAGCCATAAACCCAATACTGCCGTAGCTCAAGCTTACTACAACGCCAAAGAAGGTATAGAAAGGTTAACAACGGAAACTGGGGCGGGACAATGGGGTTCTGCTTTGAGCTTCGCAACCAAGCTATTCGACATCAAGTGTACTGTTTACATGGTAAAGATCAGCTACAAGCAAAAGCCTTACAGGAGGATACTAATGGAAACTTGGGGTGGAGAAGTCATACCTTCTCCAAGCGATAGAACTAAAAGCGGAAGAACCATCTTAGAAAGAGATCCGGACAATCCCGGTAGTCTGGGGATAGCTATAAGCGAGGCTGTAGAAGATGCAGCTACTCATGAGAATACCAAGTACGCTCTCGGAAGCGTTTTAAATCACGTGTTAATGCACCAGACGGTTATAGGCTTAGAAGTCATGAAACAATTAGAAATTGCAGAGGAAAAACCAGACGTAATGATAGGTTGCGTTGGAGGAGGAAGTAACTTTGCAGGATTTTGCTATCCGTTCGTTAGAGATGCTATGAAAGGTGAAGTAAAGTTAATAGCAGTTGAGCCAGAAGCTTGTCCAACTTTTACTAAGGGAGATTACAGGTACGATTTTGGAGATACTGCAGGCTTAACTCCCCTATTAAAAATGTTCACTCTTGGCCACGATTTTATACCTCCACCAATTCACGCTGGAGGCTTAAGATACCACGGAGATGCGCCTACTATGAGCCTATTAGTTAAACACGGCATAATAGAAGCTAAGGCTGTAAAGCAGATACCCACTTTCGAAGCGGGTGTTTTGTTTGCCAGAACAGAAGGAATAGTACCCGCTCCAGAATCAAACCACGCAATAAGGGTTGCAATAGACGAAGCTTTAAAGGCAAAAGAGAGCGGTGAAGAAAAAGTCATAGTTTTCAACTTAAGCGGTCACGGGTATTTCGACCTCTCAGCTTACGACGACTTCTTATACGGTAGGCTGAGGAACGCTTAATTATTAGCTTACCCACCAATTTTTACCATGTTCGGAATAAACGTGGATTCTGAAAGGTTTGATAGAGCAGGTAAGCCCGAAGTCATTTTAGCTGAAGGAAAAACGATTGAAGAAATCGTTTACTCCACAAAAGAATTGCTCAATAAATGTGGGAGAGTAATGATAACAAGAGTTTACGAGGAAGCTTTCAACGCCATAAGAGACGAATTTAGAGATTTCGTTGTAATTGAAAACAGAAGAGCTAAGGTTTGTGCAGTTTTTAAAAAAGGAGAGTACGAGAAGTGGGAAAAACAATTAAGTAAAAGAGATGTCGATGTAGTAATACTTTCAGCTGGAACTTCGGACATACCTGTTGCGGAAGAGGCTTCATTTACAGCAGAGTTTCTTGGTATGAAAGTAGAGAAGTTTTATGACGTAGGAGTTGCAGGATTGCACAGACTGAAAAAACCAATAGAGTGCATAAGGTCTTCAAAAGCTGTCGCCGTTATAGTAGTTGCCGGAATGGAGGGAGCTTTACCATCTGTAGTAGCAGGCTTAGTAGATAAACCAGTAATAGCAGTTCCAACATCTAACGGTTACGGAGTTGCTCTAAAAGGGTTTACCGCTCTGTTTTCAATGTTACTTAGCTGTCCTTCAGGAGTGGCAGTCGTCAACATAGACAACGGATTTGGTGCCGCCGTTTTTGCTTACACGATATGGAGAGTTAGAGAAGATGCTTTAAATCGGTATCGTGAGGAGATTTAGCAAAAGTCTCAACTTCAATCGTTTTCTCGAAAAACTTTCTTACTTCTCTCATAGTTTTTAGCGAGAGTTCCCTTGCTGTCTCAATTTTTGTAGCTTTTAAACCTTTTTCAGTTATTTCTCCTTCTTCTATTACTTTCAAGTGAATTCCATCTCTACCCGGAACGATTCTGTCGATTACGCCATCTCTTATTATAGTTTTTCTGCCTCCAAGCTTCCCCCTCTTAGCAACAGCCTTTCCCTCTTTTTCAACTATGTCAAGTGCGAAGTCAACAGGCTTTGCACAAGCTATAGCAGTACCGACACCAAAGATATCAACAATATCTCTAAGTCTTGTTATATCTTCAAATCCAATTCCTCCGCTGAGAACTATTTTGACTTCTTTTCCTCTCAACTTTAATTCCCATATTACTTCTTCTATTATTGCTCTTATATCACCTCTTCTCGAGGAGGGAGTATCCAAACGTATTCCGTCAACCCTTCTGAGATTTTCAACTGCTAAAATAGCCTCACTTTTTTCATCGCAGTAAGTATCAACTAAAACTATCCTCGGGACGCTATCATCAACAACCTCGTCAAAAGCTCTCCAAGCTTCCAGCTGATCGCCAAAGCAAACGATAAGGGAGTGGGGCATCGTGCCAACGCTTTTTATGCCAAGGTACTTTTCAGCAGAATAATTACTAACTCCATCCACCCCTCCAATCCAAGCAGCTCTCTCGATTACTGGAGCTAAAGCGGGATGTTGTCTCCTAGTACCAAAGGATAGAACAGATTTACCCTTAGCGGCGAATTTGGCTTTAAAAGCGGCTCTCGATATCCCACTTGAGTGACACAAAAATCCCAACAAAGATGTCTCAAGCTTAGCGAATTCGAGGTAATTTCCCTCAACAATCAACACTGGCTCTCCGGGATAGAATATTGACCCTTCGGGCATTGCGTAAACGTCCACTTTTTTACCCTCGAGAAGCTTTAAAACATCGTTAAGACCGGAAAAAATTCCCCACTCTCTCGAAGTCACTTCAGCTACAACATATGGATTTATACCCTTATATCTAAGAATCTTTTCAGTCCATATGAAATATTTGTCTGTAACAATTCCATCTTTTATATCATCTTTTTCAGTTAGAAGAAACATCATCACCACCTTTACAAGTACATGGAGAGGACTTGCACTTAGGACATACTCCGGGATATTTCTTTTTTATCGCTTTTTCAACGTCAATTCCAGCCAAATTTGCAACACTAACTGTCCAAGCAATTACATCAGCCAGTTCTTCCTCAATAGCAGTCTTATCGTTTTTTCTTACAGCCTCAGCAAGTTCTCCGATCTCCTCTACAAGCCAGAGAAAGGTCCTCTCTACCCCTCTGTTTGAGTCTCTACTGCCGTAGATTTCGAGTATCATTTTCTGAAACTCTGAAATTTTCAAGATACCACCTTCCTAATTTAAATCTAATTAAATTCTAACGGGAACGCCCATTTCTCTTAGGTACTTCTTTATTTCCATTATTTCAACCTCTCTGTAGTGAAATATACTCGCTGCCAAGCAAGCATCAGCTTTTCCTTTAACAAAACCCTCGTAAAAGTGCTCCTTTTTCCCAGCACCTCCCGAAGCTATTACTGGTATTGAAACTTCCTCAGCTATTCTTCTCGTTATGGGTATGTCGAATCCTTCTTTCGTACCGTCTCTCTCCATCGAAGTGAGCAGTATCTCCCCCGCTCCAAGCTCTTCTACTCTCTTAGCCCAAGATACGGCGTCAATCCCAACAGGTTTTCTTCCACCGTATATGACCACTTCGTACCAGCACTTCTTTCCGTTAACTTCAATTAAGTTTTCAGCCAACGAAAGGTCGTAATTTCTCCTGCAATCTATTGCCACTACTATGCACTGACTTCCAAATATTTCAGCACCCTGCCTTATTATTTCCGGATTTTTCACAGCAGCTGTGTTTATTGCAACTTTATCAGCTCCAGCTGAGAGCATTTTGTTTATATCTTCAAGGCTTTTTATCCCTCCTCCGACTGTGAGGGGAATAAAAACTTGTTCAGCCGTTTTTTCAACGACATCTACCATTGTCTCTCTTCCATAAGCAGAAGCAGTTATATCGAGAAAAACGAGTTCATCGGCTCCCTCATCATTGTACCTCTTAGCAAGTTCAACTGGATCTCCCGCCTCTCTCAAGTTTACGAAGTGCACACCTTTAACAACAGTAGCACCTTTTTCATCCAAAGTTACGTCCAAACAAGGGATTATTCTCTTTGCAAGCATAGACTTAGCTTAAATTCTCTGAATAAAAATATTTAAATTACCTCAACTCGTCAAACCTTCCTCCACCGCGCATGTAGAGTATTAGAGCTATTAAGATTACTGCTACTATTACACCCACTACTATCGCTAAGGTCGTTCTGTTAAAGCTTATTGACGGCATCGGCTGCGATTTAGCAGTCTTTTTCGGTGTAGCAACGCTTTTTTCAAGCAGATTAAGCAAGTTTTCAGCTTTTATATAGGTTTTACTGGCGAAGTCCATTGCGTTTTTTGCCCTCGCAATAGCGTCGTCGTACAAACCATTAGTTATTGCAGCTTTGACAGCACCTATGTCAGCCTGAAGAGACGAATAATCGCTCTGAATTTCGTTAAACTGCGATTTAATCTGTATTTTTTCGGAAATGTTCATCTTCACAGCACCGCTATTTATTTCGTCTATATACGCGGATATCTGATTTATTAAATTATATATTTTGTTTGCTTCATCTTGCAATTCTTTACATTTGTATTCCGCTTCCACTTTCTTCAAATCTTCCTTAGCTTTATTGAGCCAGTTTTCAGCAGCATTTAATTTTTCGTTAGCTTTTGCGTAATCACCACTGTTGAACAGAGTTTCCGCATCGCTCAAGTTGCTCTTAGCTAATTTCAAGTCTTTGCTTAAATCTGACGTGTCAACTTGTCCCAAGTACTTATTCAGCTCCGAATTAAGCTGGTTGTACGTGTTCTTTGCCGAATTTAAATCTGATTTGAACAACTGTTTGTTAACAACTGGTATAACGACAGGTGGGAAGCAATCTGGTGCTGCACCTGAAGCATTTAAGATGAAAGCGTAAAGTTTTACAAACCTCTTGTTGGGTGTCGGTATTTTACCGCTAATTGTGATGTTTATATCAGAATATCCGCTATCAGGATTTCCCATTGTAAAAGAATAGCCACTTTCAGGGATTTGTTCATCTGATGCGGTTGGATATACTCCTCCCCCTTTTATGTATGCGCCCAGAAACACTAAGTTACCATTTGCTAATTGCGTGTGTACGACCATATTTCTACTGTTTAAAGCTGAAGGACTTGAAAGTTGAATGTCGTAAACTATCTCAACCTTTTCTCCCCCGTAACAACACTGACTTACGTAAAACACTCCATTCTGCTCGTTTGGATTGTAACTTTTTCCATTTATAACTACTTTAACGTTTATTGCACTAATGTCGTCCTTAGTAACGTCGTAAGCCAAAGCGGTTGTTGTTAGCATCAGTATTATGGCTACAGCCAGTAATACGCTTTTTTTCATGTTTTCACCTCAGCGGAGGTTGAAAAATAGAGTTATATAAGGGGTTCGATATCTTCGTCAAACAGTGTTAGAGTTTTTTCAATCCTCATCCTCTCAGCATCCTCTACTTCCTCCTTCGCCTCAGCCGCCATCCTCTGCAATTCCTTTACTCTCGGAACTTCCGTAACGTTTGCCAAGATTACAAGAGCGGCAACGTGTTCAGTCTTTCTTGTTGGATAGTCCCCAGCCCTTACTTCAACACCAGCTATCAGCTCTTCAAGCCAGAGCTTCGCCTTTTCAAGTCCTTTTCTATCAAGTTGCTCTGGTGGACCAGCAACTAATACCAATGCTCTTTCAGCACTCTTAGGATTACACGGAACAGAAAGTCTTCCAAGAGTGGCTCTTCTAACGAGAGTGGCTATCTTTATAGCTTTATCATCCTCCATTATCGGCTCTTTCTTCCTACCAAAAGGTAGTAACTTTTTCTTTTTCTTTGACTCTGGCTCAGCCAAAGAAGTGGCATAACCTATGGATGAAATTCCTCCACCTCTTAATGTGTTTATAACTTCTGAGCTGTCAACAACCATTTCTCCAACCATTCCTTCCTCGAGTGGCTCTCCAGCCCTCGCTAAAAGAGCTAATCTAACAACTATTTCCCTGTTAATTCTGCTAAAGCTCTCTTTAAGACTTAAACCTTCAAATTTCCAAGCACCGTTGTCAATTAATATAAGGTTATCAACGTACTTTAGGAGGGAAATCATACTCCTTGCAGCGTTTAGAGAGTAAAGCTTACCTTCTTCCGGTGCTGGTAAAATTCCAACTGCGTAAACGGGCTCTGAATACATCTCGGATAGATACTTAGCCAATACTGGTGCACCACCACTACCAGTTCCACCACCTAATCCAGCTATTATTAGAAAAGCGTCGATTTCGTGAGTTCCTCTATTGTCTATCTCACTCAGTATAGTCTCTATATCTTCCTGAGCTATTTTTGCTCCAAGCTTGTTGTCAGTTCCAACACCGTGACCTTTAACTATGGTCTGACCGATCAGAATTCTGTTCTCCCTCGGAACGTATCTCAATCCCATTAGGTCTGTTCTTGCAGAGTTGATCGCGAGCGTCTTAACTTCTATTTTACTTCCAACTTTCTTTTCTCTTTCGAGAAATAAGTCTAATATCTTACCTCCCGCCTGACCGAATCCCACCATAAAAAATCTCATTATCTACTCACCCGCCAGAGTTCTATTTTATTAGATTTAAGCCTTTCCATCTACGATATTAATTAATTTCGTCAAGCTCGTAATCTTCCCATTTCCTCTGCTTTAATAATATCTCCACTTCTTGGGGGGTAAGAACAATTCCAAACCTCTTCCAATCGTCATAAGCAATTCTTGGACAGGCAGTATTTACTATGCAACTACATGGAAAGTTTTCGGGATTTACGTCGTCGAAGTATATTAGGCTTGTAGAATACATTGATTTCAACTTATTGTAAATACTTCTTGCGAGTTCTAATCTCTTCTGACCCGGTTTTGACGAAACAACTACGCAAAAGTTTTCGCATTCCATAGCCTTACCTATCAACGAAAATCTCGTCTTGAAAAATCTGTTTACGTCATCGTATCCAAATTTTCTGATTCTGTTTTCGAGTGGGGATATGGCGTAAACTTCTTTGTCAGTATATATAGCCGCACCTCGTGGATGGAATGTACCATCGCCTACAAATAGAACCGCTTCTGCTTTTCTATCTATAGCCCTAAAGTTACATCCCAAAACCAAACCTTCTATTCCCGTTCTACCTCCTTTTCTCAAATAGACATCTTTACCATTCTTTTCTAACTCGTATGCAATATCTTTGAGTTTATGAACGTAAGTAGAAGTAGAAACGAGTGAAACAGAATCTGGTATTTTATCTAAAACATTCTTCACGACTTCAGAAACGCTGTAGTCAATTCTGTAATCAACGTAGATAACTCTATCTACGTCAACAACTGGAGGGTGAGCTACGTGAACTAAAACGTCAACTTCTTCGAGCAAATTTAAGTCTAAATCGCACGAACCGTAGCTCGGTTTTCCAGAAACAATTACGAAAAAACCATTTTTTTCCAATTTTTTTACTATTTCGTGAGTTAACCTTTTCAAACCATCTGGAAGTTGCAAACCTACTTTTTTGGCGTTTAAATTTCTAAGCTCTTCTATAGCACTACTTACATCCAACATGAATGGAAACAAATATCAGGGAAAAAATATATAGCTTTGGTTCGAAGCGCTCTGGGGGTGAGAGTATGGGTACGGTAAAACCAGCCTACATTAAAGTTATTGCGAGAGAGTTGTTGAGGAAGTATCCGAATGAATTTACTGGAAATTTCGACGAAAACAAGAAGAAAGTAATGGAGCTTACGAACATCACGAGCAAGAGAGTTAGAAACAGAGTAGCGGGGTATATAACGAGGAAAGTAAACAGAGGGTTGACAAATGTTTGAAGGAATTATTCCCGCATTAGTAACACCTTTTGATGAAGAGTTAAAAGTTGACTACAGGGGGTTAGAGAGAAACATAGAATTCTTAGAAAAACACGTTGACGCATTCGTTCCAGCTGGAACGACGGGGGAGGCGGCAACTCTAAGCTATCAGGAGCATATAGAAGTTGTAAAGCATGTAGCTGAAATTTCAAAACTACCAGTTATTGGAGGGGCTGGCTCTAACTCTACAAGAGAGGCTGTTTTTCTCGCAAAAGAAGTTGAAAAGGCTGGGGCAGAGGGCGCTATGCTCGTAACACCCTACTACAACAAACCAAACGCTGAGGGATTGTATTTACACTACAAAACCGTTGCTGAGTCCGTTTCAATACCAATTATAATATACAACGTTCCTTCCCGAACTGCGTGCAACATAACGCCTGACGTCGTTGAAAAATTGGCTGAAATAGATAACATCGTAGGAATAAAAGAAGCGAGCGGAAACTTAAGGCAGGTGTGCGAAATTATAGAAAGGACGCCAGAAGACTTCATTCTGCTTTCAGGAGACGACTTTTTAACGCTTCCTATACTGTGCTTAGGAGGTAAAGGTGTTATAAGCGTTGCCGCAAACGTAGCTCCAGAGTTAATGAAAAAGCTTTACAGTTACTTCGTAAATGGAGAGTTGGAAAAAGCGAGAGAAGTGCACTACAAATTAATGCCCCTTTACTCAGCACTTTTCATAGACACAAATCCAATTCCGGTAAAGAAGGCACTTGAACTCATGGGAATGCCAGCTGGAAAACCGAGACCGCCACTCGTAGAGCTTAGCAAGGAGAAAACTGAAAAGCTCAAAGAAGTATTAAAGAAGCTCGGACTGATTTAAGGTGAGATAAATGATAAGAGTTGCAGTAACTGGTGCAGCAGGCAGAATGGGTAGATTGATAGTCAAGAATGTCATAGAGGATAGAGAGCTCGAATTAGTTCAGGCTTTCGATGTAAGAGAGATAGGAAAAGATGCCGGAGAGATTGCTGGATGTGGAAAAATAGGAATAGCAATAGAAGACTCCTCTGAATTAGAAAACAAACTTAAAGCTGACGTTCTTGTTGACTTTACAAACGCCGATGCGGCTGTTAGAAATATTTGCATAGCTTCTAAGAAAGGCGTTAAACTCGTAGTTGGAACGACCGGTTTTACAGATGAACACTGGAATAAAATTAAAGAGTGCTGCAATGTTCCAGCAGTGATATCACCAAACTTTAGTGTTGGTGTCAACATATTCTGGGAACTGATAAAGAAAGCAGCAGAGTTGCTTAAAGGTTACGATGTGGAATTGTTGGAAATGCACCATCGCTTTAAAAAAGATGCTCCGAGCGGAACAGCTTTAAAAGCTGTAGAGATAATTAAAGAAGTTGTAGGAGAAAAAGAGGTAGTAACGGGTAGATGCGGGTTGTGTCAGAGAAAGGATGAAATCGGAGTGTTCGCAATAAGGGGTGGAGATGTAGTTGGAGAACACACAGTTCTGTTCATAGGAATGGGGGAAAGAGTAGAGATAACTCACAGGGCCTGGAGTAGGCAGGCTTTTGCTGGAGGAGCAATAAAAGCTGTAAAGTGGATAAGTAAAATAGATGAGCCCAAAATCTATGGAATGAGAGAAGTTTTAGGGCTATAATATAGTAAAGCATGATAGAAAAAGCCGTAAAACCGGCAAAAAATGGATGTTTGTTGAACATAACAGTTCAACCAAATTCAAAAGTTAGTGAAATTAAAGGGTTTAATGAGTGGAGAAAGTCACTCGAAATTTCTGTTAAAGCACCTCCTTCGAGAGGAAAGGCAAACAGAGAAGTAGAAGAATTGCTAAAGAAATTTTTTGGGGTCAAAGTGGAGATAGTCAGAGGGCAAACTTCAAGCAATAAAGTAGTTTTCGTAGAAATGCAAAAAGAGGAATTAATTAGAAAACTTGAAGATTTACATGCTCAAAGTTGAGGCATTACTCGAATTTGAAAAGGAGCTTAAAGACTTAACTGAAAGGTGTGAAAACGGAGCAGTAATAGTAGTAGAGGGGATTAGAGACAGAAAGAGCTTGGAGGCTCTCGGAATAAGAGGGGTTATAGTAGAGGCGTCGAACAAGCCAGCTGATTTAGTAGCAGAAGAAGTTTGCAAAGTCAGCAAAGACGTATTTATATTTACTGACTGCGATAGGAGTGGATTAATCCTAAAAAGTAGATTGCTTAAGGCTTTTGAGTGTAGAGGAGTAATTCCAGATACAAAAAAAGTGGAAAAAATGCTATCACTCTGCAGAGTTAGAAGCGTTGAAGCTCTCGCAGTTACTTACGTGAAAACACTTGAGTTTTTAAAAATTTAACTTTAAACATTAAAATTATCTACTGTTGTAGTCATTAAAAAATTTTGTGATATTAATAGATATATAAATACAATAAAAATAATAATACAATAAATATAATTATAAATAAAATACCAAAATTTAAAATTTTAAATTTAGATAACTTTTAAATAAGATGTTGTAAACAGATTGCAATGAGGAGATAAAAAATGGAAAAAACAAAATTTAGAAAGAGATGGATAAGCGATTGGTGGCCTAACAGGTTGAATCTAAAAATTCTGAAACAGAATCGCCCAAATTGGTATTACGGAGAAAAATTCGATTACTTAGAGGAAGTAAAAAGCCTTGATGTCGATGCTGTAATAAATGATTTGAAAAAATTGATGAAAAAGTCTCAAGATTGGTGGCCTGCCGATTTTGGTCATTATGGCCCTCTTTTTGTCAGACTTGCTTGGCACAGTGCAGGAAGTTACCGTATTTATGATGGAAGAGGTGGAGCAAGAAACGGTAGCATTCGTTTTCCTCCAAGAATTAATTGGCCAGACAACATCAATCTCGACAAAGCAATAAGGCTTCTCTGGCCTATAAAAAAGAAGTATGGTAGAAAAATTTCTTGGGCTGACCTGATAATCTTAGCAGGAACGGTTGCTCTTGAAGATATGGGTGTAAAAACGATAGGTTTTGGTCTTGGCAGAGAAGACATATTCGAACCAGATGAAAGTCCCGATTGGGGAGAAGAAGAAATGCTTTCAGCAAAAGGGCGTTTTGAGGACGATAATTTAAGAGAACCTTACTCTGCCACTGAAATGGGGCTTATTTACGTTAATCCTGCAGGACCAAAAGGAGTGCCTGATCCAAAATTATCTGCTCAGGAAATTCGAGCTGTATTTGCTAAAATGGGAATGAACGATGAAGAAACTGTAGCTCTAATCGCTGGTGGGCACGCTTTTGGCAAATGTCACGGAATTGCTCCTGAAAAGTTTTTAGGACCCGATCCAACTTCATCACCAATAGAGCAACAAGGTTTAGGTTGGAAATTCGATTACAAAAATGGAAAAGGTGCCAATACGTTTACTTCTGGTTTTGAATTGACTTGGTCTCCAACACCAACCAAGTTTGGAATACATTATCTAAAACTGCTATTTGAATACGAGTGGGAAATAGAAACAAGTCCCGCAGGAAAACCGCAATGGGTCGCAAAAGATGCTCCTAAGATAATTCCCGATGCCCACGATCCAACAAAAAAACATAGACCGAGAATGCTTACAGCTGATCTTGCGTTGAAGTACGATGAGAATTACGCGAGAATAGCAAGAAAATTTTTGGAAAACCCCGATGAATTTGAAAAAGCATTTGCAAGAGCTTGGTTCAAACTAACTCACAGAGATATGGGCCCAAAATCATATTATGTAGGCCCGTACGTTCCTCGTGAAGATTTTGTATGGCAGGACCCTCTGCCAGAAAGAGATTACGAGTTAGTTGAAAATGAAGACATTGAAGAACTAAAGAAAAGAATACTCTCAACCAGTCTCAGCATTTCTCAATTAGTTTACACAGCCTGGTCTTCTGCATCCACTTATAGAAACTCAGATAGGAGAGGGGGAGCAAACGGTGCAAGGATTAAGTTTTATCCGATGAATCGGTGGGAAGTAAATCATCCTGAGGATTTAAAAAGAATACTCGAAATTTACGAAAAAATACAGCAGGAGTTCAATGAAGAACAGGCGAAAGAGGGTAGCGATAAAAGAATTTCCGTAGCTGACCTCATAGTTCTTGGTGGTTGTGCAGCTGTGGAAACGGCAGCGAACAGAGCAGGATTCGACATAGTAACAGCGTTCACACCCGGCAGAGTAGATGCGACGCAAGACCAAGTAGAAGTAGAATTTTACAAACGGATAGAGCCATACGCAGACGGATTCAGAAATTACTTCAAAAATCCAGCAAAATTTGATGAAAAAGACGTTTACACAACTCCTGAGTATTTTTTAGTGGACAAAGCCCAGCTTTTAACACTAACGGTGCCTGAAATGGTTGTACTTGTTGGAGGATTAAGAGTACTTAAAGCTGTTTACAAATATCAAAACTACGGTGTTCTCACTAATTCTCCAGAGAAACTAACAAACGATTTCTTTGTAAATCTCCTCGATATGGGAATCGAGTGGAGACAAGCGGATAGACATCGTTACTTATTTGAAGGTTACGACAGAAAGAGCGGAGAATTGAGGTTTAAAGCAACAAGAGTAGATTTGATATTCGGACATCACGATGAATTAAGAGCGATTGCAGAAGTTTACGCAAGTGAAGAAGAAAAGTTCGTTCAGGATTTCGTAAAAGCTTGGGATAAAGTTATGAATTTGGGATTCAATTAATCAGAAAATTAAATATACTCTAAATACCAAGAGTAAACTACCCGCCGTTACGGCCGGAGAGTGCGTTAGCACGCAATGATAGGCCGTCGGCAAGCCGCCAATTATATTTTTATATCGACCAATTATCCTGATATCATGTCAGAAATACCTGTTTTTCCTTTTCCAGCAATAGTCGGGCAGGAGAAAGCGAAGTTAGCGCTACTGTGCAATGCTGTAAATCCCTCAATAGGAGGGGTTTTGCTTAGCGGAGAGAAAGGTTGCGGAAAGTCAACTATGGTTAGGGCTCTTGCCGATGTTTTACCAGAAATAGAAGTCGTTAAAGGATGTATTTTTGGCTGTAATCCGAGAAACGAATTGGAAATGTGTGAAGAGTGTAGAAGGAAAGCTGAAAGAGGTGAAATAGAAGTAGAATTCAGGAAAATGAAAGTTGTAAACCTTCCATTAAGTATATCAGTAGATAGATTGATTGGTAGTATTGATATAGAAAAAGCTTTTAAAGGTATTAAAGCTTTAAGTCCTGGTGTTCTCGCTGAAGCTAATAGAAATATATTATACATAGATGAAGTAAACTTGCTTGATGATTACATAGCAGACCTATTGTTAGATTGTGCTGCGATGGGGTGGAATGTGGTCGAAAGAGAAGGTATCAGCCTTAAACATCCGTCGAAGTTCGTCTTAGTAGGAAGTATGAATCCTGAAGAAGGAGAGCTTAGACCGCAGATTCTGGACAGGTTTGGACTTTTCGTTAAAGTTGAAGTTGAAAACAGCGTAGAGAAAAGAATGGAAATTCTCAGCAGAGTAGAAGAGTTTAACGAAAATCCTGCTAAATTCAGAAAGAAGTATAGGGGAGAGATGGAAAAAATAAGAGAAAGTGTAGTGAAAGCAAAAGAGTTGCTGAACAAAGTAGAAATAGACGAAGAATTGACAAAGTATATAGTAAAAACAGTAATAGACTTTGGAATTAAAACTCACAGAGCTGAGATTGTAACTCTTAGAACTGCTAAAACTATTGCAGCTCTCAACGAAAGAAGAAACGTCAGTCTCGAAGACGTAAACCTTGCTATGGAGCTCGCTTTACCTCACAGAACTGGATTAAATAATATCAATAGTAATATCAGCAAGCAGAAAATCGAGGAGGGTTCTAAGAACTTCGATAGAAATTTTAGAAATTTTGACGAATACAGCAGTAAATCCAGTAGAGAAACGGTAAGTAAAGAGAGTAAAGTTACGTTTAATAAAGACGTACCCAACGATGTTAACGATAAAACAAATTTCAAGACAAATAAAACAAATAATAATTCAAATAGTGGTAATAATGGAAAAACTCAAATATTAAGTAGAGACGAGAGAAAAACAATTGAAGATGGGAGAAATGATGGAAAAGTAGTTGAAAAAGCAGAGTATTTTAGAGGATCCAAGGGAGTTAGAGTTAGCTCTACAGATGGTCATGGCATTCACATTTACAGCGTTTCGGGTAAAAATGGAGAAATAGATGTTTTTAGCAGTTTTAAACAGGCTTTGTTGAAAGGTAAAAGTGAAGTTGACTTAGAAGACCTAATGATAAAAGTAAAAAAAGTGAGGGTGCCGAGGTTAACTGCAATAGTGTTAGATACGAGCGGAAGTATGCTCGCAAAGAAAAGAATAGATTTAGCCCTTTCAATAGCAAGGGGGATGGTAAAGACGAGTTACGTTAAAAGAGATTACCTCTCTTTAATAGTTTTCAGTGGGGAAAGAGCAGATTTAGCCGTAAAACCGACGAAGAATTATTCTAAGGTAATAGAGAAGCTTAGCAAAATGGAAGTTGGAGGAAAAACACCGCTACCTCTGGCTTTAAGAAAGTTAAACGAGAGCGTAAAAGTGTTTAGAAATAAGAACAAAAAATGTTCTGTAAGAGCAATACTGATAACGGACGGAAAAGCTAACTATCCTCCTAACAGAGAAAAACTGATGAAATACATTAAAGAAGAGTTAAAAAAGTTGAAAAAAGCTGACGTAAAATTAAAAGTTTACGACACAAGTAAAGGATATGAACCACTATCTTTCATCAATTTGCTTGAGGAGTTTGCAGAAGTAAAAAAATTATCTTAATATAAAATTACCTTAGTATTATCTTAGTATAGGACCGACATCCTCGAAACCCTGTCTCTGCCCTGTTCCCGCAAGTTTTTGAAGTTTTTTCTGATTTAACAATAAATCAACTGCATTTCTCACGTGCTCTCTAACTCTGTTTTCAGTAACCTCTAAAAGTTCTTTTTCGTCTTTGCACTCGTCTTCGTGGACAAAAACTTCTATTATGTGTGTGTTAGTCATAAGCTGTGCCATTATAATGCCAAGAGAAGCTTCGTGAGCACACTGCTTGTCTATGGGCTTAGGCCCGGGCATTCCCATGGCTATTACTATGGAACATCCTCTCTCTTCTATCAACTTTTTTGCAGCAACTGGTAGATCCTTTATTCCCGGAACAGTGTATCTCTCGTAGGGTAGAGAAGAAATCCTTCTCAGTTCATCTATAGCTATTTTACCCATGTTCACTCTCGCAAAAGTCGTATCGACTATACCTACTTTCACAGTAGAAGAATAGCAAGACATAGAAAAAAGTTTTCGTTTGCAAGAGAATTCAGTTCATGCGTACTCTCAAAGGTAAGCACTCAACGGTTTACGTAAGAGGAAATAGAGCAGTTAAAGTGTTCAAAGAGGGTTTAAGCTACAACTTCTGGAAAGAAGTCTCTTTTTTATCCTACTTGCAACCATGGAAGTTCGTTCCAAAACTATACTCGATAGATCCAGAAAAGCTATCAGTAGAGATGGAATACATTAAAGGTAAAAACTTAAAGGATTTGAGAAAAACTCGCAAACTCGAAGCAGATTTGCTTATAAGTTGTCTCGACATTTGTAGGACTCTCGACAAGTTGTTGATTCAAAAAGAAGAGATGAATAATCCAGAAAAGCATATAATATTCGTTGAAAACAAGCCTTACTTCATAGATTTCGAGAGAGCGGTCATAACATACAAACCTTCAAACGTTACCCAATTCGTCTCGTACATAATAAGAGTTACGAATTTAGATTTTGAAATTGTGTCAGAAGTTAAAAACTACAGAAAAAAGTTTGACGACGAAAGTTACAAAGAGTTGAGAGAAAAAATTTTCAAAAAGTTAACAAAACGAAAAGTTTAAGTTTAAATCGTATAATGAGTTGTCGTGAAAAGAAGGAATTTAGCAATTGCAGTAATCGTTATTACACTTTTAGTCCTATCTTTGACGTTGTTTTTGACGTTGTTGTCTTTGACAAACAGAGAGATTAGCTCAAGTTATAGTAGTACTTATATTACTTACTCTGCAAGCCCCAATACATCTAACGTATTCAACGTATTTGATGTTTTTATAACGCCTCACGAGTCAAGTTGTTATAACATTTCTATAATATTAAATCCGAATTGTTCAATTTATAATTTAACTCTAAGAGTTCTCAGTAGTAAAGCTGTTACGATTAAACCCGTAGTCGAATCTAACGTTCCAGTAAGATACTATCCAGAAAAAGAATTTATTTATCCAAATGGAATTTTTACTTTTAGCTTTAACGTTTCAAATTTGCTTCCGGGAAATTACATATGCAACGTGTTGTTGTCTGGAAACCATTCCGGAAACTGCACCGTAAGGCTTAGATTATTAGTTCCTCCAAGAATTTTTGTTTATCCAGAAAACATCGTTTGCGTAATTAATAAAACTAAGAACGAGAGCGTCGTTGTGAACAACAAAGACAACTTAAGCTACAATATCAACGCTTACTTTGAAAGGTTTTATGGAGATTGTAAAGTAAAAGTCTTTTCTCCCAGAAAGCTCTTACCTCACTCAAAAAACAAAATTTTTATAATAATTAGTGGTTCTGGAGGAGGAGATTTGTTCCTGAGGTTTAGCAATGGTAGAGTTAACTTAACAAAAGTTGTAGGAATTAGAGCATATAAAATGCCCGAAAAACCAAAAGTCGTAGAGTTTAACGTTTCCAAAGAAAAAGCTATGCAAGTCGTTGTTATCATTAAAGGTTTCAAAGGCAAAGTAAGACTACTCAGCCCGAAGGGAGAAGTTAAACCTTCTTCAATGGTAGAAGAGATTAACAATAAAAATAGAAATCTAACATACGTTTTTAAAGTCAAAAATCCCGAAAAAGGAAAGTGGAAAGTTTTAATTCAAACACCTTTCCAGTACAGCGTTAAATTCGTTAAAATTTTTGAGTAAGACTACAATTTCATTTAGTGCGATAAAGTAATAAATTCGTAAGCAAAGTATAACATTAATGATTACGCCAAGATCTTTAAGGCTTCACGTGGGATTTTTCGGTAGAACCAACGCAGGAAAATCGAGTTTGATAAACGCCCTTTCTAATAGAGAAGTAGCAGTAGTTTCTAATTACGCCGGAACGACGACAGATCCAGTATTTTCGGACATTGAGTTGCTCGGCTTGCCCGTCACCCTCGTAGATACAGCTGGAGTAGATGACGAATCTTCCTTAGGAGAAAAAAGGTTGAAGAGGACAATGGAAGTTTTAAACAGAGTTGATTTAGCCGTAATCGTAGTAGATGCATTAAAAGGTGTTAGTGATTACGAAATAAAACTCGCAAAAATTCTAAAGTCTGAAGGTATAGGTTTCGTCGTCGCCCTTAATAAATCAGATATAGCAGAAAACTTAGAAGAAGTGAAAGAAGAAGTCTCTTCAAAGCTCGAAATACAAAAAAACAGAGTAATTCCAGTTAGTGCTTTAAAGAGAATTGGATTGGAAAAGCTCGTTGATAGGATGCTAAGAATTGCTCCCGATTTTGATGACTCTCAATTTCTCGACGGAATAGTAGAAGAAGGGGACTTAATTTACCTCAACATTCCCATAGACTTGGGAGCTCCAAAGGGAAGGTTGATCTACCCTCAAGTACAGGCTATAAGAAACATACTCGACCTCAAAGCTACGTGTGTGGTAGTAAAAGAGAGAGAATTGAAGTGGGTCTTTGAAACGCTTGGAAAGCCAAAAATGGTGATTACCGATTCGCACGCGTTCACGAAAGCTGCTGCTGATACGCCTGAAGACGTCATGTTAACTTCTTTTTCGATTTTAGAGGCGAGGTTTAGAACTGGAAACTTAGCAAAATTAGTAGAAGGTGTTTTAGAAGTCGAAAATTTGAAGGATGGAGATAGAGTTTTAGTAGCTGAAGCTTGCACTCATCATCCGTCTCCAGACGACATTGGAAGGGTGAAAATTCCAAGGTGGATTAGAAACATAGCTGGAAACATAGAGTTCGATCACGTAATGGGAGGAGCTTTTCCATCAGATCTATCGAAGTACAAGCTAATCATACACTGCGGTGCTTGCACTTTAACGAGAAGACACATGATGTATAGAATAAAACTCGCCGAAAAAGCGGGAGTTAAGATAACGAATTACGGATTAGTAATAGCTTACGTTCACGGAATTCTACCGAGAGCAATAGAGATGTTCCCTGAGGCGATGAAAGTTTGGAACAAAGTGAAAGGATAAGAGAACGTAAAGGTGAAAGACTATGGAAATCAAAAAAGACTATCAAAGATTGATGAAACTTACAAAAGAGCACGAAAAAATGATTTCTGAATCTATACCGCTGATAGCGAGTGAGAACGTCACGAGCTTGGCTGTAAGAATTTGTATGCTATCGGATTTTCAGCACAGGTATGCAGAGGGAAAAGTTGGCAGTAGAGTTTACGCCGGTTGCAAGTACATAGACGAAGTAGAAAAGTTGGCTATAGATCTCGCAAAAGACGTTTTCTCGGCAGAGCACGTAAACGTTCAACCAACTTCCGGAAGCGTTGCTAATTTAGCAGCTTACATAGCTCTCGCTAAGCCGGGAGAGAAAATTGCAAGTCCCGGAATAAAACAAGGAGGGCATATAACTATGAACAGAGTTGGAATCGCTGGAAAAATTGGACTGAAAGTCGTAAACTACTCCGTTAGAGAAGATTTTACGATAGACGTAGAAAAAACAGCAGAATTGTTGAGGAGAGAAAGACCAAAAATACTGATGTTAGGCGCGAGCGTAATTCTATTTCCACACCCAGTAAAGGAATTAGCTGAAGTTTGCAACGAAGTTGGAACTCACTTAGTCTATGATGCGAGTCACGTGCTTGGCTTAATAGCGGGAAAGGAGTTTCAGGATCCGCTTAAAGAAGGGGCTGAAGTAGTTACTGCATCGACTCATAAAACTTTTCCGGGTCCGCAACACGGGATGATTTTATGCAAAAAAGATCTTGGGGAGGTGATAGACAGAGCTGTATTTCCGGGTGTGGTTAGCAACCACCACCTGCACTGCGTAGCCGCTTTAACAGCCGCTCTTCTGGAAATGAAGCAATTTGGAAGAGATTACGCCAAGCAAACGGTTAAGAACGCAAAAGCTTTAGCTGAGAGTTTACACGAGCTTGGATTTAAAGTAATTGGAGAGAGTAAAGGATTTACCGAATCACACCAAGTAGTAGTCGATGTGCTTTACAGCGGAATTGATGGTAGGAGTGCAGAAAAAATGCTTGAAAAATCTGGAATATTCGTAAATAGAAATCTCATTCCAGCCGACGCGGAGAGAGGTAGAAATTTCCAGAATCCATCTGGAATAAGGATTGGTGTGCAAGAAGTTACGAGAAGGGGAATGAAGGAGGGAGAAATGAAGTACATTGCAGAGTTGATTCGCAATTGCCT
>JALSQI010000006.1 GCA_026985525.1 Archaeoglobaceae archaeon
AATTCACGGGAAACCGTTTTTATGGAATTTATGGGTTTTGTGTTTTTATTATGCGACAAAGATTTTATAATTTCCTGAACACTTAATATTAGGTGAAAGCATGTTAACGGCTGAAGAAATCTTCAAGCTCATTCAACAAAACAGAGAAAGGATAAAGAGATATGGAGTTAAGAGAATAGGCTTATTCGGCTCTTATTTAAGAAGAGAACAAAAGGAAGATAGCGATATAGATATTCTGGTGGAATTCGAGAAGGGTAAGAAGACCTTTGACAATTACATGGAGCTCAAATTCTTTCTTGAAGACCTATTCAAGCGAAAGGTCGATCTTGTAATTGCTGAAAGTGTGAAACCGGAATTAAGGAAGTATATAATGGAAAGTGTGAAGTATGCGGGATTATAGAGCTTATCTAAAAGATATCCTCGAGGCAATTGAAAGAATCGAAGAATATACAGAAGGCTTGGATTTTGATGACTTTTTAGAAAATAAACTTGTGCAGGATGCTGTTGTGAGAAGGCTTGAAATAATAGGAGAGGCTGTGAAGAACATTCCCGAAGAAATCAGGAATAAAAAACCGGAAATCGAATGGAGAAAAATCGCTGGATTAAGAGATATTCTAATTCATGCTTACTTCGGTATTGACTTTGATATAATTTGGGATATAGTCAAAAACAAGCTACCAGAACTTAAAGAGAAAATTATCGAGCTGTTAGAGGAGCTTGAGAAATAAAATACTTGCCTAAAGCATTGCTGTGATTTTATCATACAATCCTTTCAACTATTACACAGTACTTCTCTCTATCTCCAAGAATCCTCTCAACCCTCTCCGCAATCTTATCATCGGGAACAACAAATATAACGTCTCTTCCCATCCTAACGTTCTTTTCATAGTTTCTCAGCACCTGAGCTGGGTGATCTGCTCTTACCTCAATCTCAACTCCAGTTTCAATCCACTTATCGCCAACTTTTTTGTAAGCAATAATGTCAGGCTGTTCCTCTCCAGCCTTCTGATGCGGAAACACAACGATGAATTCATTCTTCCTCAGCTTTTCCACAAAGCTCCCCCTTATTCCGGGCTTTATGCTTCTGTACTTCTCAAATATATCGCTGACTTTAATCTCTTCCTTCTCCTTTCTGAGAGAGTCGATTATGTTTATCAGTTATGTTTATCAGTTCAAAGATTTCAACATCCTAAACTGAGACTGTCAAGAATAACCCTAAAAAATAAAAAACAAAGACAAACCACACACAACCTCCAATTCAGCGGTTAATTGAAGAAATCAAAGCTAAAAAGTCTTTCAGAAAAACAAAAAGAACAAGAGATAGAGTTAAAAATCCTCTCAGCCTTGCTATTATACTTCTACGGTCTCTCATTAAGAAAAGCAAGCAAATTCCTATCTCTTTTCCAGCAGATAAGTTATAATATAAGTCATGAATCGATAAGAATCTACTACCATAGAATCAAAAGAATTCTAGAACCTCCAGGAAGAAAGATTGATTGCAATAAACGAGACCAAAATAAAGCTGAAGAACAAACAGATCTTTGTAAAGAGTGCAATAGATGCTTAAACACTGTAAAATCAAACTGGAAATTGTTGTGAATCGAGGATTCTGGTACATATGAGCTCTACAAAGACTGGGATTTAGTTATAAACATGAGACTTTTGGATGTAGAAATGCTGTAGAAGGATTCTTTTCTAAATTGTGGGGTTGTATAGTTTGAGGGCATAAATTTAACAGTCCCCATGTGGCAAATCTCCTAACATAGTTATTTTAAAAATATAATAAAAAAAGTAAATATAAACTTTCTACATAGTGGGACTTTGCAATCCACTCCTTTACTATTTAAAAATTTTCGAGAGAGTTTTCTATCATGTACATGAGAGAAGATCCTGTTTTCAGGCAGAAAGAAGTTCTTTTCCCGATTACATATTCAACAATCTTCCACACCGAGAAAAGGAGATAAAGACAGTATCGAGCATCATAAACTCTACTCTAAAAAATCCATCAAGCGTTTCAAACGTATTCATCTATGGTTCGCTCGATACAGGAAAGACAGCATCTGTGAAATTCATCTTCAGGAAGCTTGAGGAAGAAACTTCTGCGTTTACAGTTTATCTTAACTGTTTCAAGGTTAATACAAGGTGAGAGCACTCTATGCAATAATTCTTGAGTTCTTCAGAAAGGTAAACCCTGCACTTCTCATTAATCCTTTCAAGGATTTCATCAACCGTTAACGCTGTATCAGAGCTTTTCAGAATTTCAAGAACGAGGTCTTTCTTTTTAACCCTCTCGCCTGCTTCATTCTTTATCATCTCACAGGAAACGAATTTTGCCGAGTATTCCTTTCCATTGAAAGTGAACTCCACTATTCTTCCAGCGTACTCTATCGGAGCGTAGAAGTATGCTTTCATGTTCATCTTGCAAAGCTCCACGATTTTCGTGACATCTCCGGTGACATCTCTCCAAGCTTTCACAGTTCTTTTTCATGCGCTGTACAAAACCTCGGCATGGTTTTCGATTTTGAGCGTTTTAGTGGGCGTTTTAGAAGTTCCAATAGTAAGTTTCAATGAGAGAGTTTTTAGTATCTTTATACAATATTCTTATAAATACATAATAATGAAAATCCACATGCCAAAAACTACTAACAACAGTAAAGTACAACACAAAAGTCAACAAAAATAAAAATAAATAAAATAAATTAAAATTAAAAATTAACCCTTAGCTACACCGAGAGGCAAAAGCTTAGCAACTAACTTGGATATTCCCGCTCTATGAACCACTTCAACTACGTCATCGCTTCTCTTGTAAGCTTCTGGAGCCTCTTCAGCCAATAAAGCTCCGTGCGTTGCCCTTACGTATATCCCTCTCTTTTCAAGATTTGACTTTACTGCATTTCCTCTCAACCTTTTCTTTGCTGCAGCCCTGCTCATAACTCTTCCACTTCCGTGGCAAGTACTACCAAAAGTCTCCTCCATAGCTTTTTCAGTTCCAACGAGAACGTAACTCGGAGTTCCCATCGAACCGGGTATTAAAACGGGTTGACCAATATCTCTATACTTTGCTGGTATTTCTTTGCTTTCAGGCCCAAAAGCCCTCGTAGCACCTTTTCTGTGAACGCATACCAATTTCTTCTTTCCATTAACTGAGTGTTTCTCAAATTTCGCTATGTTGTGTGCAACGTCGTAAACAAGCCTCATATCCAAGTCCTCTTCACTCATTCCGAACACTTTCTGGAAAGTTTCTCTAACCCAGTGAGCTATTATATGCCTGTTACACCAAGCAAAGTTTGCACTCGCAGCCATTCCAGCAAAGTAATCTCTCCCTTCTTTACTGTTTAACGGAGCGCAAGCGAGTTGTCTGTCTGGTAATTTTATTCCGTATTTTTTAACTGCTCTATCTAAAACTGTCAGAAAGTCGGAACAAACTTGGTGTCCAAGTCCTCTACTCCCGCAGTGTATCATTACTGTAACCATGCCTTCCTCCAGCCCCATCACTTCAGCAGCTTTTCTATCGTAGATTTCTGCTACATACTGCACTTCGAGGAAGTGATTTCCTGCTCCAAGCGTTCCTAACTGAGTTCTCCCCCTATCTCTTGCCTTCTTGCTAACCACTTCTGGTCTCGCTCCATCTAAAGCTCCGTTCTCCTCACAGCATTCCCTGTCTTCATCCCATCCAAATCCGTTCTCTATTGCCCAGTTTACACCGGAAACGAATACTTCATCAAGCTCTCTGTCGCTCAACTTTAACCTTCCTTCACTTCCAACTCCCGATGGTACAGCTACGAATAAGGCATCTATTAACTCTCTAATTTTCGGTCTTACTTCGTCAACTTTCAGGTTACTCCTCAGTAACCTAACTCCACAGTTTATGTCGAATCCAACGCCACCGGGGCTAACAACACCACTATCCACATCAAATGCTGCAACACCACCAATTGGAAAACCGTAACCAACGTGAACGTCCGGCATAACCAAACTCGCTTTCTGTATTCCCGGCATTGTCGCTACGTTAGCAGCCTGCTCTACCGCATCCCTTTCAAGGATTTCCATGAGCTTTCTACTTATGTAAAATATTGCAGGTACTTTCATTCCCGGTTTATACCCCTTGGGCAACTCCCACTTGTAATCGGTAATCTTTTTCAATATGCTCTCCACATTACTCACCTCCTTCAATTAACCTTATTACCCTCTCGTGGAGTTCAATTAGAACTTTTTTCTTATCTTCCATTAATACCGCGTCTTCATCACCCATTAGATATATGTTAAACGAAAACGGGCTTGGACTTTCGACTTCTCTTATCACCACTCTTCTCTCACCTCTTTCAATGCTGAGTAAAAAGTCTATCGCTTCGTCAACGTGCATTGCGTCTTCCATAATTTCTCTGTAAGTTTCTTTTAAAACTGGAAAGTCTGGAATTTTCTTTACGGCTTTCATTAAAGTTTCTGCGTTAAGTTGTTGTCTCCACACGCTCTTTTCCCTGCCCATGTATTTCTTTAAAATCATTAAACTTCTAACGGCGACATGTCTAAACCTTCTTTTCAGTATCTCCGTTCTTTCGAGGGCATTTACCAAATCCTCTTCAAATCCTTTAACTGAAAAGAGAGATAAAATCTCCTCTTCACTTAGCTCAGCTCTTATCATAAATCCATTGTCGTTAAAAGCCATTTTTACGTTTTTCCCAGTTATCTTTCCTGCCCTATAAGCAAAAACTCTTGCCATAGCATTGTTAGCCCTCCTACCAATTAGTGTGTGAAAAATTAAGACTGTACCCTCATCATAGAACTTCTCAACAAGAACTTTTTCTCTAGTAGGGACTTCTGAAAATCTATTTTGGAGTTCAAAATAGTTCACTATCGCTTCAGCAGCTTTTGCATCTAAGTTATACTCCTTAGCCAATATCTTAGCAAGCTTTTTTGCATTTTTTAGGTTTCTTAAGACGTAACTCCTAAAATTTTGAATCCTTTCTGCAAGGTCGTAGTTTAGAGGTAACTGTTCGGAAAACCAGCTTGGAACGGTAACTCTTTCACCTTCAACTTCTTCGACTACGAGTTGTAAGCCCTTCGACTTTATAAACCTAAAAGTTTTGCCAGCGAGTACGAAAACATCTCCGCTTACAAGTCTTTCAGCGAACTCCTCTTCAACTTTTCCAACGTACTTTCCATCCTTGGTAACGACTTTAATAGAGACTTCGTCAGGTATAGTTCCAACGTTCATGTAGTAAATGGGCCTTATCATTTTTCCTCTCTTTCCAAATTCTCCGTTTTCAAACCATATCTTACCGTAAACGTTTTTCAACCCGTGCTTTCCTGCTAAGTAGTTTAAAACACTTATAAACTCATCCATGCTGAGTTCTCTGTAAGGATAAGCCCTTCTAACGACTTCAAACGCTTCTTCCACCTTCCATTTCCTTTCTATAGCCATTCCAACCAAGTGCTGACAAAGAACATCAAGAGGCTTCTTGGGTATTCGGATTCTATCCAATCTCCTTTCCATTGCCTCTTTTGCTAAAACTGTACATTCTACTAAATCATCTTGATCAACAACGACTATTCTACCAACGCTGACTTCGTGAAGTTTATGACCACTCCTGCCGATTCTCTGCAAAGCCCTGTTTATGCTCTTTGGAGAGCCTATGAGAATCACGAGGTCGATGTATCCGATGTCTATTCCGAGTTCAAGACTTGTAGAGCTAACGACGCATTTGAGTTTTCCTGCTTTTAACTCCTCTTCCACTTCAAATCTTACATCCTTAGATAGAGAGGAGTGATGTGCTTTTATTGCATCCTTCCACTTTTCCAGCCTTTTTTTGAGGTGATAAACAACTCTCTCCGTAGCACTTCTCGTGTTAGTAAAAATGAGAGTCGTTCTCGAATTGGAAACCAATTTAGCTATCTCCTCATAAAGTTTTTCACTAATTTCTTCAGCAGACGTAAAGTTCGTAACGGGTGAAACTACTTTTACATCTATTGGTTTTTCAAACGTTACGTCAATTGCTACGCATTCTCTCGGTTTTTCACCTTCAAAACCAGAAAGAAATTTTGCAACTTCATCTAATGGAGCTATAGTAGCCGATAGCCCAATTCTAAGCATCTTTCCCTTCTGGATGTTTTCGAGTCTTTCCATGGAAAGTGTTAAGTGAGTCCCTCTCTTGTTCTCCGCTAAAGCGTGAATTTCATCAACTATAAGAAATTCGACTTCTCTCAACTTTTCCGAAAACTTTGGACTGGAAAGAACTATTGCCAACGTCTCAGGAGTGGTAATAAGGATGTGAGGTGGTTTTCTCAGTTGTTTACTCCTTTCCTTTGCATCAGTATCGCCAGTCCTAACTGCAATTCTGATTTTTTGCAGATCTATTCCTTTTTTATCGGCAATTTCGTATATCTCTTTGAGTGGTTCTTCCAAGTTCCTCCTTATATCGTTGTTCAAAGCTCTCAGAGGAGAAACGTAAACAACGTAAACTCTATCCTCCAACTCTTTTTTCTCAGCCAGACTTACGAGTCTGCTTATAGCAGTTAGAAACGCTGCAAGAGTTTTTCCACTACCTGTAGGAGATGAAATCAATACGTTTTTCCCTTTTGCAACTTCTCTTATTGCAAATTTTTGAGGAGGGCTTAGCTCTTTAAATTTTGATAGAAACCACTCTGAAACTAAAGGATTTAAGCTAAGCAATTCATCTTGAATACGTTGCCGTGTAGCTACCTTCTTGCAGGACATGACCATTCATGGCTTTGTACAGTGCATTTAAACTGCTTCCCGGTTTAAGATTTAAACGGCAATCGAGTGCGTAAACTTTCAAAACGTACCTATGAACGCTGTGATCAGGAGGGCAGGGGCCACTATACCCTATAAACCCAAAGTCATTTCTTCCCTGAACCATAAGCTTAACTACCGGTTTTTTTGGTATTCCGGGCGGTATATAAGTAACGTTTGCGGGTATATTCCACGCAATCCAGTGAACGAAAATTCCCTTTGGTGCATCTACGTCGATCATAATCAAAGCTAAGGTCTTTGCGTTTTTATTAACGCCTCTAATTCGAATGGGAGGAGATATATCCTTACCATCGCAGGTGTATTCTTTTGGGAATTTCTTAAAAGGCATTGTTACGTTTAAGTTACTTGTTTTCAAGTTTTTTACGTTTGAAATGCAACAACAGAGCAAACAACACATCGCAATAAGCACTAACGCCTTCCTCATAGTTCATGTTACAACGCTCTAAAATTTTTAGTTTACCTCTAAAACTTTTAGAGGGGTGTTAAAAATTCGAAAACTATATTTTTCCACTCACACCTCTTCGCACAGTGAACGTTGAAGAAGTAATTGAAGTTATATCGGGAAGGAAGTTCGAAATAATTAAAAAGCTCTTTGAAGGACCAAAAACACACGGTGAGTTATGCAAGTCTTTGAACTTCTCACCACCAACGATTTCAAGAACTATGAAAAATTTTTGCGATTGCGGAATAGTTTGTAGAGATGGTAACAAGTTTAAGTTAACAGGTTTCGGCTACTTCGTAGTAGAGTACTTAACAAACCTCGAAGAGTTAACTAAGATTTGTAGTTTTCTTCGTTTTTCAGTTAGTTTTGCAAAGTCAATACCCGTAGAGCTTAAACCGGGAATGGTTAGATTGAAAAGTGCCAAAAGAATTTATTCATCTGAGGAAGTAATTGAAGGAATTATTAAAGATACTGAAAATATGAAACGAGGTATGTACATAATAAGAGTTAACGTAAACGACATCTTTAACGCAATCAGAAACAGGTGTTTAAATGGGGCTGAAGCTAAGGTAATACTTCCCGAGAGAAAATTTGAAAAATGCGAAAACATTGAAATTAGATACTTCAATCCTCCACTGCAATTGGCAGTAATAGACGGCAGAATTGCTTACCTACACGTAATTCCTGATGAATCTTTCAATCCAGTTTTTTACGTTTGCAAAGATAGAAAGTGCGTAAAGTGGGTAGAGTGTTTGTTTGATCACTTTTGGGAAAATTCTCTTTTGTAGAGGTTTCTGCCCTCGCTGTCTATTGCTACTACACACGGGCCAAATTTTTCTACTTCCATAACGTAAACCGCTTCTGCCATACCCAGATCTTCCCAGTATATTTTCTTTATTCTCTTTATCCTTTCAGCCGCAAGAGCTCCTGCCCCACCGGGATAGGCAAGGTAACAGCCCTTACCTCTCAATTTTTCAACGACTTCATCACTCATACCTCCTTTACCTATGATTACTGGGCATTTGCTGAGAGAAAGTATTAGAGGTGAATAGTCATTCATCCTCGCAGACGTAGTTGGACCGGCAGATATAACTTTACCGTCTTTCAAAAGAGGTCCACAGTGATATATTGGTAGAGAAAACAGTTCTTCCGGAACTTCTTCAATTTTACCTTCTTTTATAAGTTTTACAGCTCTCATGTGAGCTTTGTCTCTCGCACTAACTATCTCTCCAGTAATGTAAACTATTTCTCCAGCTTTTAAGTAAATATAATCATCAACACTTTTTATTTCACTAATTTTTACCTCCATTGAATCACCCCAAAACTGCTGAAGCTCTCCTATTAGCCCAACACTGAATGTTAACTGCGAGGGGTAAGGAGGCTGTGTGGCAGTGTGCAAATTCTACTAACACGGCTAAGGCTGTTGTTTTACCCCCTAACCCCATAGGGCCTATCCCAAGAGAATTTATCTTTTTCAAAATCCTTAGTTCAAATTCGTTCATTTTTCTAACGTCTCTTAGCAAAGCTCTTTTTGCAAGTAATGCACTTTCATCGAAGGTTCCACCTATTCCAACTCCGACGAATATTGGAGGACAAGGCTTACCTCCCGCCTTCCTAACGACGTCAACGATAAATTCATCTATTCTTTTAGCATCTTTTGGTAGTAGCATTTCCAGTTTTGACGTGTTTTCACTTCCAGCACCTTTGGGCATAACGGAAATTCTAATCTCACTACCTTCGACTAATTTAACGTGAACGGGAGGCATATTAATGCCCGTGTTGTTTTCAGAATTGATTCTGCTCAGTGGGTGTACGGCATTAGGCCTCAAAGGAACGACCTTAGTCGCTTTAGCCGTTGCCTCCTTTACAGCATCGTAAACGTCAAATTTTAGTTCAACATCTCTTCCTATGTCTAAGAAAAACACTGGAATTCCAGTATCTTGACACATTGGCACCCCTTTACCTGAAGCTACTTCCACGTTTTCTAAGATAGTTTTAAGTATAACTCTCGCTATACCATTTTCAATTTCTTCCGCTTTTTTTAGCAACTCAATTACGTCATCGCCAAGCTTGGTTTCAGCACTTTTAATCAATTCTATAGCGGTTTCCACGAATTCTTTTCTTGATACCATAAAGTAAAAAGAGATTTTGAAGTTTTCAAACTTTATCCCCAAAAAGACTAAATATTACGTCATCGTAATTATAATGGAGGTGAGATTTTTGAAACCCGTAATAAATAGAGTTGTTGGGGTTAGAATAGGCAGAGTTGCCAAGGTTCGAATTTCGAAGAATGAAAGTAGAAAGTAATACAACAAAACCTAATAACTGAACACTTTAACTCTTTTTCATGAGGCTTACCAAAACAGCTGAAGTCGTGCTGAGAAAGAGGTACCTTCTCAGAAACGAAAAAGGAGAAGTAATAGAAACTCCTGAAGAAATGCTTTGGAGAGTTGCAAAAGCTGTAGCTTCTGCTGAGGAAAAATATGGAGGGGATAGCGAAAAAGTTGCAAAAGCTTTTTTCAACATAATGGACGAACAGCTGTTTCTTCCGAACTCTCCAACTTTGATGAACGCTGGAACTAATTTGAACTTATCTGCATGCTTCGTAATTCCGGTAGAGGATTCGATAGACGGAATATTCAAGGCTCTGTGGGACATGGCAAAAGTTCAAAAAAGCGGAGGGGGTACTGGCTTCTCTTTTTCTAAGATTAGACCGAAGGGAGATATCGTTCATTCAACGAAAGGAGTTGCAAGCGGTCCAGTTAGTTTCATGAAAATATTCGATGCCGCCACAGAGCAGATAAAGCAGGGAGGAAAGAGAAGAGGGGCAAACATGGGCGTGTTAAACGTCCACCATCCAGACATAGAGGAGTTCATAAAAGCGAAGTGGGAAGAGGGAGTTCTCAGGAACTTCAACATAAGCGTTGGAGTTACAGACGAATTCATGAAGGCATTAAAAGAAGGTAGAGATTACCCTCTAATAAACCCAAGAACTGGGAAAGAAGTGAAGAGAGTTCCCGCAAGAGAGATATTTAGGATGATAGTTGAAGGAGCTTGGAGAAATGGAGAACCGGGAATGATATTCTTAGATACTATAAACAAGCACAATCCAACTCCACACGTTGGCGAGATAGAGGCAACAAATCCGTGCGGAGAGCAACCACTACTACCTTACGAGTCTTGTAATCTCGGTTCAATAAACGTATCTGCTTTCGTTAAAGGCAAGGACTTTGACTGGGAAAGGCTTAGAGAAGTGGTTCACTTAGCTACGAGGTTCTTAGATGACGTAATAGACGTAAACAGCTATCCTTTGCCAGAAATAGAGAAGAAAACATTAGCGAATAGAAAAATCGGTCTTGGAATAATGGGTTTTGCAGACGCTCTTTTCAAAATGGAAGTGCCTTACGATAGCGAGGAGGCTTTGAAAATTGCCGAAAAACTCATGTCCTTTATACAAAGAGAGTCTCACTTAGAATCTCAAAAGTTGGCAGAAGAAAGAGGAGTTTTTCCAAACTGGAAAGGTAGCGTTTGGGAGAAAAAGGGAATAAAGATGAGGAACGCAACTACAACAACGATAGCACCAACTGGAACGATAAGCATAATAGCAGGTTGTTCTTCTGGGATAGAGCCAGTATATGCTCTTGCCTTTAAAAGAATGAACATATTGGACGGAGATGAATTTTTCGAAGTTAACCCAATTTTTGAAGAAGTGTTGAAAAGACTTGGACTATACAGCGAGGAAATGCTTGCAAAAATAGCTGAGGAGGGAAGTATTCAGGAAATAGAGGAAATACCAGAAAACATTAGAAGGATTTTCAAGTGTGCTCTCGACATATCGCCAGAGTGGCACGTAAGAATGCAGGCGAGTTTTCAAAAGTACACGGATAACGCCGTTTCCAAAACTATAAACATGCCCAATCACGCAACAAAAGAAGACGTAGAAAGAGCCTTTCTTTTAGCTTACGAATTGGGATGCAAAGGTATAACTGTTTACAGAGATGGAAGCAGAGAAGAACAGGTTTTGGCAAGAGCAAAGAAATCGAGAGAGGAGGAAGTGAAGGGGAGAGTAGTAAAAACACCCAGCTACATAGAGCCGAGACCGAGACCGAAAGTAACTACGGGAACGACGATAGAAACGAAAACTGGATGTGGCTCACTCTACGTAACGATAAACGAGGACGAATACGGAATAGCGGAAGTTTTCGTCCAACTTGGCAAGAGTGGAGGGTGCGCTGCATCACAAACTGAAGCAATAGGAAGGTTGCTGAGTGTTGCTTTGAGAAGCCAGGTAAATCCATACGCCCTTATAAGACAGTTGAAGGGGATAAGGTGTCCTTCAATAGGTTTTGATAACGGAGAAATAATAACTTCGTGTGCAGACGGTGTTGCAAAAGTACTGGAAAAATACCTGAAAGGAGAATACACTAAAAAGAGAATTGACGGAATAAAGCCGTTAACGGAGTTTATAGAAAAAAAGAAGCAAAAAACTAAGATGATAGGTGGAGTCTGTCCTGAATGCGGTAATGTGTTAGAATATGGTGAAGGTTGCATGGTTTGCAGAATGTGCGGATTTACAAAGTGCGGATAATTAGATTAGGTAAGTATTGCCTCAAATGACGAATTAGGGCTACCAGAAAGAGTTACAACCTAAAGATTTATATAATGGATGCTCTGAAAAATGAAAGACATGGGGTGACCGGTGAGTTTAAGCGATTTGCGGGATGAATATGTTTGATTGCTCAACTTCCGGTCGCCACAATAGGAGGTGAGGTGAATGGGGGAATTACCACTTGCCCCAGTTGAGAGAATAATAAGAAATGCTGGAGCACAAAGAGTTAGCGAAAGTGCCAAAAAAGCACTTGCAGAAGCTATAGAAGAGTACGCAACGAGAGTTGCAAAGAGAGCTGTCGAATTGGCGAATCACGCTGGTAGAAAGACCGTTAAAGCTGAAGACATCAAGATGGCAGCTAAGGAGATTTAAATTTTTAATTTAAATTTAAATTTAATTTTTATTATTTTATTCACGGTACGTATTTACGGCATAATTTCAGTAGTGTTGTTGAAAGTGGGATAGTAAAGATTCCTAAGATCCACGACGCCACTTTCTACGAATTCCATAATTCTATCTATAGAACTTTGAACTGTATCTATAAGATGTTTGCAGGTTTTACAAACCAGATCAAAACCTTCTTTACCCCAAAGCCACTCTCTGTTAAAAAACAGACACCTACCTCCACAAGTATTAAAGTACTTACAGCTTAAACAAGGTTCTCTAACCTCAACCAACCTCTTTATACCTTCTTTGATGTTTCCAACTAAGTTCCAATCAAATTCGGCACAAACAGGACAGGCAGTTATCCTTCCATCGGTAGTAATAGAAAAGGACGTTTTTCCAGCACCACAGGGTGGAGACGTATTGGGTTCGAAAAGCAGAGATTTCAACACTCCAAGAAAAGGAACTATTCCCCGCAAAATACCTCCTTCCAATTCACCGAGCCACCAATTAAACAATTCGGTAATTCCTGAGTTATACTCGTCAACCCAGCCTTTAAAGTCTTTCCACAAACCTTCCGGACTCCACACAGCGTTTATCTGCCAGTGAACGTGATCAAATCCCAACTCAAGCAAGTGTTTAACATCCCTACGTATGTCAGTCTTTTCATTTGCAACCATTCTCGCTATTAAATCCCCACTGTAAAATTCTTTAAGCCACTTGAAGTTTTCTACCACTCTATCGTAAACTTCTCCTTTGTAGTAATCGTTTACTTCCTTAACACCATCTATGGAAATCAAAATTGCTGAAAACTTCTTCAAATACTTCTTTTTTAAGTTTTTTAACAGCAAACCGTTTGTTTGAAGTACAAAGTGTTCAACTTCAATTTCGTCCATAATTTCCTCTATTAACTCAGTTCTGAGAAGTGGTTCTCCACCATAAAAAGCTAAAACAGCTCTTTCGTCTTTTTCCACGAATTCTTTCAAATCTTCGATTCTGTAAGTTATTTCAGGGGGCATCACGCTATCGTCTATACCCCCACAGTAACTACACCTTAGATTGCAACGAGACGTTAGAAATATTATGTACAGCATAGTTTGTAATTAATTTCTTCTCAACTCTTCGTATTTCTTCCTAACGCTTTGGGAGATTTCATCTCTCAGCTCTCCGGAGAAGTAGTCTATCCTCGCCGCTATTGCAACCTTGGCAGCCATGTATCTCGCCATCTTACCCCTCTTCTTTTTTGGCAATGTTCTCACAAACGGATGTTGAAAAAGAACTCCGTGTTTCGGTACTCTCGCTTTTTTACCCCTCTTCATTCTTGCAATTGCCTTGTACAGACTTTTTTCGGCTCCCAAAATCTGAATAGTACTCGCTGGTAGTTCTGCTAATCTCTTCAAACTTCCAGCTTTTTCAAGCAACCTCGCTCCAACGATACCCAATATGGAATAAACGTTTGGAGCTATTTTTTCCAGCACTTCTTCTATTTCTTTTTCCACTTTTCTCCTCAAAAGCCTTAACTCCTCTATCTTCCCTCTAACTTCATTGCAAACTTCGCTCTCTTTAACCTCTTCGACATCCGCAAGCTTGTTTTCGAGCATGTTTATGGTTTTGTCTATTTCATCGAGGAGTTTTAAAAGTGCTATAACATATCTATCTTCTCTTTTTATCTCTTTTTCAGCTTTAATTCTAAAGTGTTTTATAGCCTCTTTTCTCAAAGTGTCGTAGTACTCTTTTTCACTACTAAAAACGTCTTTAAGGGCTACCTCTTTTAGGTCAAAAGGTAATTTTTCGCACCTCGTTTCAAAGTTTATCTTTTTTTCAATAACCTTAGCTTCTCCATTTACCTCAACAGTACCATACCAAACTTCGTACTTCACTTCACAACCCTCGCACCCACGTTATTTGGCTCTGAAATAAAGGCTTCGCATTCCACGTTCCTACTTTCAAAAAAGTTTTTCATTTCTTCAAGTATAGATTTTCCCTCACTTTTACTCTCAACAGCAACGTATATAGCCGTGCCCGTAGAGCTCATACCCGCACCTTCAAATCTGTCCAACAGCTCTGGAATTCCAAGTTTTTTATGCAAGTTTACTTCAACTTTCTTGAATCCAACTCTTTGTATTTCACTTATAGCTTCTCTAAAAGTTGGCAAATCCTTCTCAACTACAGAAGGAAGCAATTTCATCAGAATTATATGGGATAGAATTCTTACTTCATCTATCGGTATCGGACAGTATTTTTCGAATAAATTCACTTCTTTTTTTCCAGAAAGACCTGAATAACGAGGTACGAGCAAAGCAACCTTCCAAGGAAAGTCATGTCTCGCAATAACTGGAGGAGGTGGAGCTTTACTAAAAGATGAAGGTTTAAACTCCTTCTTAACTGCTTTGCTATGCCCCCCATCAACTATGAACCCACCAGCATCAAAAGCGGCAACTCCTATTCCAGACGTTCCACCTCTATTAGTTATTTCAGCCAACTCTCTAACTGAAGCTTTTATTCCGTAAAGTTCCGTATAAGCTTTTGCTATTGCCAGAGATAGTTGAGTCCCGCTTCCAAGTCCGCAGTGGGGTTTGTAAGATTCTTTAATATCAACTTTGGCTTCGTAACCAAATCTGTTTTTTAATTTAATGAGTACGTTTTTCGCTTTTTCTGCTAACTCTTCTCCGCCAGAAACGGAAATTTCACCTTTCTTTAAAGTTATCTTTATACGGGGATTACTCAGAGCGAATCCAACTCCTCCGTCAATTCTGTAAGTTCCGTTCAAATCTATTAGAGTTACGTGAATTCGAGATGGTGTAACAACACTTACGGACATGGAAATGGTAATTATAAAAGGTTAAAAAAAGTTAACCCTTCTTCAGAGGTACTCTCTTTACATATCCGCAGTTCAAACACGTTATTACAACCCTATTCTTCCTAACTCTAACCCTCATTCTGTCGTGTCTATAAGGGTAAAGACATTTTTTACAGAAATTTCTGAGTTCTTTCGGTATTCTAACCCTATATTTCATAGCTATTTTTCTAGCTATTGTTACGCAACGCTTAGACAACTCGTAATCTTCGAACTTCATTTTTTCCGCCATCTCGATCAGTTTTTCAATTCTGGATAGAGCTATTTCTCTCTCAAGCTTTTTTTCTCTTTTTAACATTACTCGAAATTTTGCTTGAGGGTATATATTTGCTCTGTTGAAAGCAAAAAGGTTGGGTAAGAAAAAGAACCAGATAATTTGGACGGAGCTGTATGTCTGCTGTTCTGCCGTTACCATCATATACAATCATCAATCATATACAATCACTCTTTTATCCCTATTAAAAATACTCTGTTAAACTTTAATTTTACTATTCCATTTTTATCTGATTGCTGCTTAAAGGCTTTTCTCACTATTTCTTTGAATGCTGATATATAATCTTTTGTCAGCTTTATATCGTAGTAATCTTGGTTTAGATATCCAGCTATCGCTCCAGATGAGAAGGATATTGAACACCTCTTCATGCGTGTGTTCGGTTACGATAGTCTTAATTTCTGAAAATACGACTTTAAAACCACATTTTTCGAATAAAGACTTGTATTCCTCTGCAGTTTCGAGGAAGAACCACGGCTCCTTAAAATGGGCAAACGTATCTTTCGTCCTCTTTTCTCTCTTCACAAGCTCAATGGCTTCTATAAAATTGGGGCAGTATACTTTCTTAGCAGGCGCTTGAATGCCAATTCTTCCGTGTCTCCTCAATGCTCTGTAGCAATTCTTTATAGCTTTCTCTGGATCTTTAAACCACTGAAGAGCTGAGTTACAAAAAATGACGTCAAAACTTTCTTCATAATCTATATCTTCAGCACTTTTAACTTCGTATATTATGTTTAGTCCTTTACTTTTTTCAACAGCCTTCCTTACCATCCCCTCGGAAGGATCTACGCCTACAACCTTCCCATTTGTCAAACTCCTTATCTTCCTCGTTAAATGACCAGTTCCACACCCCAAATCTAAGACATCTTCGCTATTTCTAATTTTCAAAAGTTTTAACAGTACTTCCGACGCTGACTTTTGAACAGTAGCAAGTTCTTCGTATTCCTCTGCGATTTTTGAGAAGTCTATTTTTCCCTCTAATTTCCCCATAACTCTACCCTCACTAATGTAATGGCGAATAACGTTTGGCGAATATGCGAAGCCTATAAGGGTTTAACGATAGCGAACCGAATATTCGCTTGTTGTCCGAGTGTGTTAGCACCGAAGCGAGCGTTAGCGAGCGGAGAGTCGCTGAAACAGATTTACTTACCTCCTTTAAGTCTTTCAATTTCTTTTCTTATTTCTTCAATTACTTCTGGATTATAAATTTCTTTTTTGTTATCTTTTTTGATTGAAAATATAATGAATACTTTTCCACCAAATTTTTCCTCAAACTTCTTGTGCGTCTTGCTGAGCCATTCCTTCCATCTGTAAATCTCCGGTGTCTGTTCATATGTTATGGGTTTTATTTGCAAACCAATATACTTATCTCCCACCTGAATGTAGAAATCCACATTGTAAAGTCTATCCCACTCGTCAGGTGCAGGTTTTATTTCCACACCCAACTCTTTTTGTAATTTCCCATATATTGTTTTTATTTCCGTTAAATAGCCATCGTAAGTTCTGTTAATTACAAGATTGTAAATGTATTGAATACAATCTTCCTCTGTCACTTCTTCAATTTCTGCTTGGATAACTTCTGTAATTTATACATACAATTTTTTCCCCAAATCCTCAATATATTCCTGAGGAGATAATGAAATACCTTTGTTCTTGAGAAAATCAGCAAGCTTTTTGTAATAAAATTGCTCCCAATCTTTAATTGTTTTCGGGCTACATTCACGAATCCATTGAGAAACTGGACCTACACTGTTTTTCTTGTTTAATCCCCATCTATTTGTTGCCATGTTTAATATCCATTCTTTTGCCATCATTTCACCTCTTTTTCTAATTCAATAAACTTTGTTTTATATTTATATTCTTTCGTCCTATCCGCCTTTGCAATACCAGATTTGATTAAATAAGCATTCACAAAAATTCTATTTTTTAAGTAAACATAAGCGCTGACTGTATTTTCATCCAGCACCGAGCCGTTATCAAATTTAAGATAAACTTCTTTTTTTAATATGCGATTTCGTAGATATTCTAATGCTTTCTCTTTTTTAACTACTTCCACACCCAAGAATTTAACAATTAAGCCAGAATTTAATTTAATAGTTTTTTCGTCAATAATATCAGTAACTCTGTAAAGTCTATCATCTTTAAAATTAAATTTCTTTGGGTCTATTTTTGGCTTGGCATCCTTAATTCTTGGAACATAGTCGATTTCATCAACTTCTACTGATGTCTGTCGCCTTATTATTTGGATATTTTCGCTGAATTGCAGCAGACTTTGTGTTAATCCGAGTTTTTCTTTTATTACATCTAAAAACATCTCATTTATTTCATAACCTATTGCGTTTCTATTCAAGTTTAAAGCCGCTTTTACCGTTGTCCCACTTCCAAGAAAAGGATCGAGAACGGTATCGCCAACAAATGTGTACATTTTTATCAGTCTTTTGGGCAATTCTTCAGGAAACATAGCCTCATGTTCAATCTGCCTTGCTCCACCAAAATACCAGTGTCCATAGAAATATTCTTTCCATTCTTCCTTAGTTAACTTAGATTTTTCTTTAATTTCTTTGGGAACTTTTTCACTTTTTCCGGGTTTTTTGAAAATAAGAATAAACTCATAATCAATTTCAATCATACCGTTAGGGGGATAAGGATAAGAGCCCATCACATTTGCCCCACCTGTAGTATTCATAGTTGTCTTCTTCTGCCAGATTATTGAACCCATATAATCAAAACCTATGTCTTCACATTGTGCTATAAATTCGGCATGGAGAGGTATAACTTTGTATCTACCGTAAATTATAGAGCGGGCAAATTGATCGCCTATATTTATACATAATCTTCTTCCAGGCTTAAGAATTCTGTAGCATTCTTTCCAGACTCTGTATAAATCTTTCAAATATTCATGTAGGCTTTGTCCATATCCAATCTGTCCTTCTACTCCGTAATCTTTAATATGCCAATACGGAGGAGAAGTTACAATAAGATCTATACTGTTATCTTCAACTTCTATCATTTTCCGGCTATCACCGATTATTATTTTTGCCCAGTTGTTCATCATTCTACCTTATATAATTTCCAGATATTAACATTTTTCACAAAGGAGCTTCGGACTATTACGCCTAAACGTATCGGGATTAAGCGAAGTCGCTTTGCGATTTGGGTAAGAC
>JALSQI010000007.1 GCA_026985525.1 Archaeoglobaceae archaeon
TGTTGCAATGATTTTATATTCTGAAAGTGTAACTTAATTTGAGCGGGGGTTGCCGAGCCAGGAAAAGGCGCAGGGCTTAAGACCCTGTCCCGGAGGGGTCCGCGGGTTCAAATCCCGCCCCCCGCATGTGTTTTTCGAAATATTCCAAAAAACTAATGCAATTCATCTGCACTCTCGCACTTCTCAACTTCAGCAACAAACCTCTTCTCACCTTTGCAAAGCTTAGAAGAAAAGTATCCCGTAGGTATTACTATATCTACACCTTCCGCAAACTCCGAAACTTTAACTTCAAAACATACAGCCTCTCCTCTTGTAATTTTTAAATAACCCTTGTCTTTAATTCCTACTTTTTCTGCAAATTCTCTGCTTACTATGGCTTTAGCTTTATTCGATTCCAGTAGTAGATCCTCTGCAACCACAATTCTGGCTTCGAATTTCATTAACTTAGTAAAGTCAAACACGATACCACCTCACTCGAGTAAGCTTTTAAGAAAATCTACGTCCGAATACCCTTCTGATACTTTCGGAATTTTTACTCTAACACCATCGCACCTGATCATTGTGCCTCCACTAAGATTTGATGGTTGCGTTGCGATAGTTACTTCAGCAAATTTTGAAGTGATGGACTTCAGGCTGTTAACAACTATAAGTTCTTTTTCTGCGAGTAATTTAGAGTACTCGCTTGGAAGTGTTCTAAATGGATCTGCAGAAATTACAACGACAGCTTCAACTTCTTTGAAAACATCTATTACTTCACTTCTCGAAATAGCTCTACCCTCCCTAAAGTCATAAATGTTTGATCCAACTCTATTCAACATAAGCTCAACGTAACCCCTCATGTTAGTTTTCAGAATTGGAACAAATTTTAAGTTAGTTTTCTCCAAGAATTCTCTGAAAGCCTCAAAATTTTTCAAACCACTAAAAAGTCCCCCACCTCCAAAAACTGCGTTTACTTCAGCTTTTTCGATTTCTTTTAAAACTCTTGCAACATCTACGTGCTTCCCAGCCTTACCTTCGATTGCTTTGAGGAAAGACGTTGCTAATTCATCATCGTTTTCAATTTTTATAAAAATACCAGATTTACTTTTCTCTGCTATTTTTGCAGTTTCACTTTTCCTAACGTCAGCTACGACGAGGAATCTATCCTCCTCATACCCCCTCTGCCTTTTCCCGCTCCTCGGATAGTAAGTAAAACGGGAGAGAAGTCTTGGAACATTGTTGTGGGGGTTAGAACCCCAAAAAATAGAAACGTACCCTTCATCTCTAAACTTTTCCAGTTGAACACTCTCTAACTCTAAAAAGTTTAAAACGTTCGAAAGAAAAGAGTGATCTACGATAGTTGCGTTAAATTCCATAGATAGTTTTAAAGCCAGCTCTTGAGCTTCACACGTCAAGTTATCCAATCCGAACACTAACAGTTTTTTCCCATCTATAACTTCTCTCGCCTTTTTAATAGCTTTTTCTAAGGTTACTCTTTCTCCTCTAATCGTATTCTCTTCTTTACTACCCTTAAGCAGTCTGTAGCCTTTCCTGCAAGCGTGGTAAATTTTATCTCCAACTACGATGTCGTCGCAAAGGCACGAACAAGCTGTGCAAACGACCCTCATTAAATCTCCTCCACAAAGGCTATCGCGTCAGTTGGACAGTTTTCCCTACAAACTACGCACAAAGTTCTTTCCTTACCATATCTCCTACACAAACTAATGTTTATTACTTTAACTACTCCGTCTTCTATTCTGAGTATCGGCTCTTCCATTTCTATACCTCTACCAACAGCCGCGTTGTACGGGTCTTTTTCTACGTGAACGGGACAGGAAACTACGCAGTTCGCACAGCCTATGCACAAATCCTCGTTGACGACTAAACCTGTTTCTTTTGCCTTTTCAACTACGGCAAGCATTTCTTCTAATTTTTTTCTATTAATTGAATATTTTTCGTCAAATAGCAGTTCACAATCTTTTAATTTTTTCTCTCCACTGAGCAATTTAAAAGCGAAACTCATGCATGTTTTCTCCCCACACCTACCACAGTTTGTTTTCGGCAATAACTTGTATATCTCCATTGGACTTGGCATGATAAATCATAGCTGTATCGCTTTAACTCTTTTGCCCCAAACAGCTTAGGGCTTTTCTTATACAACCGTACTTATAGCTGAAGTAACCAGTGAAAACTAAGTTAAAAACGCTCAATACCATTATTATCAAATTACCACTAATAAACGCTATTGAAAACGGCAAAAACATGGAAGCTAAGGAGCCGGAAAGAAACATGAAAAAGCATTTCCATCCAGTCTGTTTTTTCTTTATCCTCAGAGTAAGAAAGATCTTTGCTGAGAAGATTTTAGGACTGACTTTATGCAGCATTGACTTGGAAAGAGTGTAATGAGAAAATTCGAATCCCAATAACTTACCGACAATGTAGTGTGCAAGACAATGTGAAGAGTAGAGAGTAGCAAACCAGCAAATCAAAAGTATTGGTAAGTATTTGACCTTAAAAGCCACAAAAATGGATGAAATCAAAGTTAAGAAAAGAAAAACATTAACTTTCCAAATTTTCATTTTTCTCAAGCGCTTCCCTAACTATTTTTATTGCACACATCTCGCCACACATGCTGCAAGCTCCACTTCTGGACTTTCTCGCCTTCCATATTCTTTCAGCCTTCTCAGGATTTATTGATAGGCTAAACTGCTTTTTCCAGTCGAAGTTCTTCCTAGCCAAGCTCATTTCGTAATCCACCTTTCTCGCTCTCTCCCTTTGCCCATCCTTTACTAAATCAGCTGCGTGAGCGGCTATTTTTGCAGCAATAACCCCCTCCTTAACATCCTCTACAGTAGGTAATGCGAGGTGTTCTGAGGGTGTAACGTAACATATCAAGTCAGCTCCGTACATTCCCGCCACTGCTCCACCTATGGCAGCCGCTATGTGATCGTATCCAGCTGCTATGTCAGTTACGAGTGGGCCAAGCAAGTAAAGAGGTGCGTTCTTGGTTACAAACTTCATAGCTTTAACGGACGTCTCTATTTCATCTAAGGGGACATGCCCCGGCCCTTCTACCATTGCCTGAACTCCTGCCTCTCTGCACTTTTCGACGAGTTCTCCAAGCATTATAAATTCCATGTACTTTGCCCTATCACTTGCATCGTGGATACAACCGGGTCTGAATGCATCTCCAAGACTTATAGTCACATCATATTCCTTAAGTATTTCCAACAAGTAATCGAAATCCTTGTAGTACGGATTTTCCTTTTCGTTGTGTATCATCCATCCAATTGTAATCGCTCCACCTCTACTAACTACTCCCAACAACCTCTTACTTTTCAGCAACCTTTCCACGCTAACCCAGTTAACGCCAGCGTGTATAGTCATGAAGTCAACTCCATCCTTAGCCTGAATTTCTACAGCTTTAAAGAAGTCGTCCTCACTCATATCAACTACAACCTTAGCCATTCTCGCAGCCTGATATATTGGGACTGTACCAAAAGGAACTTTTATAGCACTCATTATTTTTCTCCTTATCTCGTTCAAGTTTCCTCCAATAGAGAGATCCATAATAAAGTCCGCTCCAGCTTTTTCTGCAACTAACGCTTTTTCGACTTCCTCTTCAACGTTAACGTAATCAGGAGAAGTTCCAACGTTAGCGTTAATTTTCGTACTAACCAGCTTTCCAACAGCCTTAGGGATTTTATAATTCTCGTTACTCTTGACGTTTCTGGGAACTATTAACTCTCCCTTAGCTATTAACCTAATCAACTTTTCCTCAATAATTCCTTCAGCTTTAGCTATCTCACTTAACCAATCAAAATCGAGCTTACCCTTTTTTGCTAGTTCGAGCACGGTTTCGGAATTACCCATATTATCACGGAAAGCACAAATGTAAATAAAAGTTCTCATAGCATTTTTCTCATTCTTTCAAGAACCCTTAGCTTTTCAAAGTCGTTCAGTTCAGCCTGCTTTACAGCATCTCTGAGAAACTCTATTACACTATCATAGCTTTCTCTGTCAACTGGAAAAGGTACACCGTCTTTACCACCAACGGCAAAACAGTACTTCGCCGGATCTTGCTTGCCGTACTCTTTACAATATATGAGGTCAGATATTAGAGCCAAAGCTCTAACAGTTCCCCTGCCAATACCTTTTACGAGTAACAATTCTTCAAAATTAGATGGTTGAAGGTTGTAAGCAACTTCCAAAGCTTTCCAGTTAACTTTCCTCGGAACAGAAATTCCGTCTCTATACTTCACCAAGCTTAGTAGTTTTCTGTAGTCTCTTTTGACTCTTCCATCTCTAACTATGTCCAAGGACGTTTCTCTATTTTCTCTGCTACTTTTAGAAGTTAAATCCAAAACGTTTTTCTCTTTTTTCTCTGCAATTATTCCTGAGTGTTGATCTTCGCACTTCATTTCGAAATTGGGGTACCAGTGATACCTTCTCGCCATTCTGTTGCAAGTATTCATTCCCTGCTGAACTACAAGAAATCTCTTTTTTGAAAAAATTACGCAGTGGTGATATATTTCATAACCATCCTGAATAGCCGTTGTGTCAACCTTAGCAGCAAACCTACTGAGGTTTACCAATTTTTCAGCCCTTTTTTCTGAGATTTCTAATTCTTCGGCAAAATTTAGTATCTGCTCAGGAGTTTTCAATCCCTCTTTACCCTTACCTCCCGCAACTCTTATTTGAAAGTCAGGAGTGTTTAGAACCGACTTCAAAACTCCAGTGAGTACTGTAGTTGCTCCAGAAGAATTCCAGTCGAAGCCGAGAACATTCGAAAAAGATTGAAAAAAGATAGGATTTGCCATTCTTTCGAAAAATTCTTTTTCTCCAAATTCTTCGAGAATTATCTTTACTATAGGATGGGCTAACTTTTTCATTCTGTTTAGCAACCAGTAAGGTGCTTTTCCGTAATGAAGTGGGAGGTATATAGAGTTCAGAAAAACCTCACCTCTTCGCCGACTTTCAAAGACTTTGCCTTCTCAAAAGCAAGGCTTGCAGTTGCTATATCTTGTATTGCTAATCCGGTTGAATCAAATACAGTTATCTCATTGCCTAACCTCGCAGGTTTAAAACCAGCAATTATCTCTCCGAGTGTTGCGTAAATGTCATCTCTGCTGAAAATTCCTTTTGAAACCGGAACGTTTATTTCTCCTCCGTGCAAAGCCTGTTCGACATCATCCACTACGACTTTAGCCTTTAAAATTAGTTTTTCGTCTAATTCTTGTTTTCCCGGTGCATCCGCACCTATTGCGTTTATGTGTGTTCCTTTTTCAACCCATTCCTCTTTAACGATGGGCTTTGTAGATGGAGTAGTCGTAGTTAAAACGTCGCACTTACAAGCTTCTCTACAACTAACGCATTTCGCTTTTACGTCAAACTTACTACAGTGTTCAACAAACTTTTTGGCGTTATCTTTGTTCACGTCATAAGCCAAGATTTGCTCAATTTCAAATACTTCTCTAAGAGCTTCGAACTGATAGTACGCTTGAACGCCACAACCAACGAAACCGAATTTTGTGCTGTCTTCCTTAGCGAGATACTTAGCAGCTATACCTCCCGCAGCTCCAGTCCTCATACAAGTTATGTAAGTTCCGTCCATTACTGCGAGGGGATAACCCGTTTCTGGATCGTTCAAGATTATTAGAGCCATTACAGTTGGCAAATCTTTGTTGTTGGGATGTGAATTAACCCACTTTACTCCAGCGTAACTACCAATTAAAGCAGGCATAGCTCTTAGATCCCCTTTTTCAAATCGTAGGTAAACTTTTGGAGGCATTTGAACCGATTCCTTCTTAGCGTACATTTCGAAAGCTCTTTCTACAGCATCCATGACTTCGCTCATTTTTAGCAGAGAAGTTACTTCCTCTCTCTTAAGCAGTAGAGTCATCTCTTTAACATAGACTCGACTATTTTTATCATTTCCCCATTACCAACGTTACCGTAAATTATAACGCTAACGTCGTTTTCTCTAAAGCTGTAAGCGTTCCACTTGCCGAGAGCCGTTCCAACTTTAACATTAACACCGTTAACGCTTTCTATCGATTTAACGGCCATTCCACAAGACTCGTTAAGCAAACTTGAGTTTTCTGCCTCAACTATCGTAAAAAGCTCCTTCGAGTTTTCGTTTCCGTAGTAAAGCGTAACTATGCCGTTAGAAACTATAGCACCTATGAACCTACAGTTAGCCGTGTATTCTGGTAGTATCAAGCTAAACTTTGCAAGCTTTTCAGCTTCAGAAATGCTTACGAGTTTCCTAACTTTCTCCTCTTTTTTATTACCCATTAAGTCTTCAATTATCTTTTCATCTCCTTGCCCGTTGGTACTCAGCTTCAAGATTTTTACTTCCACTCCTCTCTTCCACTCTATTTTTACGGGAAGCAATTTTTCGTTAAGCCAGACTTTCCCAAGACTGTTTTCTACAACGATGTTGTTACCAGAAACGTAGGCTTTACCGTTTTCGATTATTTTACCGTAATCGAATGGATTGAACGGTTTTTCTTTTATTTTTTCAGTTTTACCTCCTTTAACAAAAATTCCAGCTGTACCGTTGTAAACTATCATTTCATTTCTCGTGGAGTACCATATTAGGAGCTTATCTGGTTTTACGAAAGTAAACATAACAGTGTCGTTCGTACCATCTTTGAGAATAGCCGTCCCACTCATACTGTTTATAGAAGAGTAAACTTCTTTTATCTGAGTCATGTTTGCTTTTAGTTGAGATGTTGAACACCCCGAAATCGTCACTGCCAACACTATCAGGGGTAAGATGTACGCTACACGCATAATCAGTTTTTGACTCTACAGTTTTAGAGGTTTCGTTTTTGCTCGATGTAACTCAGCAATGTAACCGCAAATCTTATAATCAGACGGTAATTGACTTTAAATAAGGGCTCGTAGTCTAGCGGTTATGACGTCGCCTTGACGAGGCGAAGGTCCCCGGTTCGAATCCGGGCGAGCCCATTTAAAGCCCAATTTATTTAAAATCTAATTTCCAACTTATGTACTTGATTGCTTGATGTAGTAAAGTCAAAGAAAAGTGAAAAGTGATACTAAAAACAACAGCTTAAGCTTAACAACATCAACAAAACGTCAAATAACGCTTTTTGCAACTTTAACTATTCTGGAAAGAACGTAAAAGTCTAAAATTGTTATGAGAGTAAAGGAAATTAAAGCTACACCATTGCCAATGCACCCTATACCTATTAAAGAAGTAATAGCAAACGTTATACTTATAAGGTCGAAATCTTCAAATAGAAAAGGAGTGTTTCTCTGCTCAAACTTCAGTATAACGAATGCTGTAAACAAAATTATAGCTATGGATGCAAGTATAGGTATAGCCGTTAGCTCTGAAATAACTTTGTTTCCAAATTCGTCAAATGGAGGTGTTTTACCAAGCAAATAAATCACGCTAAGGTAAAGCAGAATTTCAGTAATCTTTTCTAATTTTGAGCTCCATCGAGTTGACGCTTGGTAAAGTCCGTACGCTGAAATTAGAGACAAAAAGCATTGAAAAAGAATTAAAAAAACGTAGAGTTGTACGCACTTTATACTGTTGTAAAGAGCGTAAACGAGAAGATAGGCCGATAGGGACGCGTAATAAACTAAAAGAGATGTGCAAATTCTTTCGTCTCCAACGTATTTACTGGGAATTTCAAAGCTATATCCCAAAACGCCGATAACAACCATTATCATGCACAGTATGGATGAGAAAAGGCGTAACATTAGTACACCTCCCGCTAATAACTCTGAAATTGTGTATTTATCATTTACCCTAATTTACTTTGGATTTTACAACTCAACGTTTATGCTAAGCTAAAAATAATTTAAACTTAAATAATTTTACAAATTAATAATAAATACTAAAAAATATAAATTAAGTGATTTCGTCATCTCTTAAGTAGCAGCTTGGATCGCTTCCCCACAAATCTCCAGCCCTTAATGCTCTTAGCCTAAAACCGCCGCACCACTCTTTAAATTTGCACATTCCACACCTTCCCCTCAAGTATTTAGTCTTGTTTCTCAGTTTTAGAAGTAGTTCATCCTCAGTATTAAGCCATATTTCGCTTAACTTCTTCTCTCTAACGTTTCCACAACTGTAGTCCCACCAGAACTGGTTGGGATGAACGAATCCTTCGGCATCAACGCAAGCTATTCTCTTTCCACTGTTATCTCCACCCCTAAATTTCAGAAATTCAAGTGCCGCCCATGCTTTCTCCTCTTCACCTCTCTCTTTCAGCCACAGGTGGAGGTAAACTCCATCAGCCGGATTGTCAACTGTTAGTATTTCAGTAACACAACCACTTTCGTGAAGCTCCAACGCTTTCTCAATCAACCAGCTAATAAGCTCTCTTCTAACCTCGTTACTTATGTCTTGATTGAAGTCAGCCCTACCAGACGGAACTAAGTGGTACAAACAAAAGCGAGGTATTTCGTTCTCAGCGAGCAAATCGATTACAGCTGGAACATCTTTCACGTTGTACTTAGTTACGGTAAACCTTATCCCAGTCATTATTCCTGCGTTTTTTGCGTTAATTAATCCTTCAAAAGCTTTGTCAAAAGCTCCACTTACGCCCCTAAACTTGTCATTAGTCTCTCTAAGCCCATCTATGCTAACACCCACATAGCTGAATCCCGCATCTTTAAGTCTTTCCGCCACTTCTTCACTGATTAAAGTTCCATTAGTAGAGAGAGAGCAAGGAACTCCTTTCTTTACAGCGTATTCAGCAAGCTCGTATATATCTTCTCTAAGTAGAGGTTCTCCACCGCTGAATAGAAGAACAGGTACTTTCATTTCAGCTAAATCGTCTATCATTTCCTTAGCTTCTTCCGTACTTAGTTCAACAACCTTTTTTCCAGCATTAGCGTAACAGTGAACGCATTTGAGATTACACTTAAGAGTTGAGTTCCACACTACAACAGGTATTGGTTTCTGACTGATTTTTTTAAACTCTTCCATGTTCTCTTTGTAAGTTAGGCGCTTAGACACAGTCGCTTTTCCAGTGAGCATTTTAGTTAAAGCAATCATAGTTAGTGGTGGAGTAGAGAATATATAAGCTTAAAGCCGAAGAAGAACATGGAAGTTATTCCCGTTGCATTCGATTCAATGGGCGTAAGGAGTATGGCAACTTGCCTTAAATCAAAAATTTCAGTGTTCATAGATCCTGGAGTAGCTCTTGGGCCAAAGAGGTACGGTTTACCACCTCACAAACTTGAGATTGAAGAAATGAAAAAAGCGTGGGAAAGAGTTAAGGAATTTGCAGAGAAGTGCGATGTAGTTGTAGTAACTCACTACCACTACGACCACCACAATCCAAAAGACGTTGAATTTCTTAGAGGTAAAACTTTAATCGTAAAGCATCCAGAAAAAAACATAAATAAAAGTCAAAAAAATAGGGCGGCGTTCTTTCTTTCTCAAGTGAAAAGTATTTGCAGAGTAGAGTATGCAGACGGCAAAGATTTCGAGTTCGACGACGTTTCTTTAAAGTTCTCAAAGCCTGTTTTCCATGGAACGAACGATAGGCTTGGGTACGTCGTAGAAGTGTTCGTAGATGATGGAAAAAACAGCTTTCTGCACACATCAGACGTGGAAGGACCAAGCCTCAAAGAGCAGTTGGAATTTATGTTAGAGAGTAATGCTGAAACTGTTTTCGTAGATGGTCCCATGACGTACATGTTAGGTTACAGATACTCTGTGGAATCCCTAAAAGCTTCAATAAAAAACTTACAAAAATTAATAGAAAAAACAGATATAAAAAATTTAATACTCGATCACCATTTAACAAGGGATTTGAAGTGGAGAGAAGCTATGAAGGAGGTATTTCGCGCAGGTGAAGATGTAGGAGTTAATATTTGTTCAGCAGCTGAATTTGCTGGTTTAGAGGAAAAACTACTGGAAGCGAGGAGGAAAGAGTTGTACGAGTTCGATTTATGAACTATAAATGTACAGTCTTTAACTGGGCAGACCAAATCCCTAAGGTTTAATTATAATTAATAATGTTAAATTTGTCAGAGTGCTCTTTTAAAGAATTACGGGAAAATAACAAAATTTCAGCAAATTTATTGAGTCAGTGTCACCATATGTCAATATTTATTAGTCATTAAGAAACAGCACAATTCTTAAATACAACCCAGACATTTTGCAGCAAAAAGCCGGGGGATTATCATGATTGAAGTTGTAGTAATTACGGGCAGAACGACTGATCAAGGAATGACAATAGATGAAAAGTTAAGTGAAGCGTACATGAAGGCAGTGAGTTTTTGTGAAATGAACGAAAAGGATATGGAAAAATTAGGAGTCAAAGACGGAGATAGAGTACTAATAAAAAATGAATTAGGAGAAGTCGTACTCTACGTTAAAAAACCGGAAATGGACTTACAACCCCCTGAAGGTATTGTTTTCATCCCCATGGGACCTTACGCTAATAGAATTGTTGGAATCCTAAACGGGAGTGGTACCCCTCAGTACAAAGGGGTTAAAGCTACAGTAGAAAAAACGGATAGAGCTGTTTTAAGCGTAGAAGAAATCATAATGGAGTGATTGATATGATTAAAGACGTTGTTTGCACCTTCTGCGGTAATGCCTGCGACGACATAGAATTCGAAGGGGATTACGGAAGAAACCTCTGCCCAGTTGGAGAAGCAAAGTTTGCAAGAAAAGAGAGAATAAAAACACCAATGATAAACGGAAAAGAAGTTAGTTACGATGAAGCTATAGAAAAAGCAGCTGAAATTTTGAAGAGTTCTAAGAGACCTCTACTATATGGATGGTCTTCAACTGTAAATGAAGCAATAAGGCTCGGTGTTATTATAGCAGAAAAATTAGGGGGCATATACGACCAGTGTTCGAGTGTGTGTCACGCACCTACAACTCTCGCGATGATAGAGCAAGGAATAGTTGGAGGTACATTGGGTCAGGCAAAAAACAGGGCTGATGTTGTCGTATTCTGGGGTTGCAATCCGGTAGAGGCTCATCCAAGACACCCTACGAGGTATTCGGTAATGGCGAGAGGTTTTCTGACAAGGGGGAGGTCAGACAGAAGAGTGATAGTCGTGGACGTTAGAAAAACCCCAACCGCCTACTTGGCTACGGACTTTTACATGATAAAACCAAATTCGGACTTTGCAATTTTTACAGCTTTGAGAAGTATAGTAAACGGTCACGAAGAAGCAGTTCCAGATAGAGTTGGTGGGTTGAAAAAAGAGGAATTAATCGAACTTGCAAAAACGCTTGAGAGTGCTAAGTACGGACTTGTATTCTTTGGACTTGGAGTAACTCACACAAGAGGGCACGAAAGAAATGTAGAAGCTGTAATAAAGCTCGTACAAGACCTAAACAAAAAAACGAGGTACATTCTCCAACCGATGAGGGGGCACTTCAACGTCGTTGGTTCGGGAGAGGTTCCAGCATGGGAAGTAGGTTTTGAATACGCAATAGACTTCAGCAGAGGATACGCTAGGTTCTCTCCCGGAGAGTTTACGGCGGTTGAGGCACTTATAAGAGGAGATTGTGACGCTGCTATGATAGTTGCAAGTGATCCAGTTGCTCATTTTCCAAAAAAGGCTGTGGAAAGATTAAAAAAGATCCCAGTTATTCAAATAGACCCTCACCCAAATCTGACTACGAAAATTGCGGATGTCGTTATACCAACGGCTATAGTGGGTATTGAGGCAGAAGGAACGATTTACAGAATGGATGGTGTGCCTTTAAGAGTTAAAAAAATCAAAGATACAAACTATCCAACTGATGTTGAAATTATGGAAAAATTACTCGAAAAAATCGTGAGGTGATTTTAATGACTTCAATTTTAATAAAAAATGGAATAGTTGTTGATCCTGAACAGAACATAAATGGAGAAAAAATGGACATTTACATAAAAGATGGAAAAATAGTAGATGAGTGCAAAGCTGATAAAGTGATTGATGCTAACGGTATGACAGTTGTAGCTGGAGGCATAGACATTCACGCCCACATAGCTGGGCCTAAGGTTAATGCTGGCAGAGCTATGAGACCAGAAGACATGAAACACGTTAGAATGAAGAGTGGGAAGTTCAGATGTGCTATGGGCGGGGTTCTATTAACCTGTCCTTCTATCGGTTACGAGTACGCAAGAATGGGATATACCACAGCAATAGAGCCGGCAACTCCTACTCTTTACGCTATTCACACTCATGAAGAGCTCGATTCAATACCCATTATAGACAAAGCAGCATTACCTCTATTCGGAAATTGGCATTTAACTTTCAAGTTTGCAGCAGAAAAAGACGTGGAAAAGATGAAATCGTTCGTTGCATGGGCGATTGAAAGAGCTAAGGGGTATGGAATAAAAGTCGTTAACCCCGGCGGCGTTGAAGCTTGGATGTACGGTAAAAACGTTCATAGCTTAAACGAGTGTATTCCGGGGTTCGAAGCTACGCCGGCAGAAGTTTTAACGACGCTAATGAAAGCGTCTATTGAGTTGAACTTACCTCACAAAGTACACGTTCACTGCAACAATCTTGGAGTTCCGGGAAGTGCAGAAACTACTGCGGAGACAATAGAGTTGGCTAAAAAAATTGGAGAGTACTGTTTACACATTACCCACATTCAGTTTAACTCATACACGGGAGATACGTGGAAAAATATGGGCAGTGGTGCAGAAGAACTTGCGAAGTTGATAAACGATAATCCAGTAACAGTAGATATGGGGCAAGTCATCTTTGGCCATACAACGACTATGACTGCCGATGGCCCATTCGAGTTTGCGTTGTTCAAACTTGCTAAGAGTAAGTGGATAAACAAAGACGTGGAAATAGAGACTGGAGGGGGGATAGTTCCAATAACTTACAGAGCGAAAAGTGCCGTAAACGCAGTTCAGTGGGCTACGGGACTCGAATTTGGACTGTTAGTCGATCCTGACAAAATAGTTATATCGACTGATTTTCCAAATGGAGGTCCTTTTACGTCTTACCCGTACATAATAACGCTTTTAATGAGTAAGAAGTTCAGAGAAAAGGAGATAGAAGAAAAAGGCGTTAACAACTACATCGAAAAAGCTACGTCCCTTCTCTCAATAGAAACGGAAAGAACGTTCTACGACATAGTAAAAATGACTCGCACTACTCCAGCGAGAATTTTGGGGTTAAAAAACAAAGGAAACTTAAAAGTTGGAGCTGACGCAGACGTTGCAATTTACCCGTTTAACTGCAACGATATGCCAGACTACGAACGCATACTAAAAGCACTCGAAAATCCAGCGTACACGATAAAGGATGGAGAGATAGTTGTAAAAGATGGAGAAATAGTTTCAGAAAATTGGGGGAAGACATTCTGGGTTAAAGCTAAGGAGCAAAGCGAAGTAATAGAGGAGGAACTCGAAAGCGTTTTCAAGTACTATACGGTTTCAAGAGGAAACTATGGCGTGAGAGAAGAGTGGATAAGAAGGGCTGAGGCTATTAGAGTGTAAGCTTGGGAGGTGGTAACCTGACGATCGTTATAAAACCAAAAAGGGAGTTTGAAGTGTGCGTTGAAGCTGAAATAGTTCCGGGAAAAACGGACTTTAAAGTGTATCTGGGTAAAGAAGTAGTACCTATTGAAGAACTGTTTTACGTAGAAAACATAGATGACGGAGAAGATAGAATACTACTTCAAGGTGATTTTTCAAGAGTAAAGTGGATAGGAAAGAGTATGAAAGGAGGAGAGATAATCGTAGAGGGAAATGCTGGAATGCACCTCGGTTCTTTCATGGAAGGTGGTAGAATTATCGTAAAAGGAAACGCTGACGACTGGATTGGCGGTATGATGAAAGGAGGAGAGATAATCGTAGAGGGAAATGCTGGAAACAGAATAGGATGCAATTACTGGGGTGAAAGTAAGGGAATGGAAGGTGGAAAGATAATAGTAAAAGGTAACGCTGGAAACTACGTAGGAGAAAAAATGTGCGGAGGAGAAATAATAATAGAAGGCGATGCTGGAGACTTCATCGGAACAGAGATGAAAGACGGTAGAATAGTAATAAAAGGAAAAGCTGGATATACGGGATGGGATATGAAAGGTGGCGAAATATTGGTTGGAGATTGCGAGTTGTCTCCATCATTCGTCAAAGAAGGGGAAGTCTTCAAAGGAGACGTAAACGTTAAAGGGAATGGATCGGTAAAAATTCTCAAAATCAATTAGCAACGAGTTTAAGCACTTTTTCTCCACCTCTTTCACTTAACTCTGCTTTAACGTAGTGGTCGCTTATGTTTTTGAGTGTCTCATTGTTACCCTGAATCATAACCGATATTAAGCTTGCTCCAACTTTTCTAAGTTCCTTAGACAAATCTTCCACAACATCTTCCCCATCAGTTATCACAATTATAGTATTGGAAAACTCGGAAAACTTTTCTTCCAAATCTTCTATAGCCGTACTTATAGCATTGGTTATATCCGTTCCACCATTAGACTGAACTTTGAGTATTGCGTCAACAGCTTCCCTTCCATCACATATGGGTTTTCCGGGGTGAACTTTGGTGTCAAAAAACCTGAGGAAAAACTTTCTTCTCTTTGCCATTGACATTCTATATATCGCCATAGCAACACTTCTTGCCCAAACTGTTTTTTCTCCAACCATAGAGCCGGATTTATCTATAAGCACGTAATAAGCTCCTTCGCTAACCCTGAGTTTTTCCTTAGAAAGAAAACCTTCAGATGCGAGCTTTAAAACGAACATTTCTTCCGGCAGTGCCAATTCTCTTGGCAAAGCTCTATCCGCGTGTTTCGTTAGAACATATCCCGCCAGTTCATCACCAGTTCTACCCCTTATCTTGGCAATCTTAGTTGCTTTTGGTACAAACTCCATCATTCTTTTGGACATCTTAACTATCTGCTTCAACTCTTCGACAAACATCATCTGCTTCGACAAGTTAAGAATTTTCTGAAAAGTTCCAGCCTCTTTACCAGCATTTTTACCTCCCATCAACTCCCGAATCTCTTCAGCGTTTTTTGTTACAGCTTCAGCCTCTTCAACAGCACCTTTAAGCAGTTCTCCAATAAATTCTCCGCCAAGAGAAGATAGAGAAGAAGCAATAGAACTTGAAATAGGGTTTGATTCGAGCAACCCTCTAAGCTTTCCGACTATATACTTAGTAAGAGCTATGCTGTAAATCAAACTCAGTTCGTCGTCGAGAGTTGTCATAGTTTTTAGAGTTTGATATCTCTCTCCACTCATATATTCCCCGCAAAACTTTCTCGCCTCCTCTAACATCAAGTCCTCGTTTCTACTCCTTAAAAATGGATAGAGCGAATAGTGAATAAAGTAAGCGTCAGTGGATATTATTTTTATATGTTCAAATTTATTATATATTTCTTGCATATCAGGTGGTAGAAAAGAACCAATCCTCTGAGATATCAGGGAGTAAACGAAATCCCTGTTAGTAATGTTTATCAAGTTATTCCTTAACTTCATAAACTCCCAAATATCTCTGCCTTCTTTCTGTCTAAAATGTCTTTTGCTCTATGTATTGAACCCTTCAGCTGTCTAATATACGGCATTAGTCTTGGATTATCTGGCAAGTCTTCAAGCATTTCATTAGCTCTGTTGCATATCGTCGAGAGCATTTTCAATTCGTCTATTCCTCCACTCTTAGTAAGCTTTATCGCGTTCTGAAGTTCAGAGTTTACTGTCTGTATCCTCTGAATGTGCTTGTAGTAACTGCTCAAACCGAGTTCAAAAATAACTTGATCGACTTTTCTAACGTCATCCTCGTCGTGAACTGCGACGAATCTTAAAGCTTCAGCCAAACTATCTGGAGAAACTTCTTTCTCACCGTAGATTACAGATATAGCACTCGCAATTTTAAGCAACTTTATCTTCCTTCTATCAGATATTTTAACTCCTTTCTGTTTTAAAGAAGCTAAAGCGTCAAGGTATATTTGTACTACCCTACTTTCAGGTAGTTTTTTGAACCTGTCCATTACAAGTTTTTGTAGTTCTCTTACCTCTTTAACACCAATTATTGGTCTAAGTTTTAAATCTTCAAGAACAGTACCTTTTTCAATTAATTCGCTCCACCCATCCTCAGATACGCTTTTAACAAAACACCTTACGGTTAACCTGTCGTAAAAAGCAGAATCCTCGCTATCGCTACTAACTTCGTTACTAGCCGTGTACATTGTAAGCATAGGTAACTCAACAAAACCATCGCCACTCCTATACCTTCTGTTTAGTATTATATCTAAGAGTATGTTTCTTATTGCTGATGAAGCCTTAAAAACTTCATCGAGAAAGACTATCTCTGCTTCTGGCAAACGACCTTCTACTCTCCTTACGTATTTTCCTTCTCTCAAAGCATTTATGTCCAAAGGACCAAGAATTTCATCCGGTTCAGTAAATCGAGTTAACAGGTAATAGAAATATTTTGCATCGATTAATTCCGCCATCTTCTCAATTAAAATGGTTTTAGCCGTTCCAACATCACCAATGAGTATTACTGGTTCTCCAGCGAGTAATCCAGATAAAACAGCCGTTATTTCCGACTCCCTTTGAACGAATAAGTCCGCAAGTTTCAGCTTTAGTTCAGATAGTTTTGCATCACTTATCGAATTCATCGAATTTTTTGTAATAGCTCATGTAAAATTAATTTTCCGGACTCGTTTTCACTCGTTTTCGCTCAAAAAGTTAATAATTAATAGTGATTTATTTTGAAATTCGAAATTTCGAGGTTTGAATTATTTAAAAGTTTACCGAATCAACTCTAAAAATTTTTTACCTATATTCATTTTGCAATTTAAAACATTTAACCTATTTGTCTGACCAATTAGACAAAGTTCTGATAAATTGTATAGGTTCTAATAGTTTAGAGTAATTATCATTACCAGATGTTTCAAAATCGTCAACATCCAATTAAATAATAGAAAATTTAATATACTCAGTTTTAACAAAATTTCTTCTGCATATGTATGCACATTTAGAGTGCTATTAAACTGATCAAATCAAAGTTGAATGGTGTATGTTACTTAGAGTTTACTTTATCATTTCGACTATTGTCAAATTCAATGGGAAAAGTTTATTAATATGTAACGTTAAGTAACGTTTATGAGTAGGATGGTACATGTAATACCAGTTGGTGTAAATAAAGAAAGATTGCTCGAAAGCATTAGGAAGAGCGGATATCCAATACAGAAAGTGTACTTAGTCGTAGGCAAAGACATAGACGTCGATCTAAAAGCAGTAGAGAGTGCGGCAGCTGAAATAGAGAAAACGCTGAAGGTGTTGGTTGAAGTCGATAAGATAAAGGTTGAAAAAATGGATGTTTATGCAGCAGCTCTTGAAATACTCAAAGTCATTAAGAGAGAAATAGATTCTGGAGGAGAAGTTTTGATTAACGCTACGGATGCATCAAGAACTATGTGCATAGCCAGTTACGTGGCAGCCCAACTTTCAAACAGCAGACTTTACATGGCAGTACCAAAGTTTGAAAACGGAAAGGAAGTTGGTATAGAAAAAATTGAAGAAATAGCAATTCCACCTCTGAAGAGGATAAGTGACGATAAGATGCTGATAATAAAGACAATACAAGAGCAGGGAGGAGAAGTCGAATCAATAAACAAGCTTATAGAACTGTTAGAAGGAAAAACGGATGACCAGAAGAGATACATGGCTCAGAGGGCAAGGATGAGTTATCACCTCAAAGGTCTTGAAGAAGACGGACTTGTTGAAATGAAGAGAGAAGGTAAGAACGTTAAAATAAGACTAACAGAGCTCGGCCAAGCTTTTGCACTTATGTCTTCCTAAATACCAATACAAACTGAAATTGCTAATTTATATATAATTTTTAAATTTTTTGTTTATTAACTTCAGCAAGTTATTTATTCTTATAATGAGAATTATCACCTAATGAAACTTCAACTGAAATTGAAAAAACAAAAAAAGGAAAAAGCTGATGAGAAGCTAAACCTTAGTGAAGAAAAACCTGAATTTTTCAAAAAATTGGCGGAATCAATCGAAGATTACGATTTACCTGACGGGTGGTTAGAAATAGAGAGATATCCAGTTTACGATTTTTACACCTTTTCAAATATCTGTATAGCAAGTAAGGAGGACGAGAACGAAGTAATGTACTTCGTCTTCGAGCCAAAATTAGAAGAAAAAGAGAAAAAAATTGTGAAAGAAATACTGTCAAAGCTTGAGTACATGCCCGTAACACCAGAGGAAATGAAAGTTGTTAACAAAGTAGAAATACTCAAACAGAAAACAGACTCAATTTTAAGAGATTTTAGAATCAAACTTGAAGGTGAAGAATACTACAAAGTCTTTTACTACGTTTTGAGAGATACCGTTCTTTACGGCAAAATCACGCCCCTAATGCTCGACAGGATGTTAGAAGATATATCGTGCAACGGTTATAACAAGCCTATCTACGTATTTCACAGGAATTACACGAATTTAAAGACTAACATAAGCTTTG
>JALSQI010000008.1 GCA_026985525.1 Archaeoglobaceae archaeon
GTACCTCTTTCTACCAGTTTCAGTATTAAACGCTATGCAAGTTTGAGTAAAGTATGGTATTATCCAATAAGTTTCCAGAATTTTTTCATTCTCTCTAAGCTCACCTTCGCATTTGACGTGCATTTCTCTAATTTTTTTCTGCTCCGCCTCTTTAACCAACCTTCTGTAATGTGCTGGGAGTGAAATGTTTACCTGTTTTATAGTTTCAGTCATCATGCTTCAATTTTTAAACCTCAGTCAAATCTAAATAAAACTTCCGTCGAAAATCTTATTGATGAGGGAGAAGGGAGTATCAGTACTCGTAGGATTTATACTCTTGATGATGATTTTGATGTTATTCCTGAGTGTAATTCAAAGCGTTGGAGTACCAAAAATATGTGAAAAATATGAAGCGGAGACTATGAATTCTTATTTAGAATCTTTTTCCAAGCTATCCTCAGAACTCGTAAGAGGTGAAAGTGCAACTCTAATGCTTGAAGGAGTTTACTATCCGAATTATCTTTTTTTGCTTACGCCTTCTCCCTCTTCTTTCAGTCTGGTTACGAAGAATGAAAGTATCTACGTTTCTTTTCAAGCTTTGCTACCGAACGGGAGCGTTCAAAATTTTGAAGTCGAAGTACCTTCAAAATTGATAGTACTCACTCCGGGTTTCTATTACTATCCGAGTAATAAACTCATATTTGAAAATACGGCTGTTTTTAGAAAAGTTAGTAGTAAAATGATAGTAGTTTCACAACAAAAGATGGTTGGTGCTGGAGTAACAGTCGTTGGAATAACCGGTAAGGATATTTCTATTTCTTCAAGTTCTCCTCAAAGCTTTTATTTTTCTCTTTTATCTTCTGGTAATATAGATGTAAAAAATGTAACTTTAACTTTTAATAGCGTGAATCCCGATTACTGGAGAGAAGTAGGAGCTATAGTCAACGGTAGTAGAGTTACTTTTAAACTCAACAACACAGTGTTGTACTTCAGAATATATGGACTGGAATATCCAAAGAATTTTGGAGTTAAGGAGAACTTTGGTGGCAGGATTTTTATGTTAAAGAACAGTAAAGTTTCAATTACTGCAGGACAAACAGTTGAGCTTGGCATAGAAGTTGTAAACGACTACTTCCAGCCTATTGCTGGAGTTAACGTCAGCGTCGATGCCACTGGAGGCAAAGTTTCGCTTAAAGAGCTGAAGACGAACGTTAACGGAATCGCAGAAGTCAGCTTTACTGCTAAAACTGCCGGAGTGTACTATGTAACTTTTACAACTCCTTACGGAAAAGCCACTTATCAGGTAACAGTAACGGCAGTTTCACTGCCATTTGGTAGAGGGCCTTTTAATGTTAGGTGGGTTAACAAGTCTGAGCTGGATTCATATTATGGCAACGTTTGGAATGCGAGCAAAGACGTGGAGAAAACTCTCGAAGTTAGCGTTAGTTACAACGGTGAGCCTGTAAACGGTGTTAACGTCAACTTTGTTAGTACGAACACTTCAGTAGTGAGCGTACCTGCTCAGAACACTACAGTTAATGGATACGCCGAAGTTAACGCTATTGCAGAAAACAACGGAAGTTCAACACTAATCGCTTACGTTGCTGGAAGTTACGATACTTTGAACTTGAGCGTAATCGGAGTGCCATCTAATCCAATACTCCGGAGCTGGTGGAATTTTAATTGGAAGTACAGAGTGCCAATAAACATAACGTACAGCGGAACTACAACACTTTACGACTACCAAATTGAAGTTGTCTTAGACAGCAATTTTAACTGGAACCACGTTTCAAGCGATGCAAAGGATATAAGATTCGTAGATTCAAACAATCAACTTTTACCTTACTGGATTGAATACTGGAATTATAGTCAAAAAGAAGCTATAATCTGGGTTAAGCTGAGTGAAATAAAACCGGGAACTACTACGATTTACATGTACTATGGCAATAGCAATGCTAATGGTGAGGGGTGGCATATAAATCCAGACGGAGGTGGTTGGTACGCTGGAAATGGTTCAAGCGTTTTCTTGTTCTTTGATGACTTTCAGAGCAACGATTTAGGCAAGTATTACAGCAATGACATCAACAAGTGGAGTGTAAACACTACGGGAGGAGTGCTTGAGTCTAACCCTGATAGTAAAGATTACGTGTATGTTCTTGGATTTGGTAGTTATAATAATGTAATCGTAGAAGCAAAAGGTAGGTGGACGTCATCAAACGATGATTTTGGTCTTTTAGTTTCTGAGTATAGTAATTTAGAGTCTGGAATGGCTGTTTGGAATGGATACCTTGGTTTTTGGGGACTGGTTAGTTATTCTAATTATGGATCTGGACTACTTGGTTTCCCAGTGTTAGAAACTGTAGGTGGAGAATCAATCAGTGAGAACACTTGGGCTTTGATATACGAGAAAGTATCTGGTGGTAGTGTTGCGGGTTATATCACTGATTACTCGACTTATGTTTCAACTCAAAGTATAAACCCAATACCTACACAATATTCTGGTAACTATGTTGGATTATTCTTCTGGGACGACAGAGTTCACGCCCAGTTCGACTGGGTTTTTGTGAGAAAGTACGTTTCTAACCCGCCAACTGTAAGTGTAGGAGTCGAACAAAGTTATTAAAGTTATTAAGGCGTTACTTCCAATTAACTTCAACTTCCTCAATTCTAAAATCAGGTTTTACTGCCGAGTCCTCAATTTTTGTTTCGTATCCGTGTTTGTACATCAGCAGTCCTGTGTATGCTATCATTGCTCCATTATCCCCAAGCAACTCTTTTGGTGGTGCGTGCAACTTAGCCCCCCTGTCATCACACATAATAGATAACATCTCTCTTAGCCTCGAATTAGCCCCTACCCCTCCAGCTATTAGCACATCGTTTAAGTCTAAGTAAGCTAAAGCTCTCTCAGTAACTTCAACTAACATTGCAAATGCAGTTTCCTGAAAACTAAAAGCTACGTCTTCTTTGCTTACACCTGAGCTGTAAAGTTTCTTTGCGGCTGTAACTAATCCACTAAATGAAAAGTCCATGCCTTTTACGACGTAAGGCAACTCGTAGTATTTACTTCCTCTTTTTGCAAGTTTTTCTATCCTTGGCCCTCCCGGGTGTTTTAATCCCATGTATCTCGCTAACTTGTCTATTGCATTGCCGACGCCTATGTCGAGAGTTTCACCAAAAACCCTGTAATTTCTCTTTCTGGCAATTATTTGGCTATTTCCTCCGCTAACGTATAGGGTTACTGGATTTTTAACTTTACAAACCCACCTGCCAACTTCTACGTGAGCTAAGCAGTGGTTAACTCCAACGAGAGGTTTTTTTAATTTTAAAGCTAATACTCTCGCGGCAGTAGCTACAACTCTCAAACACGGGCCCATGCCCGGGCCTTGAGAAAAAGCAATAACATCTATATCCAAATTCTTTTCTTTCAACTTTAAAAAAACTTTTTTTAATAGGGGACCTATTCTCTCTGAATGGTGTTGTGCTGCCTCCCTTGGGTGTATCCCCCCAGTTTCAGGTTTATAGGGATCGCTCTCAAGTAAAATAACTTCCTCTTCGTTAACAACTCCGACGCTTAAGTTCCAAGCCGTACCTTCTATTCCAAGACTTATCATCGCTTAGTTACTTCTGCTTCTTGAATTCAGTGTAACCACACTTTCCACAAGTTCTTCTATCCTCATGTTCTGCGAGGAAAACACCTTCCCCACATCTCGGACAGAATTTCCTCTTCCTTATTACTTTGTCTCCCTTAATCTCGTAAAATTTGGAAATGCACTCAGCCCCTTTTGCCAATGTATCACCCCCTACTCTTCACTTTCTTCACTCTCTTCCCTACTTCCGAAGTTCCTTCTTATTATGTGTTCTCTTTCTATTTTCATCAAATCATCGATGCTGTCGTATATCTTTGCATACCCTTTTGCTTCAGTCTTTCCAAATTCAGGTTTTATGTGGTCTATGACAACTCTTTCTGCCTCAGCTGAAAATAGGCTCGCTATTTTTTGTCTTACATCTGCTCTCGAAGGCGTTCTCCCTTCTTCTTCATATTTCAACCTAAAGTAAACTTCTCTCCTTTTTAGTAGAGGATTCTGTCTTTCGGATTCAACGAATACTTCCATTAGCCCACCTCCTGCACTTTTCGATAATCTCTCTACCGTTTTTACCGTCATGAACTACCCTCTCCATTTGCTCCAGAAGCTGGAGTATTAGTAATTTTTTCTCTCTCGTAACTTTAACTTCTACCATTCCCTCTCCCGGCTGACCGTAAACTACGGTCGAGCCAATTTTTAAAGCACACAAAAGGGGAATTAGCGTTAAATCTTCCTCTCCTCTGACGAATATTTTTACTTTACTCCCATTCTCTGCTAAGCGAACAGCTTTACCTATCTTGCTAACGACATCAGAAGTTATGGTTGAGGGAGGATTTTCAGCTTCTATGCCCAAGTAATTAGAAGACAGTTTTATCAATTCTTCAAATTTTTCGAAATTTTTTCTCTCACTTTTGCCGTCAAAAATTATTATTTTTGGTTTTATGCCGTGCGAGAGAAACGTATAGCTCACCACATCTCCAACACAAGCAGTAGGATGCACCTCTTCTACATTAGTGAAAATTCTCCCATAAGGCTTTTTTAACTCAATTCTCAACTTTTCAGAGAGTTTGAGCATTATTTCACCCAACTTTAAGAGCGTACTTTCCCGGAACTTTTATTCCTAATTTCTTGGCTATCATACTCTTTTCTGGATCTATTACCACTAAGTATCCGTACCACTCTTTGGTTAGCTTAGTACTCCCACAGTTTCTACAGACATCTGTATTTACGTTTATAAATTTACAATTTCTACAAGCCAACTCGGTCATTTACTTTCCTCCTCTAATTTTTTAATTTCTTCTTCAATCCACTTTAAGTTTCCGAGCCAAGGCTGTCTCATAGTCAATCCTATCTTGCTTTTCTCAGGTTCTTTTTCCTTTAAGCTTAAAGCAACTATTCTCGCTCTTACGAGGTCTCCTTCTGTTAAACTCTTCTTCGTCTCCTTACCTATCAACCTCTTGTTTTTCTCGTCGTAAACCATGTAATCGTCCATTATCTGACTCATGTGCAGTAGGGCATCAAGTGGGCCTATTGAAACGAAAGCTCCAAAATCCACGACTTCAACTACTTGTCCTTCTACTACTTCTTGTAGTAACGGCTTAAATACTATTGCAGTAAACTCTACGTCAAAGTAAACCCCACCATCTCCTTCAATAATTCTTCCCTCGCCGATATCGTTTACTTTCTCTATGCCTATGAGCACGCCACACTCTCTATCTAACCTTCCTTCAAACTGTTCCCAGAGCAAATCCTTTATTACTTCCATTATGTCTTCTCCAAGCCTTGAAGGTGGAACTCTAACCGTATCCTTAATCTTAACTCTCGCGTACATGAGAGATCACCGCAAATGCGTAAAACTGGCTGAGATGAAACAATATAAAGTTAACTACTATTAATACTATTGTGGGGTTGGTGAATTAAGTGAACATTGCTGAGTATTATTATCACTGATTAAATTCAAATAACTACAAAAGGTAGTTGACAGTAATTACTTATTTTTACCGAAAAATATATATTCTCGTTTTAGTTTTATCTAACATGAAACCTGAGCTGAGAGCAGTGGTATCTACTTTAATGATTTTGCTCGGTATATTTCAAGCCTTCAGCGGAATTTTGCTGTACTTTTCCCCTCATGGGAGGTTTGCTGGAGAGCATGTTGTACTTTTTCTGCCCAAGAGTTACTGGACTTTTTACCACACGTATGTAGGATTTGCCCTAATACTCCTCGCAATTCTGCACTTCTCCCTTAACTGGAAGATGTACGTGAACGAGTTGAAAAATTTTTTAAATAATTTTAATTCGTTTAAAACCAACTTTCGAGTGTAGCTTGCCTCGCCTCTATGTTGCTCAGCTTTTCTACCGCTTTTTCAACTCTTTCTCTGCTAAAATCGTGCTCTTCGCAAAGAAACTCTATTATACCATCTCTGTCTGGCTTACCGAATTTAATTGTGTAGTCATCTGTTACTGGTGGATCTAAGAAGAACTCTCTAATTCTCTTTATTCTTTCTACATCTTCTTTTACCTTTAAGAGCTTTAAAGCCTTGAAAACGTCCCCGCACTTCTTTACGATGGAAAGTGCCTTTTTCGCACCTACACCTTTAACTCCTTCGTTGTAATCCGTTCCAACTAAGAGTGCTACGTCAACTAATTGTTCTCTCGTTATCCCTAATTTTTTCAAGTTTTTTTCGAGTTCTATTACCTCAGGTTTAACGTCAACGTAAACGTTTTTTCCCGGAAGCTTTCTTTTTCCGGTTATCGCCAAGTTTCTCGCAAGTTTTGGACTGCCAAAAAGCAAAGAGTCGTAATCTTGTGAGCCTGTGTAATCAGCATCGCCTTTCTTGACTATATACGCTGCTTGTGCTTCTCCTTCACTCGGAGCTAAAACTACCGGTATTCCCATAAGTTTCAAGAGCTTTATTGAAGACTGGACTATGTACTCATCTACTCTTGCAGCTGCCTGAGCGTACTTCTTCCCCTCTTCTCCTCTTTCAAGAGCTTCTTTCCACTTTTTTTCAGCTTCCTCTCTCCTGATCTTTCTCTCTTCTAACTCTTCTTTCTTGAACTCCGGAGGTTCTCCGTCAAAAACGAAGATAGGTCTTATCCCCTCCTCTACCATGTTAGATACTCTGTAAAGTATTCCCGACAAGTGAGAAGTTATCCTCCCCTGAGAATCCATGAGAGGCGTTCCGTCAGGCTGTCTTATTATCGAGATGAACTGGTATAGAGTATTTAATGCATCAACTGCAATTTTCTTTCCAGAAAAGTATTCTAACTCTACAGTTTCTTTTTCAAGAATGTCTCCAATATCAGTTCCCATGTTTAAAAGTAGTTCCGAGGAAATAAGTTTTTTAAGGTGCAGTAGAATTTATTGGACATGCTAATAGACAACGAGAGAAAACTTAGGTTTGAAGATAGATTCAGGTTTAACTGCGGTAAGGAGCTGAGTTGTTTTAATCAGTGTTGTAAAAACCTTACTTTAATGTTAATGCCGTACGACATAGTGAGACTTAAAAACGCTTTAAACATTAGCTCATCTGAATTCCTCGAAAAGTACACGACTTGGCATGTTGGAGCTGCTACGGGTTTGCCAGTAGTGGTTGTCAAGCAAAAGAACAACTCCTGCCCATTCGTAACTCCAGAGGGTTGTAGCGTTTATGAGGATAGACCTTCATCCTGCAGACTTTATCCCTTAGTTAGAATAAAAAAGGCTGAAGAGGAATACTACCACGTAGTTTACGAGGACTTTTGTGAGGGGCATAAGCAAAACGTTGAGTGGAGTGTAGGAGAGTGGATAAAAAGTCAGGGTGCTGAAATATACAACAAAATGAACGACATATTTTCCGAGTTGGTACTTGGAATTTACACGTCTGGAAAAAAGCTGAGTGGAGAAGAAATAGCCGAATTTTACACCGCTTGCTACGATGTGGATACGTTGAGAGAGCTTGCGGACGAGTTTGGATGTGAAAGAAAAGAGAACGACGTTGAACAAATGATAGAAGGAATAGAGCTAATGAAGAAGAAACACTTAAATCAGTACTAATCCCAAACTGGCTCTCTCTTTTCGAAAAACGCAGATATTCCCTCTTTTGCATCTCTCTTTTTACTCATTTCCACGATTACGTCTATTCCGTATAGCAAAGCTTCGAACTCGTTCATACAGTACTGCTTGTAAAAAAACTCTTTTCCGTCTCCAATTACATTTCTGCTAAACTTTGCAAATTTTTCTGCTAATTTTTTAACTTCTACCTCTAATTCTTCATCTGGAACAGCTCTGTTAATCAATCCTATTCTTTCCGCCTCTTTCGCGTTTATCTCTTCTCCCGTAAAAGCCATTTCAAACAACTTCTTCATACTAACTTTTCTACTCAGAGTTGCTACTGGAGTTGCACAGAAAAGACCAATTTTAACTCCCGGAAGGGAGAACTTCGTGCTTTCAGCTGCTATTGCCATATCGCATGCGGCGACGAGCTGACAACCCGCAGCTATAGCAAATCCGTGTACTTGTGCTATTACTGGTTTTCTTATCTGTCTAATTTTCCTAACCAATCTGTAGCAACTTTCAAACACGTTTCTCGTATCTCCTTCCAAGATTTCTTTTAAATCATGTCCAGCTGAGAAACCTTTACCTTCTCCTTTTATAACTACTGCTCTGACTTCTGCATCGCTCGCTTCATCTAAAGCGTCGCATAGAGCGTTTAACATTTCAGTTGAAAGAGCGTTCCTCTTTTCAGGTCTATTTAATGTCAGGTAGGCAACTTTGTTTTCTAACTCGTAAACAACTTCCGAATTCTTTCCAAACTGCATGACAACAGTAATTTTTAATTATTATATATTTTTTTCTTCACAAACCTTCTAAATTTTACCAGTATTTTTCTATCTGTTTCTTTTTTTATCACCATTTACATTAGTAAAGCTTAAATTAAATCCCTGTTGAGCGGTGAATATAGGGAGAGCCGACGGCGAGGTGGAAGTATGCAGCAGTTAGTGGGGGTAACCCTGTTGAAGTTTTTGGACGTCGTGTCTAACGAAATAGAGAATCTGAAAAAAACGATAGACATGAGAAGAGTAGAAGAACTAATGAAAGCAATAGATAACGCTAGAAAGATCTTCGTAATGGGTGCTGGAAGGAGCGGATTTGTGGCAAGAGCTTTTGCTATGAGGTTAATGCACTTAGGTTACGACGTTTACGTAGTGGGGGAGACTATAACTCCAAGGATTGGAGAGGAAGACTTGCTTATAACGATCTCTGGTTCAGGAGAAACGACCTCCGTTATAAACATAAGCAGAAAGGCAAAAGAAGAAATAGGATCTAAGTTAGCTGCTATAACTCAGAACGAAAATTCTACCTTAGCTAAGATGAGCGACATAGTCGTACTCTTGAGTGGTAAGAACAAGTATCAAAGGAAAGAGGAGTTTAGCAACATAGCACCTCTTGGGACCATGTTCGAACTCATGGCTATTATATTCTTGGATGGGTTAGTTGCAGAAATAATGAACGTTAAGAGGTTAACCGAAAACGACCTCGCCAGAAGGCATGCGGTCTTAGAGTAACATGAGGGCTTTAATAGTTGTAGATATGCAAAACGATTTTTGTAAAGTGAACGGCTCTCTTTTTCTGGAGAGAAGCCAGCATATTGTAGATAACGTTGTTAAAGCCGTCGAAGACTTAAAAACTGACTACGTTATTTACACCCAAGATTGGCATAGAAAAGACGACTCGGAGTTCAGGATATGGCCTGAACACTGCTTGGAAGGTAGCTGGGGAGCAGAAGTTATAGAAGAATTGCCTAAGCCAGATTACTTCGTTAAGAAGAGGAGATATTCTGCTTTTTTCATGACGGACTTACAGTTACTTTTAGCTGAAAAGGAAATTAAAGAGCTAATTTTAGCGGGAGTCGCAACTGACGTTTGCGTTATGCACACAGCGGTAGATGCAATTCAGTACGGTTACAAAGTAACAATTCTAAAAGACTGTACAGCTGGTACTAATAAGGAAAACGAAGCTTTTGCTTTAAAACACCTCGAATCTATCGGATGTAAGATTGATCACTTGAGGCAAGGATGAACGCCACTTTTACAGTACTCCTTGAAGTGGTTTAACCACATTGGATCAGCTGGCGAATCCTCAACGAATTTGACGAACTTTTTGAGTTGGGTTATTGTCTCCTTATGTAGAACATGCTCCATTACACAAGCGTCCTCCTCTGCAATCTTATCTGGAACCCCAAGAGTAACTAAGAACTTTACCAAGATTTCTCTTCTCTCTCTAACGCATTCAGCAACTCTTTTACCTTCATCCGTTAGAGAAACGAAAAGTCTCTTTTCGTATCTAACAAGCCCTTTTCTTGATAGTTTTGAAAGCATCTCCGATACGCTTGCGGGTTTAACTCCAAGGTAACTTGCTATTTCTTTAACTCTCGTGAAACCTCTTCTTCTACTTAAGTTGTATATGGCCTCTAAGTAATCTTCAGACCTTCTACTCATCTTGCTACTCGTTTTAAGCTCTTTAATTTCGTTCATTGCAATCTCTCCACCATGACTTTTGACGCTAAACCCCTGCCTATTATCAGCTTAGTTCCGTTTATAGACACGAGTAAAGCTCCTCCAGAATTCTTTATTACTCTGACTATCTTTCCTTCGACAACGCCTAAGTCCATTAGATTTCTGTGGGCTCCAGCCCCTCCTATTATCTTTTTAACAACTCCGCACTCACCTTCTCTCAGCAAGGATAGTGGCTCCACGTTCAGTTAGGTATGCCTAAATTATATAATTCTTTCGGATACCCTAAAATCTGGTATTAAAGCTTAAGCACACCTTAATGCCAAACAGAAGAACTATGGCGTAAATACTAATACTCAAAGCGATTATTACGGGTATTGGTGAATTAGTTATACAGAAAATAGACGTTAGTATTATAGTTATAAATTGAATCGAAAAAATTTCTGTTCTTTCAATTATTGGCATTATTTTTATTTTGCTAAAAGAATAAGTTAGATAAAGAGAAATAGTTACGACTGATAGTGCTACAAGACCAGTAATTAAATCTATTAGCGGTTTGTAAGGTAGTTCAAAATTTTTGCAGATTACGTAAATTATAGCTGCGTAAAGTAAGCAATCTTTCGCATTTTTTATTTCAAAAGAGTTAGATATCGACATATACTTAATACCAAGCAGACCTACGAATAACAGTGCTAAGGAAAGGAAAATTCTAACTTTTGGATAAAAAACGTCTGAGGATATTAGCATACCAAAAACGGAATAGGTTATAAAGGAGCTTTTTATAGGTTCTAAGCCAGATACGAACTCCTTTGGCTTAAAGGCACAGCCTACGATTCCTACTGCGATTAAAGCGATGTATAAAGCTAACTCTAACATTGATTTGTCAGCTTACCTATGTAAGTAATAACGCTTTTGATTTTTTAACGAAATACTTTTTTGCTGTTACAAAAAGCCTACACTTAGCCCCGGTGGGGTAGCGGACATCCTTGGGGGCTGCGGACTCCCAGACCCGGGTTCAATTCCCGGCCGGGGCGCATTTACTTTTCAATTCTTTTCACTCGTTGAGCTTTTGGACTTTGATAATCTATGAGGAAATATTGTGGGGAATAGTGTAATTTACTGTGTTGGGAAAGATGAAAGATAGCCTTAAACAATTCCAATATTTATAATTTAAATTTTTATGATGAATTTCTTATGATGTTTAGAGTAACGTTGCGGATAGCCATCGATTGTTACGATTTCTCTTGGTAAGTCAAATTGAAAATCTAATTTTTCGTTTTTAACAGCTAAAACTTTTTAATCTTAAACATCCAATCTGAGTTTGAAAATTCTAAACTTTTTATTAAATACTTTAAATACTAATACAAGATATGTTAAGATAGATTTGATAAGGAAGGTATTTATAATTTCTAAAACCATATAAGAGTATGGGTAAAGTTATTCAGATCGAAGTTCCGGACGAGATATCTGAAATGGATGTAAAAATTCTGTTAGCGGTTCAGCTTTACAAGGAAGGCAAACTAACGCTGAAGCAAGCTTCTGAATTGGCGGGATTATGTATAGAAGATTTCATGAAGGTCTTAAGCGAAAAGAAGGTAAGCGTAATAAACTGGGACGAAGAAGAACTGTTGAAGGAGATAAAAAATGCGAATAATTTCTAACACATCACCTTTAATCGTTCTCAAGAAATCCGGAGCGATCTTTATACTCGAAGAGTTGTTTGATGAAGTTCTAATTCCGAAAAGTGTTCAAAAAGAGTTGTTCGCAAAGGAGAGAGAATTTTTCTCTTCGTTGAAAATTTTAAAGGTTGACAAACCCAAGAACGCTAACTTGGTTAAAGCTCTGCGCTTGATCGTTGACGAGGGGGAGGCCGAAGCGATTGCGTTGTCTATGGAGCTCGAACTACCCTTACTAATCGACGATCTTAAAGGAAGGAAGTTGGCTGAAAAATTAGGTTTAAGATTCATCGGATCGCTTGGACTGCTGAAAGTTGCAAAGGAGAAGGGTATAATTAAAGAAGTAAAACCGTTCGTTAAGAAGTTCATTGGGGAGGGATACTACTTGGACGAAAAACTGATCAGACAATTTTTAGAAAGTATAGGCGAAAAGTGGTAACATTACTGGCTCAATCGAAGATTCACGGGCTAAAGTTTGAGAAATATCTAGCTTGAAGAGAAGGTATTTATAATTCCAAAACCATTAGCTATTATGGCTAAGGTAATTCAGATTGAAGTTCCAGACTGGGTGGATGAGGAGAAACTAAAAGTAGAAATATTACAAATGTTGATAATGTCACAGTAACGTTTATATTCAATTGATTAGATAAACAAGTAATGATCTGTCCTCATTGCAAGTCGATGGAAACTGTGAAGATGGGTTATTATTATACTAAATCTGGGGAGAGAAGGCAGAGGTATAAATGCAAGGGTTGTGGGAGGACATTTGTTTTGAATCCGATAAAGCCGAGGAACTATCCTGAGGAATTCAAGGAGATGGTAGTTAGGGCTGTTGTGAAGGAAGGGGTAGGAGTTAGGCAAGCGAGCAGGATTTTCAAACTTTCTCCAAATACAGTAACAGCTTGGGTTAGAGAATTTTCAAAAAAAATGATTTGAGGAATGATATCGAAGTAGATATGCCTATCATTGAATTGGATGAAATGTAGACTTTTGTTGGAAGTAGAGAGAATGAAGTATGGATTTAGTTAGCATTAGAAGTCAATTCTCGCAAAGTTATATCGTATGCAGTAGGAGATCGTTCTGTTGACACGTTTAAGAAATTATGGAATGGAATTAGTGATAAAATCAAAAGTAAAGCCATATTTACACTGATCGCTGGGATGCTTACAACTTAATCCCATACAAGCAAAGAATCGTAAGAAGGGTAGGAACTAACCATATTGAACGATTATTCCTAACCCTAAGAAACGATAACCCAAGATTCGCAAGAAAAACCATCAGATTCTCTAAATCCTTAAAAATGCTCGAAAATCAATCAAACTCTGGATCTATTACCATAATCTATCAACATTATAGTGACATTACCCTAAATCCTTTATTATGTTTTCCCTCTCCACCCTTTTCAGGTCTGCACTGCATTTTCCAACGTTTTGTATAGTTCCCTCTTAAGATAACTTAAAAGCTCCCTCACTAAACATAACTTTGCCACAAAAAGTGCTGTCTATTTGAACAGGCTTAGTTTGGCATTCGAGTTTTTTTAGCACGTCGTAAACGTTTCCGTATAGCATGACTTTTACAGGTTTATCTTTGTAAATAGCGTTGCTACACTCTACGCTAAAATCTCCGCTGACGGGATTGGCTGTGTGAGCTCCAGTAAGACTATGAACGTATAGCCCCTCTACGTCACCAATTTTAGCTTTTAAAACTACGTTTGAAGGTGCAATCATCGGATAAGAAGTAATTTCTCTTCTAACGGCATTTCCTGCTTTTTCATTAGTAATTCTGGAAAACCTCCAGTCTGAAAGGAAAGATTTAACTCCCTCTGAATACAGTACTTTTTTATTAGAACTAAATCCTTCATCATCAAAAGGTCTTGAGCACAATCCCCAATCGATTAGAGGATCATCTATAAGCTCGAAATTCCAGTCCAGATCAATTTCCAACTTTAGTGGACTTCTACCTTTAACTACGTTTTCAACTGAAAAAGCAGGGTAAAGTGCGTAATTCAAAAGCTGGTTAAATGCTATTGGTGATAGAACGACAGCTACTTCTCCGGAAACTTCCTTTACTGGCGCTTTTGCAAGCTCCTCAGCTTCTTTAACCATTTCTTCAATCTCGTCTAAGACATCCAGCTTTCTGCTCTGGTAGTAATTGTAAGCACTACCAGTTTTTTCTTCACTTCTCACAACTTCTACAAAAGCGAAAATTGTCGTTTCTTCGTACTCTTCTGAAACGTGTGGGTTTTCTATCTTAGTTAAAGTTCTCTCAACTTCAACTGTAGCAGTTGAAATTACACCTTTCCTCAAGCTCTCTATAATCGACTCTCCTATGCTTTTCAAGTTCATTTCGTTGAAGTCTTCTATTTTTTTGTCGTAAATCTTAGGAAACTCAAATTTATTGCATTCGGGAAAACGATCTAATTTTTCACCTGAGATTTTAGTTAGTTCCAATGCCAGTTTTTCCAACTTTTCAAACTCGTAGCTTCCAGCCGCAAAACCTACTTTTCCGTTTTGAATTACTCTTACAGCTCTGCCTTTTTCCACTCCGTAGCTTATACTCTTTATCTTGCTTTTTTCTATGGATAGATACCATTTTTCTTCTATTCTTTCAAATTTTTCAATTTCGTTTTCGTTTATCGTGTTTTTCAAATTTTTCAATTTTTTCATGTTTTTCAATCAAGCTCCCCCCACCTTAGCTTTCACGAGAGAATGTGGCGCTCCATCACTTACGGGGACTAACTGCCCAGCTTTTCCACAAAATCCCGGATTAAATTTGAGATCTCTACCAAGTTTTATCTCTTTTAAAATTTCGAGAGTATTTCCAGAAAGTGAGACATCCCTTATCGGATATTTTATTTCTCCTTTTTCTATGACGTAACCATACTGAGCGTTAAACTGGAAATAACCAGTAGCTGGGTTAGTTTCTCCACCTCTCGTACCTAACAGGTAAACGCCATTTCTTGTTTCTTCTAAAAGTTCCTCGAATGTATAATCTCCGTTATCTATGTACGTATTGCTCATTCTTACTATTGGCTCCATAGTAGCCTGAGCTCTACCATTTCCAGCTTTTCCACCAAGCTTTGCAGCCGTTTCTCTTGAGTGCAAGTAATTTATTAAAACGCCATCTCTTATCAGAGCTTTTCTCTCAGCCTTAACACCTTCATCATCAAAAGGATAGAATCCAAACTCCTTTATCGTTGGATCGTCGAAAACGTTTACGTTTTCTCCAGCTAATTTTTTGCCAATCAGTCCAGAAAGGACGCTTGCACCTTGTAAAACGTGGTCAGCTTCAACAGCATGACCAAAAGCTTCGTGTATGAAGACTCCGGCTAACTCGGAGTCCATCAAAACGTCCATCTTTCCAGATGGCGGTAACTTTGCTTTCAACAACTCTTTCAAAACACTAACGACTTCTTCTGCACACTCAAAAGCTCCATCTACACACTCGTAACCAGCTGGCTTCATAATCCTCTTGGAGTAAAACTGAAGAACCTCGTCCTTAGCTACTGCTTGAATTATTACTCCTGTTCTCGGAACAGTATAGCTGACTTCACATCCGCATGAATCTCTGTACTCGACTTTTTTCGTGTTCTCCATGTAAACTACCTTAGTACTAACGATTTTGTCAAAACTTTTTAAAACATTCTCCACTTCTCTGAGGAAATTTACCTTTTCCTCTATGCTAACGTACTCAAAGTCGATTTTTGGCTTCAACTCGTACTTACCCCTATAATTCAAACTGACTATTTCTGAATCGTGACTATCGCAAGCGTTTCTTTCGGCAATTTCAAAACCCTCTTTTTCATCAAACTCTCCATGACAGTAACCCCAAAATCCGTTTTTTAGAACTCTAAACGCTTTGCTTTTAAAGAATTCGTATTTTGGCTTTTCAACAACGCCATTTTCCAGATTTATCGTTAGGCTTTTACTTTCAACGATTCTAACGTCTCTGAAATTTCTGATTGAATCCATGCTTCTACCTCGGTTATCAGAATAAAAACTTTCTTAAGCTAAACGTCTTCTTAGGCTATGTGATAGCCATAATATACTACGGAGTGGGAAACATAAGGAGTATTCAAAAAGCAGTAGAGTATGTAGGAGGTAAGGCTGAGGTAACTTCTGACCCCAAGAAAATTGAAAATGCCGATGCCATAATTTTACCCGGAGTTGGGGCTTTTTATCCAGCTATGAAAGAACTTGAGCCTTTTAAAGACTTAATTCTGAACGCAGAAGTTCCGGTAATGGGAATATGTTTGGGTATGCAACTTTTTGCTACAGAAAGCGAGGAAGGTGGTTTGCACAGAGGACTAAACGTAATCCCCGGAAGAGTTGTAAAGTTTCCGGAAAGCGTTGGAAAAATTCCTCACATGGGTTGGAATCAGATTAGACTTAAAAAGAAACACTACCTCTTAGATGGGCTTGATGGAGAATACGTTTACTTCGTTCACTCTTACCACTTCGTAACAGACGAAAAGTATGTTCTAACGACTACCGACTACGGAATAGAATTTGTGTCTTCCATAATTAAAGATAACTACGTTGGATTTCAATTTCACCCTGAAAAAAGTGGTAAAGTAGGTCTTGAAATACTTAGGAGGTTTGTCGAGGAACTTTGATAAAACGGATAAAACGGATTAAATTCCATGATACAGGAAATCTATCAGCTTCTCGTACTCCGGTGGTTTTAGCTCTTTTATTTTATCTTCTACTTCTTTTTTCTCGTAATCGAATTCGTAGAAAGATACATCGAGTGTAGTTGTGTCTATTACTGCAAAACTCGCATTGAATCCCTTTTTCTGCACCCCTACACCGCCGGGGCAAACGACTTTTCCGTAAATAGTTTCAGCTAAAAACGGCTCGTATCCAGCTACAACGAGCATTTCGTACTTCTTTATGGCAGCCATTATACTTTCGTAGTATGAGAGAGGCATCTTTGGAAGAACTTCTGAATTTACTTCAAACGGCTTTCCATATGAAAATCCAAATTCGTTATCTCCAAACTTCTCGAACAGCAAAGCTGGAACGTCGTTTCTAATCCACTTTCTTGCTTCTCTTCCCATGTTTTCCCAGTTCCACTCAACTATTTTTGCCAAAAATGGATCCTCCTCTTTTAGCTCTTCCCTCAACTCTTCGCTTTCGCTCCACTTGACTATCATTTGGTCTATTTTTCCCCTAACGCACAGAACGTTTTCCGCATTGCTTAGCATTTTGTAAACTTCTTTAGGATAAGGCATGTACCCGAATATCCCAATTACAACTACTTTTTCTATTTCTTTTCCCTCTTCTTTCAGCTTTTCTACTTCGCTGAAGGCTTTTGCCAGTGCTTTTAAGTTACCGTGAACGTTCGACATAACCACGAGCTTCATAGAGTGGCTTGAGTTAGTAAGAATATTAATAAGTTCCCATCTCTAAATTTTTTAACTCAAATCTCAAAACCGTTAAATATAAAAATACTTAAAATTCTTAATTCTAAAGTGGATGTGTTAATTTCTATTGTAGGCGTAATCTTAGGAGTTTTTACTGGAATAACTCCGGGGGTGCATGTAAACACGATTATACCTCTTTTAAATTTAGATGGGAGAACTCTCGTTTTGGTTTTGATTTCAGCGTCAATTGCTCACACTTTCTTAGATGCGATACCTTCAACTTTCATAGGCATACCAGACGAAAGTACAGCCGTTTCTTTATATCCAGCTCATTCAATGGCTCTTGAAGGTAGAGGTATTGAAGCTGTCGCAATCGCTACTTTTTCTGGTTTAATCTCAGTTATAGCATTAACTCCAGCGTTTTTCATCTTGTCGAAGGTAAAGCTGAACGTAAGTAGGTTAACTCTACCAGTATTACTACTCGTAACAATTTTTCTAATTACTCAGGAAAGAGGAGACACGTTTGCTGGAAAGTATTCCCGCGTTGTAGCTGTTGGAAAAGCTTTTGTAGTTTTAGCCATTTCTGGAATAGTAGGTTTCCTTGCCCTCAACTTTGATACATTATCACCTTTATTTTCAGGTCTTTTTGCTTTTCCAGTTTTGCTTGGAGGTATAAAGAGGAAGACGGAAATTCCAGAGCAAAAAGTGTGTTTCAAGCCAAGAACTCTACCCGCACTCTTAGGATCTCTTTCCGGTACGTTGACTTCAATTTTTCCGGGTATAAGTTCGGGAATAGCATCCACTATCGCAGTATCTCCTTTTAAAGAAAGGAATAGCGAAAACTACGTTTCGGCAACTGGTGCTGCTAATACAGCCAACGCTCTTATGTGCTTCGCAGTTCTTATCTCTTCTGGAAAAAGTAGAAGTGGTGTAGCATATGCAATAAGCTATTTTTATGAGTTTTTAAATCCCGTTGACGTCTTTTTAATCTGCATTTTTTCAGCTACTCTATCAGCTATAATAGCTCTAATTTTTGCACTTTTTGCTGGAAGAATTTTGCACAGAGTAAACGTAAGATTACTTTGCTCTTCAGCACTCATTTTTGTTGCACTCACAGTCGTAATTGAATCGATTGAAAAACCCGTAGCGTTAATAGTGTTTGCTTTGAGCTCCTTAGTAGGTCTTTTACCTGAAAAACTTGGAGTTAGAAGAATAAATTGTATGGGTAGTTTGCTAATCCCCTTAATTGCTTTTCACGTTTAGCTATTCGAATTCTATCGTGGCTGGAGGTTTTGGAGTGACATCGTAAACTACCCTAACTACTTCCGGTATTTCCCCAGTAATTCTCAGAGCTATTTTTCTAAGCTTTTCGTGCTCTATCTTTACTGGGTCAGCTGTCATGCCATCTCTTGAACTAACTGCTCTAATTGCTATTATGTAACCGTAAACTCTTAAATCGCCTTTAACTCCCGTAGCTTTACCTATTAAAGCGGCAAAAGCTTGCCATTTGTCGTAATCTCTTAACTCTTCTTCCACTATAGCATTAGCTTTTCTTACAACTTCTACTTTTTCGGGAGTAACCTCTCCACAAATCCTTACAGCCAACCCCGGACCTGGAAATGGCATTCTCTCTGAAATCTCTGGTGGTAAACCTAAGTATCTTGCAACTTCCCTTACTTCGTCTTTGTAAAGTTCTCTTATCGGCTCTATTACGTCTTTGAACTTGTAGTTTATTGGAAAACCTCCAACGTTGTGGTGACTTTTTATACCACCCATACTCTCTATAACGTCTGGGTATATAGTTCCCTGAATCAAATATTCTGCCTTTTTTTCCTCAGCCACTCTCTCGAATATCCTGACGAAGAGTTCTCCAACGACCTTTCTTTTTTCTTCTGGATCGGTTATCCCTTTAAGGGCTGAAAGAAATTCATCTTTTGCATCTACGAATACTAAATTCATGTGACTGAAAGTTTCTTTAATTCTTTCAGGTTCGCCCAACCTCATTAATCCAGTATCCACGAAAACTGGTATGAGTCTGTCTCCAATAGCTTTGTACGCAAGAGTTGCACAAACGGAACTGTCAACTCCCCCGCTAAGGGCTATAATTGCCTTTCCTTCCCCAACTTTCTCTTTTATCTCCTCAATTGCTTTTTTTACGAACTCTTCAACATCCATGTTCTTTTGTTTTAAAATTAGAGTTTTAATTTTTTACCTCCGTTACTTCGAACTCGCACAACTCGTCTCCAATACCCCAGCACTTCACTTCTCTGACCACAAACCTTTTACCTTTTGACTTGGATAAGAATCCTGCTATTAATCCCTCGTCGAACCTGCAGTAAGGCTCTCCTATCTCAGGCAATCCACTGCAGAAGTAACACTCCTCGACGTCAAGAACTTTCTCAGAGCAACTCGTTTTACCAAGACCGAGTTTTTCCCATACTTCTGCTAAGTCTTCCATGTTAGCGCCTTTCCAGCCGAGAGAATATCCTACCTCGTATCCAGCTTTTTTAAAAATGTGTGGGGAAATCTTAAGCATTGAGTAACCGAGAAGCCTTACTGTGTTTCTAAACAGCTCTGCTCTATCTCTACTCAATGCAGAATCTTTTATTTCCTCTACGAGCTTTTTGCTTACAAAACCATTTGGAATGGATAGAGAGTAGTACTTTCTTATAAAGTTCTTAATCCTCTCTTCTCTCACTACTTTTACCAAACCTTCTCTTTGAAGCCTTTCGATGTGGTGAGAAACTGTTGCTTTTGATATTCCAAGCGATGAAGCTAACTCAGTAACAGTCATATCCTTTTCCGAGAGTAGGTGAAGTATTTTTTCTCTCATTTCATTAAACTTGTACTTCATCGATTTAAGTATTATGGTATCGGGAAGAAGTGTTTGAAACCTACTTTAAAACTTTTCCAGTTATGCTACTCCATATAAGCAAGTCGAACTCAGCTAAGCTGATATCCTTAGCAAACTCTTTAAGAACTCTCTCCAACCTCTCGTAGTTTTTTGGAGTTAATGATTTGGTTTGCGACTTAGTTTTCAATTTTGTCTTCAATTTAGTTTCCACGCCTCTTTCCTCTAACCACTTGATGACATGTCTATCGATTATTGCAAGGTTTTTTCTTCCAATGTTTCTCAAAAAGTGGCTTGCTTCTTTATAACCAATACCTTTAAACTTCTTTACGATTAAATTCCTCGCCTCCTTATCTTCCATCTCCATTGCAAGCTTTACGTATTCAAAATTGTCAAGTGCTTTTCTTGCGTAAACTGCTTTTTTACTTGAAAATCTAACTCCTGCTTTTCTCATTAACTCCTCTATGTTATCTTCGCTCAGCTTTTCTAAGTCCAAGTTTTCTAACGCCTTTTGAAACTTTATTCCAGAAACAGCTGAAGAATTGGCAGTTGAAATACAGAAAAGTAATTCAGTTTTGATGTTTGCTTTCAATTCGATGTCTAAAAATGGTTTAAAGTTAAATATAGTCTCACCACTCTTTCCAAGCTTTTCAAACTCCTTAATTCTATTTTTTACGTATTCGTTAAGCGTATTGAAATTATTACTGAAGTTTGTACTCATTAAAGTAGTTCCCCTACATCGAAAACTTCAGTTAAGTCCACTTCCATTCCAACTACTGGATTTGGAATTTCGAAGTTTTCAAGTACTTCTGGATGAATTTCTCCAAAAACTCCTATTTTCTTCCCGTTAACGATTATGTCTGCTCTTCTACCTTCTATGAATGCTTCGTCTTCGCTTTCTTTTACTTCCCAGTTCAGATCGAGTTCTTTCATAAATGCTTGAACGAAGCTTCTAATTTCTGCAAAATTGGCTTTTGAGTGAGTACTGCAGGAGGCAACTTTTAACCTGTTTTTCATGTTAACTACGCAATCTCCAACTTCGAATATTTTTTGAGGCAGGGGATGGTGGGTGTTAACTGAAATAACTTCGAGTAGCTTTGGTAACAAGTCGGTTCTGATTATCGTGTGTTCTTCAGTTAAAGGATGCATTACAGGCGTGTAATACCAAGGTTTTGGCTTATTTCTCCTCATTTTCTCATACTGTACTCTCTCGCTTGTTAGAGTAAACGTTATTACTTCTGTGTAGCCCAATCCAATCATAATCTCTTTCACAATCTCCCTTAACTCATTCCATTCGTGAGCTTTTCCGACGGTAGCTGTTTTTGGATAATCCGGCTTTATCCTATCGTATCCATATCCTATTGCTATGTCTTCAACTATGTCCCACGGATGCATTATGTCCGCTCTATAAGGTGGAACGAGGACTTCGAAGTAAGTATCTCTTACGTTAACGCCATACCTCATCTTTTCTAGAGCTGAGATTATCTCTCCGTCGCTTATTTCAAATCCAAGTAGAGATACGATTTCTTCTTTATCAACGCTCATTTTCGATGGAGATAAATCGGGAGTTACTTCCACACTGTTTGAATAGATAACTTCAACGCTTTCGACAACTCCACCTCTATCGGCAAGCATCGTTGCTATTATGTTTAAAGCCCTGTCAACGTTTTTGTCAAATCCCGTAACGTCTATGAAAACGTCAGTTGTTTTTTCAGTTAATCTCGTTCTGTTTGCGTTTATTATTGGAGGAAAAGAAACTACTTCTCCGTTCGAGTCGAGTATTATCGGGAATTTTTCGAAATCTTTTACTATAAATGAGTATTCTTTGCCTTTTGGATGTTTCTTGAGGATTTCTTCTATACTCATCTCTTCTTCAAAGTCGAGAGGGACGAATGAAAAGTTTCCGTCAACAGTAGTATATCTGAGTGGAAATTCCAGAACTCTTAAATCGTGTACGCCTATTGCCATTTTTCTTCTATTTCTACCAATCGTCCAATGCAAGTCCTCTTGAACTTCCATTAGTGACCTTATTAGCTCATCACTCATCTTGAGACCTTTAACAACGCAACCGCAAATCCTTGGCCTTACATCTTTAACTGACTCCTCAACTATTATTTTCCAGTCCCCAGACTTAACTTTGTAGTTTTTGTATCCCGTTTCTATTCCCAAAAACCCTCTTAAAGCTCTTGCTACTCCTTCAACGCTGTATAAGTCTGGTCTATTGGGGAAGAACTCCACGTCTAAGTGATCTTCCTCCACTCTCTCCACATCACACCCGATCATTGGTAAGTTTGAAAGAATTGTCTCTCTATCAACTCCAACCAATCTTTCCAGTTCATCCCAGTAAAGAGTTACTACTGGCATCTAACACCACCTCAACGTTTTATGACTGGAACTGCTCTGAGCCATCCTATGTCTGGTAAGTACAACCTCCTCAGGTCTTTCATTCCGAGCCTTAACATAGCAAGTCTGCCAATTCCAAGACCCCACGCCAGAACTCTTCCCTTTATACCGAGAGGCTCAGTCACTTCTTTTCTGAAAACTCCAGCCCCTCCCAACTCTACCCATCCTAAGCCATCTACGTAAACTTCAGGTTCTACACTCGGTTCTGTATATGGAAAGTACCCCGGTCTAAACCTAACGTCTTCAAAACCCATTTTGGCGAAAAATTCTTTTAAAAGTCCTAATAGGTGTCTAAAACCAACGTTTCTGTCTAATACTACTCCTTCGAGCTGGTCGAATTCTGGTAAATGAGTAGCATCTATGGTTTCTCTTCTGTAAACTCTGTCTATGCAGAAAGCTTTTACCGGAGGCTCTGGGTTGTTTGCCAAGTAGTGTATAGTTATCGCAGTTGTGTGCGTTCTTAAAACGAGTTGTCTTGCTTTGTTGACATCCCACTTACCACCCCATCCAGTAGAGCCGGTTATCCATCCGTTTTCGTGTGTCTCTTTAACTTTATCTAAGAAACCTTTTTCTACTTCATCTCTTAAATCGACGTACTTGTCTAAGTAAAAAGTGTCCTGCATTTCTCTCGCTGGATGATCTTGCGGTTGAAACAATGCATCAAAGTTCCAAAAAGCTGGTTGGATGTAGTTTCCCTTTATTTCTGTGAAGCCCATGTCCAAGAATATTTTTCTACACTCTCTTATAATCCTCTCGTATGGATGAATTTTTGCAGTAAAAATTTCTTTTGAAGGTATCCTTACGTCGTATTTGAGAAATTCTTTATCCTTCCAGCTTCCCGATTTTATTACTTCGGGTGTTAGATCTGCTATGTACTCCGTTAGCTCTACTTCTGGGATTTTATTTATTTTTATATAAATTTCTTTTTTCTCATCATAATCCACAAGCTTTCTTTTGATTAAATTTTTTAATTTGTTTTCCTCAACCTCTCTACCTTCGTTTATCGCCTTTAGAATTTCTTTTTCTTCGAATTTTGGGTCTTTCAAAAGAATTAGTTTTCCATTTTCTATTCTAACTACTCCTCTCTTTTTTAACCATCCGAGTGCTATTCCGAATTCCTTTTTGCCCATTTTTTTCTGAAGTTCTCCTATGTCTTTAACGCCTTCTTTCAACAATTTAACGAGTCTTTCTTCGGGCAGACCTTTTTCAAGGTACTCTTTACCTTCAGACGTTAAGTAGTACTTCCTTATTACTTTTGTTGAAACTTCTGCGTAACCTTTCTCCTGAAGGAGGTAAGAAGCTTTGAGTATTGCATCTCTGTTCATTCCTGATTTCCTTACCGCTTCTTCAATAGAGTAGTTTCCTACTCCCAAAGCTTTAATTAGAGTTACCTCAATTGGAGATAGCATCGTGCCTTAGGCTTAAGGAATTGTTAAAATTATTTGCCATTAGTGACTCATGTTTCTAAAAGTTATTTCCACAAGCGGGTGCGGTATGTCTTCTATAACTTCTATGTCTTCAACGCTTTTTATACCTTTTTTCTTTACGAGTTTTTCTATCCCAAGCTCTATGCAGTCTGGAACGTCTAAGATGTATGCATCCAGCTTTTTTACTCCTGCCCTTCTTGCCGCTACAGCTCTGTGGTGTCCATCAACTAAGAAAAGCCTACCGCCTTTTCTTATCACTACTACTGGTTCGGCTAAGCCCTTTCTCAATTCGTAAATTCTTCCTTTTAGCTCGTCAGCAAACACCTTAGTTTGAGTTGGAATCAACCTATCTACTTCGACTTTACCTCTCGTAACTTCTACTTTTACGTCGTGGACTGTCTCTATCGTCTTTTTTAGCTTTTCAACTTTTTTAGGATCAGCTCTTTCGATTTGACTTCTTATTACGTCGGCGTTAGTTATTATCCCTAAGAGCTTACCTTTTTCGTCAACAACAGGTAGCTTAGAATGACCGGTTCTAAACATAACTCTTGCAGCATCTCTTAAATCCATATACTCTCTCGCTACGTAGAGTTGTTTACTCATTATTTCCTCCACTCTCATAGTTGCAGGTTTTCTTAACAAATCCCTCGAAGAAATGTATCCCACAACTCTACCTTCCTTATCCAATACGGGAAACCCGTCATGTCCAGTAGTTTCGATTAAGTCTATCACTTCTCTAACAGTTGTTTCGGGTTTAACCGTTATTACATCTCTCGTCATATAGTCTTTCACTTTCAGAGACATTGGTCTATTGTTGTTCGAGCGTGTATTTTTCGTTTTGCTTGCTTTAGTGTTAGCTTTCCAGTCATTTTAATTTTTTAATTTAATTTCTTAATTTTTATTTATATATCGAACCAAATATAGTGAATCTAAATATTAAGATATTCAGCAAGTAAGGTGAATGGCTAAGGCAACTTTATCTTTTTTACTTACCAATTCGTTGAACAGCTTAACAGCCTCATCAGAAATTCTTTCAACGCACTCTATACCCATTTCCTCAAACTTCTCTTTTACGTCATCTCCAACTTTCATTACTCCATACTTCCCAGTGCCGAATATTGCTGTTTTTACTTTCCTGTCTATTAAACTTTTTACGTCTTCTAAACAGACTCTGTGCCCCTCTTTTCTCCACCACTTTTCAACTTTTCCGTCCCAGTAAACTATTACGTCGTGGTTGTACTCTTTTCCGTCTATTACTATTTTTCCAAAACTGTAACCGTCAACTCGAACCATATTAACGCTACTGTTTTAAGACTTAAATTTTTTTAATATGTTTTCTGCGCACTCTACGTCTTTTCTACTGTTGACGTTTACAACCCATTTAACTTTGCACTTCTCCTCCGGTTGAAATTCGGTAAAAAGCGTGTAGTATCCATCTACCACGTTTATTCCAACGTTTTCAGAATTTTTTACTGCTGTTATAGCTGGCTTGTCGCATCTGTAGTAAAAATCCAGAATTCTGAAAATTTCATTTTTTATAAATATTAAATCTGCCGAAACGACTAAAAGCGGGAAAGAAAACCTGAATTTCTCGATAAACCACATCATGTCTTCAACGTATCCTTTTCCCGGAGCCCTTATAACGGAAATCCCTTTTTCTTTCAAGTAATTTTCTGTTTCTGGAGAATTTGGGGAAGTTAAAGCTAACACGTCGAGTTTTACTTCTTTTAACGCTGTTAAGGAGTAATCTATCAGTTTTTTTCCTGAAACCGGCACGAGAGGTTTTTCTCTCGCTCCTCTGTATGGTAAATTCATCCTTTTACCTTTTCCTCCACACATCAAAAGTGCAAGCAATTCATACACCTCGCCAGTACAAACGTGAAAGCTATGGCGATACTGTTCGTAGCTCCAAACATATCGCCGTTAACGCCTCCAAAAGTCCTTAAGAAGTACCACCTAAGTAAGAGGAAAAGCAAAAGTGAGACGACGAAAATCGTAAGAGCTGGATAGCTAAATGTTATTCTCAGGAAAAGAGCGAATCCTCCAGCCATCGCCGCTGATTTTGCACTTTCGTCAAAAGAAGCGAATTCCATCATGTAACTGCCCAAGCCTGTCCAAAGTGGTTTTGTTGTAGAGAGCATTAGCATCATGCAAGTTTTTGCTACAACTTCTGAAAGTACGGCTGTTAAAAATATGAATTCTGGATTCATTTTTAAAGAAGAAAATGAAATTGCAAACATCCACATAAGCAACGAAACAACTCCTCCAACGCCAGTGTTCAAGTCTTTCAAAGCCGAAAATTTTTTACTTTCAGGTGCAAAAATTGCGTCACCAACATCGGCTAAACCGTCGAGGTGATTTATCCCTTCAACGGCTAAGAACGCGAGCGGTGTTAAGAACTGAACAGAGAGTAGCGAAAATAAATAGCAAATCATTCCACAAATAATTCCTATTATAAGACCAGCAAAAGGCATAACTTCTACGCTCTTCCTGAAAGATTCGAATTCTTCTGGACTTCTACCTGCTGGTAGAGTTGACAGAAAACCAATTGCACCCTTTAAAGCCTTTATCACGTTTTGGAAAAATCTTTCCTTGCTTTTAGCAGTTTTGCTACTTAGCCAACATTTAAGTTCTAAACGTTGCAGTTTTTGCAGTGAGGCTGTGTGAGTTGTTCAAAGAAATGCTGATTAAAAAAGGTGTAGAGAGAATATGGCCATGCACTAAGCTTTGGAAATTATCTGCAATGGTTGCAGAGGGAAGAGCAGTTGTTTGTAAAGCCGAAAACTGCAAAACGTCTATGGATCTTGAAGAGGTTTGCGGAAATTTTAAGGCTGATGCTGTAGTTTTGCCTACGTGTAGTAATCCAATACTGACTAAGAATGAATTACTTAAAGAGGCGAAAAAACTGAACTACCCGTACGTTTTAGTGGATTGCAGGTATGCGAACATCCACTCTGAAAAAGAACTCAGAAGGTTAAAGCTTCAATTGAAGTGTACAGTTGGGGTTATAAGGAAGTTTATGTGGAGAGATAAGTTAATTGTTAGTGGAAAAAAATTTCCCGAAGTTGAAGCTCCTTTCTATCCGGAAGCAAAGGAATTTTTCTACGAAAAGGAAATAGATAGAGTAATACTGCTCGATCCAAACGCAGAAGAGGTTTTTTCTTCGGAAAAAGAGAGTTGTTACGTTGTTGGAGGTATAGTTGACCTTGCAGGAAACAAGAGGGGTTTAACTTCTAAGCTTGGAAAAGAGCTTGAGTCGGAAGGTATAGACGTAATTTCGAGAAAATTCGTTCTCAGAGGAGATGTCGTAGGAGTTCCGGACAGAATAAACCACATAGTTAAAATACTGTTGATGTGCGTAGTAGATGGGATTGAATTAGAGAAAGCAATTCTTTCAGTTCAAACTCCACTGGTAGCGAGGTGGAGATTAAGAAAAGAACTTGCAAAGCTGTCTTTCAGGTTAGACAGGATAATTGGCTTGAACTTTCCCGTTAGAGCTTTGTGGAAAAAAGATTTAGAAAAGGTCAGGTGGTTGAAAGTAAGTGAAGAGGACATATATAAGGAGTGTTCTAAACTGGGATTTTACGTTGTTGATAATTTGGAGGCGATAAAATGACCGATAAAACGATTGGCATAGATTGTCACGCACACTTCGAACTTTACGGCAAGTCCAAGTTTGAAAGTGAATTAGAGCTGGCTAAAAAGTGCGTAAGTGTAGTTTTCGACTCTATTACTGAATACAGAAAAGCACACGTGTGGAAGAGTTGGGAAATGCTTAGACCTTACTTTGGATTTGTTTTGCCAACAGTTGGCTTTCACCCTAACGAAGCGAAGAGGGGTAATTGGGATAGAGTTAAAAAAGTTGAAGAATTTTTACTTGAACATTCTAACGAGATTCTTGCAGTTGGGGAAATAGGTCTCGACTTTTATCACGCAAAAAGCGATGTTGAGAGAGAAAGTCAGTTGGAGATTTTTAGACACTTCTTGCAAATCGCAGTAGAGCTTGAAAAGCCAGTAGTAATTCATGCAAGGAAAGCTGAAGAACTTGCTGTTAGAGAAGTTGAAAGAGTGGGAGTTCAGGCTTACTACCACTCTTTAACGAGGGCAGTGGAAGTAGAGGGCTTCGTTGGAATAAGTACGGGCATAAAATTCATACCCGGAGTTTTGGAAGTTGCGAAAAAATACGAGTTGGATTACATTTTAGTGGAGACGGACTCTCCTTACATGAGTCCGTTTAAAGGAAGGGTTAACAATCCTTGTAACGTTTCAGTAGTTATAGAAGAATTAGAAAAGCTTAAAGGTGTTGAAGTACGAGAAATTATTAGAAGTGTAAGAAAAAACGCTTCGAAGTTCTTTGGAATCAAACTTTGATAATTATTTATCATTTTGGATTTTTGAGGCATTATTTCGATTTTTTCGTACTGATGCTTAAAAGTTAGGAATCCTTAGTAACTTTTTTAGCTTTTTTACGAATTCGACGTTGAAGATTCGAAGACTATCAATTTTCCATGATGATTATAATTACGTTCCGGAAATTATATATACGATAATGAAAATAGTTATATTCGTGATCTGCCATGAGGCGTTTTGACAGAAGGTCTTTTGAAAGAAAGGGGCTTAACAAGCTCCTAAGCAAGGACGAGAGACTTTTGCTCGAAAACCTCGAAGAGTTGAAGATTGACAACCTTAGAATGAGCATAAAGGAAATAGCTGACATGGTACTTCCGGAAGAGTACTAATTTATAGCGCTTCTGAACTTTTTTAGTTATGGTTAAGGTGAGGCTAAAGTTCGTGGGTTTCGAGGAGGGTGATATGGTAGTAGAGGCTGAGGGGACGTATGCTGAGCTTTTATCAAAGCTCGGTATAAACCCTGAAACAGTCATAGTAATAAAGGATTCCACACCCATACCAATAGACGAAAAAGTTGAAGAAGGCGAAGTAACTGTAATGAGAGTGATATCAGGGGGCTGAGTAAAAACTAAAAAACTTAAAAACTAAGTTAGTAAAAGCTTAATATTGTTTTTTAACTATTTAACTCATGCTTAAATTTTTGTCCAATCGCTTCAAAGCTAAAAAGAGAGATATAAGATATACAATATCGAGAGAAGTTCTCGAAATGGCAATAGCCGCTTCAAGAGATAGCTATCCTAACGAGTTCATAGCCATGTTAGGTGGAAAAGTTAGTAGAAGCAGAGTTCACGTTAGCGAATTGATTTTTCTCCCCGCAGTTAGCGGTAGCGTAAGTGCTGTATTACACACGGACATGCTTCCACTTGGCGTTAGAGCTCTCGGCACGATACATAGCCACCCTTCTACGAATTTTAACCCATCTTTACAGGACTTAGAAACTTTCTCCAAGCAAGGCGTAGTTCACGTTATAATTGCTTACCCATACACTATGGATAGCTGGAGGGCTTACAATAGTAGAGGTGAAGTCTTAAAATTAGAAGTCGTTGATGAATAGCTTCTTAAAAAACGTTTTATCCTCTAAAACGCTAATTGGGATTATGAAAGTTTTGGCGTTTCAGCACTACCCGACGGAACCAATGGGGTACATAGAGGAAGTTCTGAAGGACTTGGGAGTAGATTACGAGTACGTTAAGCTGTACGAAGGTGAATTTCCTGAAGAACTGACTGAATACACGCACCTCGTTTTTATGGGCGGTCCTATGGGCGTTTACGAAGAGGATATATATCCGTTCCTTGCAAGAGAAAAAGAGATTATAAGAAACACCAATTTACCGGTAATAGGGTTTTGTCTCGGAGCTCAGTTAATAGCGAGTGCTTATGGGAAAGAGGTTTATCCCTTTAAGAAAGAGCTTGGGTGGATGGAAGTCGTTAAAGTTGAAGATGACATCTCTACTGAGGGATTACCAGAAAAAATGACAGTATTTCAGTGGCACGGAGATACGTTTGATTTACCTGATAACTCCGTTTTACTTTACAGGGGTTATGAGGTTGAAAATCAGGCTTTTAGGGTGGGAAAAGCTCTTGGTTTCCAGTTTCACTTAGAGGTTACGGAAGACATAGTGAAAAAGTGGATAGAAGATGAGGAAATGAGCGATGACGAAAAAAATAAGATTTTAGATGATACTGAAAAATTCGTGGAGAAAGCAAACGAACTTTGCGAAATTCTGATAAAGAACTTTCTTAAGCTTTAAGCTATGATATTGCGAGAGGAGGAATTTAGAAAAGAGGCTATAAAGTTTTCAGCCTACCTGATGTCGATTTCTGCGAGAACAGCTCCAAAATCAAAGGGTGAAGACGATGTAGAGATAGTTTACGTCGATGGAGAGGAAAAAGAAAAGTTAGCTGAGGAAATGATAAAGATCGGGAAAGAGAAAGACATATACGGTTTTGTGAGAGATGGAGAGAGCTTGAGAAAGAGCGAAGCAGTTTTGCTCATAGGTGTTTCTGGCAAACCCATAAATTTGAACTGCGGAGCTTGTGGAATGAGCTGTGAAGAACTCAAAAAAGAGAGGAAAGAGGGAAAAGATTACTTCGGTCCTAACTGTGCTTTCAAGCTGATAGATTTAGGAATTGCAATAGGTTCTGCTGTAAAGTTAGCTTCAATAATAAATGTTGACAACAGGATAATGTACAGAATAGGAACGATTGCCAGAAAGCTTGGATACGCTAAATCAGACGTTGTAATGGGAATACCTCTTGCCAGTCTCGGCAAAAATCCGTTCTTCGATAGGGAGCAGAAGAAAGAGCAAAAAAATAACAAAAAATGATACTCGACTTTCCGAGCACCAAACTATCTAAGGAGTTGGCTGAGAAATACGGATACGACGAATTTTTGATTAGGAGGTGGGTCGGCTTATTTGGACGTGAGGCAAAAGATTTGGCTGAGGGTATGGAAAGGGTGCCTAAGTACTTGAGAGTTAACACTATAAAAATTGGAGAGAGAGAACTGATAAATAGGATGGAAAGAAGAGGATTCCGCTTAAAAAACACGGAAATTCCTTACTGCTATGAGTTAATTTCAGAGCCTTTTTCTGCTGGTTCAACGCCCGAATACTTAATGGGCTACTACTACTTGATGGATAAATCCTCCTGCGTACCTCCCTTAGCCTTAGCAGAAGAATTTGAGTTTTTTAACAACCCTTTAATCGTCGATTTCGCCTCCTCCCCCGGCGGTAAAGTTACAATGATTTCTCAGCTTATGAAGGAAAGAAACGTTAGAGGTAAAATACTTGCTTTAGAGGCTCAAAAGGATAGGTTGCCAGCTTTGATTGACAACATACACAGGATGGGGGTAAAAAACGTCGCAGTCCTTCACATGGATGCCAGAAATTTTCCAAAATACGGAGTAAAAGCGGATTTGCTATTATTAGATGCTCCTTGCACGGGCGAGGGAATAATACACAAGGACGAGAGCAGAAAGAAGAGCAGGGGTAGGAAAGATATAGAATTCTGCTCAAGACTTCAAAAGGAACTTTTGAGTTCTGCTGTAAAAAGCGTTAAAGCTGGTGGAATAATTGTTTACTCGACTTGCTCAATAGCTCCAGAAGAAAACGAGTTAGTCGTTCAGTGGGCTTTAGATAACTTCTCATTAGAGATTGAAAAGATTAAAATTCCGGGAGAGAAAGGTCTTACGGAATTTGGAGGTATTAAAGTTGATGAGAGGTTAAAGCTTGCTAAGAGGTACTATCCTCACAGGAACAGATGTTCTGGCTTTTTTGTAGCAAAGCTTAGAGTAGTTAAAAGTTATTAATCGGGTTTAAACCTTAAAATTGCTGCAATACCTCCGAAAGCGTTGTAAAGCATAGCCCCTTCTTCACTCTCCGTTGAAAGGAACTCTACTTTTGCACCCGTACTTTCTGCCAACTCTGAAAGCTCAAGAATTATATCTCTCCTTTCCACTTCTTCCATTTCAACTCCGCACTCACACATTTGCTTGCTTTCTCCTTTAAACCTTAAAGTTACTTCTAACTCTTTCCCGCACTTAGGACATCGGTACTTCACTCTCTCAAGCCTTAAGTCTTCACTTAATAGCAGAGTGTCAACAGCTCCCAGAGCTATGTACTTTCTTACTTCTTCTTCACCGTAAGCTGCTAATCCGTCTTTTGCTATTTCTTTTAAGAATCTGTTCATCAGCCTCTTTTCTTTCATTAAATCGAGCTCTTGTAAAACGTCTTCGGCTTTTTCTACCAACTCGTATAATCCACTCTCATCCGTGTAGCTTACGTCAAACAGTCCTACCACTTTTTTCTGTAACTCGTGGTGTAAGTAGTTTCCTTCGTAGAATTCTTCCTTAGTAGGAGATGGCCCGCCAATTAGAATTCCTAAGAGCTGGTCTTTGTAAGGCAATAATGCCTCTGTTGCTTTTTCTCCAACTTTCTTGTAGAACTCGTGTATGGCAATTTCTCTTAACCTCTCAAACCTCACGCTACTTTGCCCACCCTGCCTGTGCTTGCCCGGAACCATAGAAGTAGCTCTACTCAGAGCTTCTATTCTCCTCCCTTTAAGTATTCCTACTGTCGCCTCTCTTCTATCTATTACTATTAATCCGTATATGTCCTTCTCTTTCAGCATTTCTTTTAAAGGTTCTAAGTAAAAAGAACTGTCGCAGTGGTACTTGTAAAGTGGCACCGGTTCAGGCGGTTCTATTATCTCAGTTATGTGCTTCTGCTTTCCATTAACTTCAACTACGCCACTTATTATGACCATTCCGTGTTCTGGCGGTTTTTTGTACATCTTCAACCTTTGTAGTATCGCCTCTAACCCCGCCATTACGTTAGTTCTCGTTTGCTTCGACTTTATGTTTGAAGCTTGACTGAGCTCACTTCTTAGCTGTGATGCTACGTCTGCTATGTTTTTATCTGGGGGTATGTATAGTGTTATTAGCTCCGTTCCTCTACCCTTGTACTTTTCTAACTCCTCTAATTTTCTTTTAAACTCGTACTGTAGTTTGGAGGACATTATCATCACCTCTTTTCTTCATAGTATTCGCAGGTGTTTGGGTCTTTTAGACAGTTCCACTCCTTACACTTTTCGTAGTATTTACAGTTTTCACACTTTCTCTCCATGAGTTCACACAAGTTCGAAAGGCTAATATTATCTTCCCCTCTCCAATAGGTATGAGAAGAAGTTTGTTAGACATTCTCGCGTGTCCTGTTTGTAAGGGAGATTTGTCCTTAGAAGTTGAAGAAGAAGATGATGAAGAGGTTTTGAAAGGTAAACTTATCTGCAAGAGTTGTGGTGCAGAGTATCCAATAGAGGACGGAATACCAAACATGCTCCCCCCTGAGCTGAGAGAGAAGGTAAAAGGCTGAGGTGATAGCCTTGAAGTACATAATGGTAACGGGGGGAGTGATGAGTGGTCTCGGTAAAGGTATAACTTCTGCATCTATTGGGAGACTCTTAGTTGACATGGGATATAAAGTAGTACCAATAAAAATAGATCCCTATATAAATATAGATGCGGGAACTATGAACCCATTTCAGCACGGGGAAGTTTACGTTCTAAAAGACGGAACTGAAGTTGACCTTGATTTGGGACATTACGAGAGGTTTATTGGCGTGGAGCTAACGGGGGATCACAACATAACTACGGGTAAGGTTTACAGAAACGTCATAGAAAAAGAGAGAAGAGGTGAATACTTGGGGCAGACAGTTCAAATAATACCTCACGTTACGGACGAAATTAAAAGCTGGATAAGGAGGGTGGCTAAGGAAAGTGGAGCTGAAATATGTCTCGTGGAGATAGGAGGAACAGTTGGAGATATAGAAGGTATGCCTTTTCTTGAAGCAATAAGGCAGATGAAAAACGAAGAAAAGCCGGAAGATTTCCTTTTAGTTCACGTAACTCTCGTTCCACTCGATTCGAGTGGGGAACAGAAAACCAAACCTACACAGCACAGTGTGAAAGAGCTCAGAAGCATAGGTTTGCAACCAGACGTCATAGTAGGAAGGTGTGCAAGAAAACTCGAGGAGGGGACGAAGAAGAAGATATCTCTTTTCTGCGATGTGCCAGTTGAAGCGGTTATAAGTGCTGAGGATGCATCAGACATATACGAAGTACCTCTAATGTTTAGAGAAGAGAAACTCGACGAGTACATAATATCAAAGCTGGGGCTTGAGAGGAGAGAATCGAGAGATGATTGGGAAAATATGGTTAAAAAGCTCAGGAATCTTGAAAAAGAAGTTAAAATCGCTGTAGTTGGTAAGTACGTGGACGTTCAGGATTCGTACCTAAGCATTAGAGAGGCTTTAAAACATGCAGGAATAGAAGCTGGTTGTAGAGTTAACGTTTTGTGGATAGACAGTGAGGAGCTGGAAGAAAAGAATGTCGAAATGGATGTAGATGGAATTTTGGTTCCCGGTGGCTTTGGTAAGAGAGGTGCAGAGGGAAAGATAAAGGCTATAGAATTTGCGAGAGAGAACGACATACCTTTCCTCGGAATATGCTTTGGATTTCAGCTTGCTGTAATAGAATTTGCGAGACACGTTATAGGTTGGAGCGACGCTAACAGTAGCGAGTTAGCCGAAACAACTCACGCTGTTATTGACCTCCTACCTGAGCAGAAGCAGGTTGACAAGCTTGGAGGCACTATGAGGCTTGGAGATATAGAAGTAACTATAAAACCCGGCACGATAGCGCATAAACTGTACGGAAAGGAAAAAGTTTACGAAAGGCACAGGCATAGGTACGAGGTAAATCCAAAATACATACCAGAATTTGAAAAAAGAGGGCTAATTTTCTCAGGTTACTCTGACGGTGGAAGGAGGATGGAAATACTGGAATATCCGAAAAACAGGTTCTTCTTTGGAACTCAGTTTCACCCAGAGTTTAAATCGAGACCATACTCCCCCTCTCCACCTTTCGTCGGTCTGGTAAAAGCCGCCCTCGGAGAATTTTAAATTTAATTAAAATTTAAATTTATTTTAGGTTTTATTTTAATTTTGATAATTTTGTTTTTTTATTACATTAAATTTTTGCCGGCTAAACGACTAAATAGCGAAAAAGTAGCAATAATTAACATGCCAGTAGTATTTGGTGTTATTAACATGAGTCCGGAGTCTTTTTACTCCCCTTCAGTTTGTAAGAGCGTAGGTGAAGCTGTAAAGAGAGCTGAAAAAATGGTTGAAGAAGGTGCAGAAGTAGTTGATATCGGTGGGATGTCAACAGCACCTTACAAGAACACTTGGGTGAGTGAGGAAGTTGAGATTAAGAGAGTCATTCCAGTAATAAAGGAGTTGAGTAAAAGGGGTATTAAAACTTCAATAGATACTACTAGGGAAAGAGTTGCAGAAGAAGCTATAGTTTCCGGATGCGAAATTGTAAACGCAGTTTTACCTTCTGAAGGTATTGCGGAAGTAGTTAAGAGGTACGGCGTTCCGGCTATAGTTGTTGCGAGAGAAATAGAATGGAAAGAAAACGTAAAGTCAATTGTTAGCTCTTGTATTGAATCTTTGAAAAGAGATTTAAAGTTATTTAGGGGCTGTAAAACCATAGCAGATCCTGCAATAGGTTTCTGGAGAAAAGGTAATTGGTGGGTTAGAGATTTTACAATTCTCGCAAACTTGGCAGAGATAAAAAGAGAAGTCAATAGAGAAATTATGATAGGCGTTTCTAGGAAGTCATTCATTGGTGCTGTTACGAATTCAAAACCGGAAGAGAGATTAGCTGGTAGCGTTATTGCTGAAGTTCTCTCTTCTCCTGATTACGTTAGAACGCACTGCGTTAAAGATACAGTTCAAGCTTTTAAAGTTGCGGAATACATAAATAAATTTAAGTCTAAGTAAATGGGATGTCGGCATTCGATAATGCAGAGAAGTACGATAGCTGGTACGATAGAAATAAGGAAATTTATGAAAAGGAATTAAATTTAATTTTAAGTAATATCCAAGATAAGGAAAAAATTAGAGGATTAGAGGTAGGCGTTGGTACGGGTAGATTTGCTTGCAAGCTAAATGCAGTTGGACTTGACATTTCCATGAACATGTTGAAAGTTGCTAAGAAAAGGGGCGTTGAAGTAGTTTTGGCTGACGCTGACTATTTACCTTTTAAAGACGAAAAATTCGACTTTGTTTTGTTTGCTTTTACTCTGTGCTTTTTGAAAAAACCTTTTGAAGCTATAAGTGAGGCTAAAAGAGTTTTAAAAGAAAAAGGAACTATTTTAGTCTGTTTCATTCCAGAAGGTAAGCTTGCTGAAGAGTACAAAAGTAAAAGTAGTCAGTTTTACAGAGAAGCAAAGTTTTACAAAGTAGAAGAAGTGGTAGAAATGCTTGAAAATGCAGGATTTTCCGTGAAAAAAGTAGAATTCTTGTATTTGAAGTACGGAAGAGATATAGCTTTAGTAAAGGCTTTAAGGTAATGGGAGTTACCATTGGAAATTACCATATTGGTAAAACTTCGTCCAACTTTTTCTGAACGACTTCTTTTATCCCGAAGAACTTCATAGCTGCTTTAGCTACCCTATCTACGTACTTCTTTGGAGTATAAACGCCCAACATCAAAGAAGTTTTTTCAGCCTCTTTAAGTGCTGAGATGAGGGGGGAAATCTCTTCTAATCTCTTTTTTTCTCCATCAACTTCTACGATTGCTTTAAATTCTCTCGCCTCTTTTTCTTCCGGAACGTCCACTATTACTTCTCTCTCTTCAACGCCCGCCATGCTTGCTATTTCTTCTTCTGCTATTTTTGCATCTATTCTTTCTAATGGGATTCTGTTTCTGCTTATGTATATCGCTCTTTTGAACAGTTTTCTGTTATCCAATCTCTTCATTATTTCTCCCGCAAATCCTTCGGCACTCCTTAAGAAAACTACCATGTCGTAATCGTCCATTCTAAGCACTTCTTCAGGCTCTAACATCTCTCTTTCAAAGCAAAACTCTAAGGCTTTCTCGTACATCTTTTTTGCTATTCTACACACGTGATGGTGATAGACTGTGGGGTACATCATGAACCTCGACAGCAAGAGGGATTCAGCCGCTTTGATAGCTCTTTGGCTTATTATGGGCGTAAGTCCGTTGAATTCTATTCCGTCAACCAACCTCATTATGTCGAAAACTCCGTAAGCTACTCCCGTGTAGTGAGAATCTCTGACTAAGTAGTCCATTCTATCCGCATCTATATCTCCACTGACGACACTCTCTCCTTTAACTATTTCCACTACGCTCTTGAGCCTAAGTCCCTCGTCTTTCAACAAGTCTTCGAGCTCGCTCCCCTTTATTACGGGGTATATGTTTTCGTGTTCAAACCTTAGGTACCTTTTTAGCAAAACCTCGCTTGAGTGAGAAAAGGGTGCATGAGCTATATCGTGCAATAATCCTGCTGCTACGCATTCTCTCTTAACTCTATCGCTACACTCCATTTTTTTAATTAGCTTGGCAGTTATGTGCATTACTCCTAAGCTATGCTCAAATCTCGTATGGTTTGCTCCGGGATAAACGAGAGAGGCAAATCCAAGCTGTTTTATTCTCCTCAACCTTTGAAGCTGAGGCGTATCTAAAATTTTTACGCACCACTCTGGAACTGTTATATTTCCGTGTATGGGATCCCTTATCGTTTTTCTGGACATCTAATAAAAAATAGCGTTAATGTATTAATGTATTTATTGCTAATCCAGTTTGCGTTAACTCAATTTGTGTAGAGCCTCTCTCAGAAATTCTTCACCCTCTCTAAACTTTTCTACTGCCTTTTTTAAGCATTCGGCAACTTCTGGTTTTTCGTTTTCTATTTTTTTAGCCCATTCCTCGTACTTGTTCGTATGCTCTATGCTGTGCTCTATCCAGTGCTGAAGCAGGTGTTTTAGCTTTTCCTCCAAACTCACACCTCCTTTGTGTTATTTTAACGCAAATTAATCAAACTTATTAATACTTTTTCGTAGAATTTTGTTACTTGTATTTAGCTATCGCTCAAATCCTTTAGCTTTCACTCCTCTACCAAACCATGTTTTTTTAAAAATTCTAACATGTTTTTCCAGTGGTAACCTACCCAGTACAGTTTTTTGCACTTATCGCAATACCAGAGCTCTTTGTTTAACAAATCGTTCAATCCCAATTCTTTTACAATCTTTTCAGCTTCAGCTTTTTCGAGTTTTCTTAATTGGGAATTGCACAGAGTACACCTTTCGGCTTTCGGCTTAAAATTCACCAAATCTTTTATTTCTTTCATCTGTTCCCATACCTTGCTCGATTTTATCAGTCTCGCAGGATAACCCTTAGCAATCCTCATTCTATACAGCTCTTTATCTCTTGTCAGCAGAATCCTGTCTGGAAAGTTTTTGGCAAGAAAAGTATCTTCTTTTTCACGAGTCTGAAAGGATTCATCGCACAGAGTATCGTATCCTGAAAGTCTTAACCATATTGCCAGTCTTTTAAGCATTCTATCGCAGACGAACTTCATTCCCACCACTTCAACTCTACTCTCTTCAAGCTCTCAAAAACGAGCTTTCCACTTTTTGTTTTTATTTCACTTTTTTCCGGTTCGAAGTACTTTGCCAATTTTGATTGAGCTGAGTATTCTCTTGCTTGGAGGAGTAACTCTAATCTATCGGAGTCTTTTATAATATCTTTTACGTAGTTTTTGTCAATTCCCGATTTTTCCAACTCTTCGTAAATTTTTTCCAACTCTAAAACTTTGAGTTGTTCCTTTTGTACTTCTTCTTCGTCGCATTTTACGTATTTTTTTGCCAGTTTGTGTAAATCTAAGGTTCTCGCTTCGTGAGAGTCGTGAAGCAAAGTTAAGAAAGCTACAGCTCCAGCTTCAATTCCACTCATTCCTTCCATTTTTGACAGAACGTAAGCTATTACCGCAGTTCTAAAAGAGTGCTCTGCTACGCTTTCTGGAATCTTTATACCTGCCTTTAACCATCCTGAGCGGGGAGTTAACTTTAGAGCGCCGAGCTCTACCAACAACTTTGAAATTTCGCTCAACATACTTAACGAGCTATTTTCTTTGCAATTACTATTTACGCTATGATGGAAAGAATCGCGTAAATTACTCCGAGCATTAGTATTACGAAGTGAGAAACTCTGAAGCGAAAGTCTCTGCTTTTATCCATACTCGGCTTTGCAAAAGATATAGCAGTTACGATTCCAGCAAAGGGGGCTAAAATCTGAAAGACACACGACAACGCATAAATTGCCGAGAAAAACAAGTTTGCAAATAAGAGCCACCTCTTTTTCCTAAGCTTTATTGCTTGTAATGCAAAACCCGCAGACATTATTAGGCCGAATACTTTCAACCAGTTCATATAGAACGCAAATCGGTTAGAATTTAAACTTTTGTGCTAATCTGTAAAAGCGTACTCCGAAGTTAGAAACGCTACTGCCAGAATTATCATAGTGAACGACACTATCATCTTTACTGGCTGTAATATATTTTGAATTTTACCGCTAACTGCCATGTTCAACGCAAAAACTGTGGAAGTTATAACTGGAAAAACGACAGGAAAAGCTATTACTGGAAGTAACAACTCCTTAGAGCGGGACTTTACTATTAGCACTGCTAGAGATGACATGGCGACTACGAAAGCGGAGTTTCCGAGAGTTAGTATTGATAAAAAAATTAGGGGCTTTGAGATATTCATGTTAAAAACGCCAGCAAAAATGGGAAAGATGACTGCTTCAGTTAAAAGCATTAAAACTAAGTTGTAAACCATTTTTCCGGCTAAAATGCTAGCTGGATGCACTGGGGAAAGCTTTAATCCGTCGAGAGTCTCTAATTCTACCTCTCTAACGAACGCTCTCGCGTAACCAAGCATTCCAACGAATATGAATATAAGCCAAAGTAGAGCGGCACCTATTTCCTGAGCGTAAGAAGATACTGTCACGCTGAATAACATTGAAGTAATTAGGGAGAATAGAATCATTAGACTCAGCGTTGACTTACTTCTAAACTCTATTACTATGTCTTTCCACGCTATTTCCAAGAATTTGGGTTTCAAGTAATCACCTTTTAACAAATTTTCATGTAAACTTCTTCTACCTCGCTTATTTCACACTCAGCTACAACTTTTCCGTTCATTAAGATTACCGCCCTACTGCAAAGCTTTTCCACCTCGTTTATGTTGTGTGTCGTTAGTAAAATCGTTTTTTTGAGTTTTCTCAAGTACTCAAGCAGTTCTCTTCTTCCACTTATGTCGAGTCCTGACGTAGGTTCGTCCAGTATTAGTATGTCGGGATCGTGCAGTAAAGCTCTCGCTATAGCCATTCTTTGCTTCATCCCTCTCGAAAACGTTTTTACGAGGCTGTGTCTTCTATCGTATAGCTTGACTTTTTTTAAAACTTCTTTAATTCTTTCTTCTCTTTCCTTTACTTCATACAAGTTTGCGTAAAACTTCAAATTTTCGTAAGCCGTAAGCTCGTCGTATATCATGGGATTGTGCGAAACAAACCCTATTTTCTTTCTCAATTCTCTACTTGTTTTTGCGGGATCTAATCCCATTACCTCTACTTTTCCTGAATTAGCTCTCATTTGACCACTTACTATCTTGACGAGAGTAGTTTTTCCCGCTCCATTGGGACCGAGAATTGCAACTTTCTCTCCTTCCTCAACGTGTAGAGTTACTCCGTCGAGAGCTTTGAAACGTGAATAGTACTTTACGACATTTTCAAGAACTATGTGCATAGCTACCTCCTCTTTACCTCTTTTCTACTTCTTTTTCTATTTCCTTGACTACTCTTTCAATGCCAATTGCTATTCCATCGACTTCTATATCTTCTCCCTTCGCTCCATCCCCAACCATGTATAAACCTTTAACTGGAGTTTCGTTGCTACAATCTCTACCGGCTCTCGCTCTATTTACAGGCCATCCGTCGCTGAAACTCTGTATTACTAAAACTTCGTACTCGTAACCTTTCAGAATTTCTTTTAAATCTTTCAATCCTTCAGCGATTTCAAACTTAACGTTTGAAGTAATCATAGGCTGATGAGCCATTAGAAAGTGCCTTTCACCGAGGTTCGGATCCGCATTCGTAACTTGGTTTACTCCACATATCCTCCTCGTATCAAGAGTGAACATTACACCGGTGTGATCTATTAGCGGCTCTTTTAGGGCTATTGAGTACTTTATTCCTCTGCTCTCTTCCAGTTTTGGTACATTAAGTCCAGCGAGTCTGTAAGTTTCTACTGGGCCAGCATCTGATACTACTGCGTCAAATCTTTCTGATGTATTGCGGAAGTGCAAACTTAGACCGTAACTTTCCATTCTTATAGCTCTAACTTTTTCTCTTTTAACTCTGCAGTCATAACTTTCCATTACTTCGAGTAGGGCATCTACTACAGCTTTACAACCTCCAATTGGGATTCCCGGACCGCCAAGAGTGTAAGTTGCTTCGTATATTGGGTAAACGTCAGATAAACTAAGCTGAGAAGGTGTTAAGCTGAGAGACCATCCGAGAAAAGCTCTCAAAAACTTTGCACTAAACTCGTCAAGATTTTTTTCTAATTCAGATAGTTTTACTTCTCTAAAAACGTTTTTTAAGCAGTATAGAGCGAATTTAAGTCTTGACTTAAGCGGAAAAGTTTTCTTGCTTACCTTTATCTCCTCTCCTCTGTACAGCGCAGTTCCATTTGGTTTTGAGTCAACTATCTCTACTTTAGCTCCAACTTTTCTGAGCATCTTTGCGAGAGGTCCTTTACTTCCATGGGGTATCATGTGTAAAGCTCCAGTACTAATCTCGTAACCTTTGTAATGAAAATTCGTAAACCTTCCTCCGTTAAAAGGCAGTTTTTCGAAAACATCTACTTTGTAACCTCTCTCCAAAAGATTTGCTGCTGCTAACAAACCTCCCAACCCCGCTCCCACGACTGCTACTCTCATTTATTCCACCCATTTTATAGCTTCAACGGGGCAGTAGTTCAAACATTTCTTACACTTCTCGCACTTTTCCTGAATTACTTCTGCTTTTCCCTCAACTTTTATAGCTCTTGATGGACAGACAAGCATGCACGTAGCACATCCTACGCACTTTTCAGTTACGACTATCATTTCTTCAAGCTCTTACGTCCTATTTATAAAGCCATCTGAGAACTTGCAATAGATGAGAGTCGTGGAAGAGAACTTGAAGAAAAGTAGTAGAGGTGTAGAGGGAGAAATGAAGTTAATCCCTGAAAGCTTAGACGATCTCTGGCACTTAAGATACATAATAGAGCCCGGGGATGTAGTATTCTCTCTAACGAAAAGGGTTAGCGAGAGTGGAGATAAAATTAGAAGTGATAAGGAAATGGTTACCGTTAGGCTTGGAGTGGAAGTTGAAAAAATTGAATTTCACAAGTTTGCTAACAGATTAAGGATTTCAGGTAAAATAGTTGGAGGGGTTGAGGATTCTGGATACCACACACTAAACATAGGAGTTGGTAAAGAGCTAAGCATAATAAAGAAGTGGAAAAAAGAGCAATTGGATAGACTCGAAAGTGCCGTTAAAGCGAGCAATCAGCCGGAAATAGCCATAGTTACGTTAGAAGAAGGAGATGCGATAATAGGTGTTTTGAGGCAGTGGGGGGTTGAAGAAGTGGCAAGCATAAGAAAGAGTTACGGTAAAGAATCGAGTCAGAGAGTTGAGTTCTTTTCTGAAATTTTATCGGCTTTAAAGAACATAGATTTTAAGTACTTAGTAGTTGCGGGCCCGGGATTTACTAAGGAAGATTTTATCAGGTTTTTAAAGGAGAAAGACCCGGAAATTGCTAAAAAGTGCGTAACTGCAGACGTTTCAAGTATAGGTGTTAGGGGCTTCGTCGAAGTTTTGAGGAGGGGAGTTGTAAACAGGATAGCGAGAGACCTTAGGTTAGCGGAAGAGGCTGAATACTTGGAAGAGCTAATGGAAAGAATAGCAAAAGGAGAAAAAGTAGCATATGGTTTAGAAGAGGTAAAAAAAGCCTGTGAATATGGAGCTATAGAAGTTTTACTCGTTGCAGACGAATTTTTGAGAGAAGAAAGAGAGAAGTGGGACATAGATTCCCTTTTAGAAATGGTGGAAAGCTCTGGTGGTAAAGTCATTATAATCAGCACAGAATTTGAACCGGGAAAGAGGTTGATGGCAATTGGTGGTATTGCTGCATTGCTCAGGTTTTCGTGTTTTTAGTTTTGCTTTTTACAGCATTAAAACTACTTTTGACGAATTTAATTAATCTTAAATCTCCTAATTAATCTTAATCTCACACTTGACCAAAAGATTTATATACTATTAATTTTAACGGTAATATATACCTTTCGCATGACTTCTTCGAAATTAAATCCTTTCGAGAGGGTTGCATGAAACTGAAAAAACTTGGTAAAGGGTATCCATCGAAAACGGGCAACATAATCGTCCCCGTTAAGGGAGATTTGCCCAAAATTAAAGCAGAAGTTGTTAACGGAAAAATGCAGAAAGTAGGGTTTGTTTACGATATCATTGGCCCAGTAAAATCTCCTTTTGTCGTTGTTAGACCTGAAAACAGGAGTATAATTGAGAAAGTTGTTTTTGATGAATTGTTTGTGGTGGTGGAGTATGGCGGAAATAGAAAAGGTAAGGGAAGTAGAAAGAAAGGAAAAGGAGAAGGAAAAAGAAGTAGAAAGAAAGGAAATAGAAAGAGAAGATACTCTCGAAGTGTGTCCTGAGTGTGGAAGTCCGAGGTTAATTAGAGATTACCGCAGAGGAGAATTCATCTGTCAGGATTGCGGTTTAGTAATTGAGGATACGTATATAGATGCTGGTCCTGAGTGGAGGGCTTTTGATAGTGAGCAGAAGGAGAAGAGGAGTAGAGTTGGAGCTCCTATAACTTATACAATCCACGATAAAGGTCTTACCACTATAATCGATTGGAGCAACAAAGATTATTACGGTAAATCTATTTCTGTTAGAAACAGGGCACAGCTTTTTAGACTTAGAAAATGGCAGAGAAGAATTAGAATTAGCAACGCTACTGAAAGAAACTTGGCTTTCGCTCTGAGCGAGCTGGATAGAATGGCTTCCGCACTTGGCTTACCAAAACCTGTAAGGGAAACAGCATCTGTAATATACAGAAGGGCTGTTGACAAAAACCTTATCAGGGGGAGGAGTATAGAAGGTGTCGTTGCAGCAGCTTTGTACGCTGCTTGCAGGCAAGCTGGAGTGCCGAGAACTCTCGACGAAATAGCTAATTTTTCGAGAGTTGACAGGAAGGAAATAGGTAGGACTTATAGGTTTATAGCAAGAGAACTCGGATTGAAATTAATGCCTACTTCCCCAGCTGATTACGTGCCTCGCTTTTGTAACGCCCTCAACCTCAGTGGAGATGTGCAGAAGAAGGCTATAGAAATTATAAAGAAAGCTGAAGAGAAAGAGTTAACGAGCGGTAGAGGTCCAACTGGCGTTGCAGCAGCGGCGATATACATAGCATCTATACTCTGCGGGGAGAGAAGAACGCAAAGAGAAGTTGCAGAAGTTGCGGGAGTTACGGAGGTAACTATAAGAAACAGGTACAAAGAACTGGCAGAGAAACTTGGAATAGAAATAATACTTTAAGGATGTTTATCTAAGTCTAAAAATCTTTTCATCAGCAATAAATCTTTAATCATAGCTTTGTACTTTTTTGCTATTCTGTGCCTCAAAACTCTCATGTACACTTTCCAGTCTCTCCCTTCGCTTTTCCACTTTTCTACGAACTCATTTAACGTTATTTTTCCATCGATGCATGCAAGCCAGTCCTGTATGAACTCTCTTTCTTTTTTCGATAGCATTACCTAAACCTTAATTACGTTATAGAAATACATAACGGTCATAACTGTTTTATTTCGTTATTTGGAAGTGGAAAACATGAATCCATTTAAGGTGTTCGCAGGCATAACTTTGATATTCGTAGGATTGACTTTACTTTCAATATCATCTATGTCTAACGTTCAATTTGGCGGAGTAGTAATGATTGGACCAATTCCAATTGTTTTTGGTACTTCGCCGAGCATAGCTGCTTTCGCTCTTGTAATAGCCGTAGTATTCTTATTGTTTGCCTTTTTTGCTTTTAGATTTTAAGTGGAGGTGTTTAAATGATACTAACGGCTATTGGAATTGCGATTACGTTGTTAGGTATTTTTCTTTTGATTTATGGATTAGTAGAAACTCCTGATTTTGAACAAACTCCTGACTACAGCTTGGATGAGGTTATGGATGAGTGGAATAAAGTTGAAGAAACAAGAAAAAAGGAAAAAGAAAGAAAAGTTGACTTTGGCGGAGTAGTAATGATTGGACCAATTCCAATTGTTTTTGGTAGCGATAGAAAAGCTGCAATGCTTGCAATGGTATTAGCAATACTCTTGATGCTTTTAGCTATGTTGACTTTTGCTGTTTACCTTAAGTAAGGCATGAAAAAGTAAAACATAGAAAGGAATAGTGAAGTTAAGAAGTGAGGGAAGTAATATGTATGCTGAGGAAGAGCTGAAAAAACTGTTGATCCTATCCGCTTTAGATCCTTCTGGAGGAGCAGGGATGTCCGCAGACGTAAAAACTTCTCACTCCATAGGAGTTTATTCCTGTACAGTAATAACCGCTTTGACTTATCAAAACACGTGCGAGGTCAGGGGAGCTTTTGTTTTTAACAGAGGAGTAGTTGAAAAACAGTTGAATGCTGTAATTGATGACGTTAAAATCGATTTTGCAAAAGCTGGAGCGTTTATGAGAGGATGTTACGCCAAACTCTTATGGGAAAAAGACATACCCTTCGTTTACGATCCAGTAATAACTGCTACTGTTGGTTTTAGATTTTCTGAGGCTGAAGAGTGTGCTAAAGTAGCTAAATTCTGCGACGTCTTAACACCTAACGTAAGCGAAGCTAAGGCTATTTGCAGAGCACTAAACCTCAAGTACGAAAGCGTTGAGGAAATGTGCGAAAAAATACATGAAGAGCTCGGGTGTCGAGTAGTCGTAACGGGAAAGACGGATGTAGTTTACGACGGAAAGAAATTTAAAAAAATTTCATCTGTTCATACTGGCTTTGAAGTTCACGGAACTGGATGTGTTTACTCAACTGCCCTTGCCTGCTACTTAATCAGCTTCGAACTTTTTGAAGCGGCAGAGCTTGCAAGAGCTTTCGTTTCCAAGTCTGCTACTAAACCTCTAAGAGTTGGCAAGTGCTTACCAGTAGTAAACTGTTAGCTGTTAGTTTTCCATGTATTTCCTCATCTTAGCCCTTGCCTTTGGAAGTATGTCTCTCGCTATGATATGGGCAGTAGCATCTTCTTCACTCTGAACTGTAAACTTCATAGCTTCTCCCTTAGCAGCCTTCAAAATTAGCTCTCCTCTTTTGCTGTACTTAACTCCGCTTGGTGGAACTGTGTCAACGTTGTAGTAAAATTTCATTATTGCGTTCTTCATTATCGCTGCATCTCCACTAATTTCACCTTCTGCAAGCTTTTCTGCTTTCTCGAATAGGTGTATAAAATTCGGTGCATTGTAGCCATAGTTTTTGAACAGGTTAAAAGCAAGACACGCTGCCTTGAAGTAGTATTCTCCGGCAGTTTTTCTGTCTCTATTTTCTAAGATCTTTGCCAGATTTATGTAATACCTCATTCTTACGTCTGGAGGCAAAAAGCTTTCGTATATCATAACTTCTGCTACCAACTTTTCTGCATCCTCGCATCTGCCTTCTTCTATGTAATATGAAGCTAAGTTGTTTAAAACAGTTGCAAGTTCTGGTATTAGTTCAGGACTCGTTCCCGCTAAATCCCTTAACAAGTCGAGAGCGTCTTTATAACACTCTTCAACTTTTTCGATCTCATTCATTCTTCTGTAAAGCACTCCAAGGTTGTTAACGGTCTTAGCATATTCAGGGACAATTTTGCTGTCTTTTCTTGCCAACTCTCTTCTAATTTTTGCTGATTTTTCTAAGCACTTTTTAGCTTTTTCCAGCTTTCCAAGATTCATGCAGAGTAAACCGAGGCTATCGAGAACGACAGAAAGTTCTTCTTCCATTCCTAAATCTTCCATGATTTCTGCAGACCAATCGTAGTTTTTCTCAGCTTCATCGTATCTTCTCATGAAATGGTAAAGATTTGCCATGTTGTAGAGAATTTTTGCAAGCTCGCCCATGTACTTTTCATCTTTTTCAGCTAACTTTACGTACTCATTGATTACTATTGAGTAATACTTTTCAGCTTCAGATTTTCTACCCGTATCAAAGCACATGTTTGCTATTTGTCTTACAACTTCAACCCACTTATTGCCTAATTTTTCTTTGAAATCATCTCTGTCAATTGCATCGAAAAGCTTCTCTCCTACTTCTACCATTTTATCTGAAGGTTGGTTTTGTTTTAAAAACAGGTCAACCGCTTCATCTATCCTACCAGCATCTATTGCTGCACTGAGGAATTCGCATATTTCTTTTGGGCCCCCTTCTTTTTCCATCATTTTTTTCCAGTAATCTGCGACTAAGTTCATATCCCCCTTTAATTCCATTTTCAGCTTTCTTATTGGTAGTCTAACCCTATCACCTTTTTTTTCAAGAGCACCTATTTCAATTAGTTTGTCTATAATTTCATCGCTATACTTTTTCGAAAAAACTTCTTTTACAGTTTCGTAATCTCCTTCCGCTATTGGGGCAAAGTCGCAGAGAAAATCGTAAGCTTCTTTTCCAACAAGTTTTTCGAGAGCGATCCTTAGGGCTTCATCTGGATCTTTTATTTCTGCTACTTCTTCTATTCCATGTCTAATTACGAGTTCGTTTACGAGGTTTCTGATACCCGCTTTTAACAAGCATTCATTCGCCATACGCGGTAATTGTTCTTAACGTTATATTTGTTTTTGTTAGCGTTACATTTTTAAATGGTTATACTTCTAATTACAATCATGATTATAATGGAGTGTGCAGCATGGAGGGGAAGTTTTACTCAGAAGAGAAGTTGAAAGAAATAGTTGAAGTTCGGAAAATGAATCCTTTTCAAGTACTCTGTGCGTTAGTCATGGGGGCATTAATCAAGCACAAAATACTGTCTCAAGGAGTCGTTAACGTTATTTGTAAGGATGTTGGACCAAGATTCGCTGAGGTTTTACTAGCGATGGGCTATATTGGCAATTACGAGCAGAGTAGAGAAGGTCTCAAGAGCTTAATCAAAGACGTGTGTAGGGTTATGAAAATGGACGACATTACGAGGGTAGAGGATGTTGATGAAGGTGTGGCAGTCATTGTAGATAGTAAACTTTGTAGGCTTTGCATTAGAACAGTTGGCGATGTGCCAAGGTCTGCTTGCATATTCCCTGTAATATTCGAGGCTATGGCTAACTATATGGGTATTCCATGCAAGTTTAATCGTAAAGAGGATTTTAAGTCTGAAGGATTATGCAAAGTTATTTTTGAAATTAATGTTTGATATTTATAATATTTAAAGCTATCTCCATTTTTCTCTCTTTACGCAGGGCATTCAAGCACAATATTTAAATAGCCGAGAGCGGCGATGCAGATACACCGTCAGGTGAGGTGCGGGTGAAAAAGCACCCGTACTGACATAGTAGAAGTGGCGTAAGATTTATAAGTCACTTAGAGTCAATAACAATTTACCAGTCGCGGGTCCGGCACGAACCCCGATGTGGGCGCAAGCCCGAAATGAGGGGGAGTGTTCCCACCCGCGACACATCGGTGAGGACGCGTCGCAAGATGCGTCTGAAGTGGGTCCGCCAGCAGGACAATTCCGGCAGGCTGGGGACGTATTCACCATCCCCCCGCCGAATTCTGGTTGATCCTGCCAGAGGCCGCTGCTATCCGGCTGGGACTAAGCCATGCTAGTCTAGGGGCTTGTACCCCTTCGGGGGTGCAAGCACCGGCGGACGGCTCAGTAACACGTGGACAACCTGCCCTCGGGTGGGGGATAACCCCGGGAAACTGGGGCTAATCCCCCATAGGTGATGGGTGCTGGAATGCCCCATCTCCGAAAGCGCTCAGCGCCCGAGGATGGGTCTGCGGCGGATTAGGTAGTTGGTGGGGTAACGGCCCACCAAGCCTAAGATCCGTACGGGCTGTGGGAGCAGGAGCCCGGAGATGGACCCTGAGACAAGGGTCCAGGCCCTACGGGGCGCAGCAGGCGCGAAACCTCCGCAATGCGGGAAACCGCGACGGGGTTAGCCGGAGTGCCCGTGCATTGCACGGGCTGTCGGGGTGCCTAAACAGCACCCCATAGCAAGGGCCGGGCAAGGCCGGTGGCAGCCGCCGCGGTAAGACCGGCGGCCCGAGTGGCGGCCACTCTTATTGGGCCTAAAGCGTCCGTAGCCGGCCCAGTAAGTCCCCCGGGAAATCTGGTCGCTTAACGATCAGACTTCCGGGGGATACTGCTGGGCTAGGGACCGGGAGAGGCCGAGGGTATTCCCGGGGTAGGGGTGAAATCCTGTAATCCCGGGAGGACCACCTGTGGCGAAGGCGCTCGGCTGGAACGGGTCCGACGGTGAGGGACGAAGGCCTGGGGAGCGAACCGGATTAGATACCCGGGTAGTCCAGGCTGTAAACGATGCGGGCTAGGTGTCACCGGAGCTACGAGCTCCGGTGGTGCCGGAGGGAAGCCGTTAAGCCCGCCGCCTGGGAAGTACGGCCGCAAGGCTGAAACTTAAAGGAATTGGCGGGGGAGCACTACAACGGGTGGAGCCTGCGGTTTAATTGGATTCAACGCCGGGAAGCTTACCGGGGGAGACAGCGGGATGAAGGTCGGGCTGAAGACCTTACCAGACTAGCTGAGAGGTGGTGCATGGCCGCCGTCAGTTCGTACTGTGAAGCATCCTGTTAAGTCAGGCAACGAGCGAGACCCGCGCCCTCAGTTGCCAGCGGGTCGCTTTGCGACGCCGGGCACACTGAGGGGACTGCCGGCGCTAAGCCGGAGGAAGGTGCGGGCAACGGCAGGTCCGTATGCCCCGAATCCCCCGGGCTACACGCGGGCTACAATGGCCGGGACAATGGGTACCGACCCCGAAAGGGGTGGGTAATCTCCTAAACCCGGTCTAACCTGGGATCGAGGGCTGCAACTCGCCCTCGTGAACCTGGAATCCGTAGTAATCGCGCCTCAAAATGGCGCGGTGAATACGTCCCTGCTCCTTGCACACACCGCCCGTCAAGCCACCCGAGTGGGCCAGGGGTGAGGGCCCGCCCGTAGGGCGGGTTCGAACCCAGGGTCCGCGAGGGGGGCTAAGTCGTAACAAGGTAGCCGTAGGGGAATCTGCGGCTGGATCACCTCCTAACGGAGCATCCAGCCCTGCCTGCCGGAGTCTAAATGCTGGCGGATCCACTGGACTCGTTGGGCTCGTAGCTCAGCTGGCAGAGCGCCGCCTTTGCGAGGCGGAGGCCTCGGGTTCAAATCCCGACGAGTCCACTATTACTTGTGCACCCGGCGATGTAGAGTCGTCGGGGAAGGGTTGATGGCTTAAGCTTATGCTTAAGCTATGTGAGGCCGTGCAGAGGCTCACTCCGGGATACATACCGGGACCGGTGTTTCCGGCGAGTATCCCGGCCGGTGGATGGCTGGGCTCGGGCGCCGACGAAGGGCGTGCCAAGCTGCGAAAAGCCCGGGGGAGGCGCATGGAGCCGTAGAACCCGGGATTCCCGAATGGGATATCCCGTCCCTTCGGGGACGCTCCGTTTGGAGCGGGAACGCGGGGAAAGGAAACATCTGAGTACCCGCAGGAAAAGAAAGCAAACGCGATGCCGTGAGTAGGGGCGACCGAAAGCGGCAGAGTCCAAACCGAACATCCCGCCGTAAGGTGGGATGGATGTGGTGTTGTAGGACCTCGCCTAATGCCGTGGAACGAAGCCGAAGTCCGCTGGAACGCGGCGCCGTAGAGGGTGATAGCCCCGTAGGCGTAAGTTCCACGGTTACAAGGTGGGGTATCCTGAGTACCGCGGGTTGGAATTCTCGCGGGAAGCTGGGGGTCATCAACCCCCAAGACTAAATACGTCCCGAGTCCGATAGCGCAGTAGTACCGTGAGGGAAAGCTGAAAAGCACCCCGGGAAGGGGGGTGAAAAGAGCCTGAAACCGGCCGGGGATAGTGAGCAGTAGCCCGAAAGGTAAGCCCGGCGAAGGAAAGCACCGCGAGGTGCGAGTACGAGCCGGGATGCCGGGGTTACTGCGTGCGTTTTGAAGAACGAGCCAGGGAGTGTACGGGAGTGGCGAGGCTAAGTGCTGTAAGCACGAAGCCGAAGGGAAACCGACTGCCCGCAGGCAACGAGGGGCAGGGTGTGCTCGCCCATAGTCACTCCCGTACGACCCGAAGCCGGGCGATCTAGGCGCGGGTAGGGTGAAGCGGGGCGAAAGCCTCGTGGAGGCCCGAAGGGGTGTTGATGTGCAAATCGCTCCTCTGACCCGCGTCTAGGGGTGAAAGTCCAATCGAGCCCGGGGATAGCTGGTTCCCCCCGAAACATACCGCAGTACGACCCGTCCGGAGGTAGGCGGTGGGGTAGAGCACTGATTGGGGGTGTCGGGGGGTGACACCCTCGCCCCCCTGTCAAACTCCGAATCCACCGCCGCCGTAGATGGACGGAGACAGGGCTGGGGGGTAAGCTCCCAGTCCGCGAGGGAGACAACCCAGACCGGGGTTAAGGCCCCTAAGTGCCGGCTAAGTGTAAACGATAAAGGAGGTCCCGGGTCGAAGACAGCTGGGAGGTAGGCTTAGAAGCAGCCACCCTCTAAGGAGTGCGTAACAGCTCACCAGCCGAGACTCGGGGCGCCGAAAATGGACGGGGCTCAAGCCGGCCGCCGATACCCCGGGGCACCGAAAGGTGATCCGGTAGGGGGGCGTGCCGATGGCGCAGAAGCCTGAGGCGTAAGCTCGGGTGGAGCCGTCGGCAACGAGAATCCTGGCGGTAGTAGCAGCATAGTCGGGTGAGAATCCCGACCGCCGGAAGGGCAAGGGTTCCACGGCCACGTTCGTCAGCCGTGGGTTAGTCGGTCCTAAGGCCGTTCGTAACTCGACGCGGCCGAAAAGGGAAGCGGGTTAATATTCCCGCACCGCCCGTCGCTAATCCCGACGCCTCGGGATAGGCCGAGCCGGAGCTGCCAGCCGGTCTAAGCGTCGAAGCCCCCGGAGGTCCGTAATGGAGAGAAGGGGGTGAAGGCGTGATGGCGTAAGTCGGCCGACTCCTGGGGCCCGTGAAAAGGGGACGGGTGGGCCGTACCGAGAACCGACACAGGTGCCCTGGCTGAGCAAGCCAAGGCGTGGCGGAACACTCTGGCCGAGGGAATTCGGCAAATTAGCCCCGTATCTTCGGTAGAAGGGGTGCCTGCGGTCTTCGCCTTACAAGTGGGGACCGCAGGTCGCAGTGCCTAGGGGGGAGCGACTGTTTACTAAAAACACAGGGGGCTGCAACCCGGCAACGGTTAGTACAGCCCCTGAGTCCTGCCCAGTGCGGGTACCTGAAACCCGGGTACAACCGGGCGAAGGGCCCGTAAACGGCGGGGGTAACTATGACCCTCTTAAGGTAGCGTAATACCTTGCCGCTTAATTGGCGGCTTGCATGAACGGATTAACGACTCCCCCACTGTCCCCGGCCAGAAGCCGGCGAACCCGACTTCCCAGTGAAGAGTCTGGGGACCCCCGTTGGGAAGCGAAGACCCTGTGGAGCTTTACTGCAGCCTGCCGTTGCCGCATAACTGGGGGTGCGCAGCGTAGGTGGGAGCCGTCGAAGCCCCGTCTCCGGGCGGGGTGGAGGCGTCCATGAGACACCACCCACCTCCAGTTGTGCGGCTAACCGCTTCGGCGGGACATCGGTAGGTGGGCAGTTTGGGTGGGGCGCCACTCCCCCGAAAAGGTATCGGGGGAGCCCAAAGGTCGGCTCAGGCGGGTCAGAAATCCGCCGTAGAGTGCAAGGGCAAAAGCCGGCCTGACGTGATTCCGCATAATAAGGAATCACGAGCCGAAAGGCGGGCCTAGCGAACCACCCTGGCCTTTTGGTGAGGCCGGGTGACGACAGAAAAGCTACCCCAGGGATAACAGAGTTGTCTCGGGCGAGAGTTCATATCGACCCCGAGGCTTGCTACCTCGACGTCGGCTCTCCCCATCCTGGCCGTGCAGCAGCGGCCAAGGGTGAGGTTGTTCGCCTATTAAAGGGGATCGTGAGCTGGGTTTAGACCGTCGTGAGACAGGTCGGTTGCTATCTAACGGGGGTGTCTGGGCGGCTGAGGGGAAGGAGGCTCTAGTACGAGAGGAACGAGCCTCCGGCGCCACTGGTCCACCGGTTGTCCGGCAGGGCATCGCCGGGCAGCTACGCGCCATGCGGTTAAAGGCTGAAAGCATCTAAGCCTGAAACCGCCCCCGAAAAGAGCCGCCCTTAAGGGCGCGGGTAAAAGACCCGTTTGATAGGGCCGGGATGTAAGCGGCGAGCTTCGGCGAGCCGTTCAGTCCGCGGCCACTAAAGCCCGTGCCGGGTTAGCCGGTCCCGGGTATATACTCGGAGTGAGCCTCTGCATGGCCTCAATAGCGGAACTTTTTTAATCGCTTTACTTTTCCGAATTACATGTTCAAAGTTGCAGTTCTTGGAGCAACTGGAATGGTTGGTCAGAAGTTCATTCAACTGCTTGCAGAGCATCCGTGGTTCAAAATTTCATCTTTGGCTGCATCTGAAAGAAGAGTTGGCAAAATTTACGGAGATGAGGTTGACTGGATGGTTTCCTCAGACATTCCTGACTGCGTAAAAGACATGGAAATGGTACCTATGGATCCAAAGCATGTTGATGCCGACATAGTTTTTTCAGCTTTGCCGTCAGGTGTTGCGAAGGAAGTCGAAAAAAACTTTGCTGAAAATGGGTTTATCGTCGCAAGCAATGCTTCAGCGTATAGGATGGCCGAAGACGTCCCTCTCGTAATTCCAGAGGTAAATCCCGAACACTTAAGGCTTGTTGAAGTTCAGAAAAGGAAAAGAGGCTGGGACGGTTTTATAGTTACTAATCCAAACTGTACGACCATAATGTTGGTTTTAACTCTAAAGCCTTTAATGGATCTTAGCCTTAAATCTGTCAGAGTTGCTTCAATGCAAGCTTTAAGCGGAGCAGGTTATCCGGGAGTGCCATCTATGGCAATAATGGACAACGTAATACCCTACATTGGTGGAGAAGAAGAAAAAGTTGAAACCGAACCTCTAAAGTTGCTCGGACAATTCGATGGGGAAAAAGTAGTTCCAGCTAAAATAAACGTTTCAGCATCTTGCCATAGAGTTCCCGTCATAGACGGGCATACTGAGGCTGTTTGGGTTGAATTCGATAGAGATGTCAAAGTTGAGGATGTGGTTCAAGCTTTTGAAAGTTTAAAACCTCTAAACTTGCCTACTTCTCCTGAGAAAGTCATAGTCGTTAGGAAAGAAAAAGACAGACCTCAGCCAAGGCTTGATAGAGATACTGGAAAAGGTATGAGTGTAGTAGTTGGTAGAATCAGAAAAGACAAATGGGGTATTAAGTACATAGTAATGGGTCACAACACTGTTAGAGGTGCGGCTGGAGCGAGCATTTTAAACGCTGAACTTATGGTAAAAGAGGGATATATAAAATAATTTTTTAATTTAATAATTTGTTTATTAGTTAATTTAGATAGTATGGTTAGAGATAATAAAGTGAACGATTTTTTGAAAAAACTAATTTCTCTCGTTAAAAAGGAGAGAGAATTACAGATAGAAGCAATGAAATCTGAAATCAGAAGGATGAGTGGCAAGAGAAGAGAAAAAGCAGGAAGAGCTGTGCTTAACTTGAAAGGTAAAGTCGTTTCAACTCAATTTGGTTATACTTACGTCAAGTACGGTAGAGCTAAGGACATCGAAACGGAAATAAGTCAGGGAGATTTGGTTCTGGTAAGTAAAATGGGATCTAATCCTTTAAAGAGCGATTTAACAGCTACAGTTGCGGACAAAGGTAGAAGGTTTTTGGTTTTAGCTTTTGAAAAAAGCGTTCCGGAGTGGGCGCTTAAGAACGTCAGAATTGACCTATACTCAAGCGAAACTACGTTTAACAGAATGTTGGATACTCTCAAGTCTTTGCTTAAAGAGGAGAGAGGTTGTGCCATATCGGCAATTGAACTTTACTTGGGTTTGAAAGAAGTTGAAAAAGGAGAAAAAGTCGAGTTTGAACCTTTCGATAAATTAAACGACTCTCAGTTAGAAGCCATATCTCTTGCAATCGGTTCTGAATTTTTTGCTATTCATGGGCCCTTTGGTACTGGAAAAACTAAGACAGCAGCGGAATTGGTTAGACAACTTATCTGTAGAGGTGAAAGAGTTCTGGCTACTGCCAGTAGTAATATTGCTGTTGACAACTTCATGAACTATTTTTTGAAATTGAAGTCGTTCAAAGCTATTAGAATTGGACATCCTGCGAGGATGAGTAAAGAGCTTGTAGAACATTCTTTGCCGTATTTGGCAGAAAGGCATCCCGACTATAGAGAAGTGAGAGAAATCGAATCTCAAATAAAAGATGTCGTTGGAAAGAGAGATTTGCTTGAAAAACCAAAACCGAAGTGGAGAAGGGGTTTATCTGATGAAGAAATAGTCGAGGCAGCTGAAAAAGGTGTAGCTTTGAGAGGAATACCTCTGAAAGTTTTGGTTTCAATGGCAGAGTGGATAAGACTTAACAGAGAAGTGGAAAAACTGATAAAAGAAAAAATCGAGCTTGAGAAAAAGATACACAGAGAAATTCTTGAAGAAGCGAATGTCGTTTTTTCTACTAACTCTACTTCTTTCGTTTTAAAAGAATACGGGTTGGAATTTGACAGATGTGTTGTAGATGAAGCTTCTCAATCTTCCATACCCGAATCACTCATTCCGCTCTCATTAAGCCGTAAATTCGTATTAATAGGAGATCACAAACAGCTTCCGCCAACTGTGGAAGTTAAGGAATTAGAAAAAACTCTGTTCGAAAAGATTGTAGAGCTGAACTCGTCTATGCTCAAAATACAGTACAGAATGAACGAAGATTTAATGGAGTTCCCCTGTAAAGCATTCTACGGTTGCATGTTAAAAGCAGATAAGAGCGTTAAAAACTTAAAACTCGAAGTTTCAAGTAAAATAATTTCAGAAAAACCTCTACAGTTCATAGATACAAGTAAATCTCAAAACAAATGGGAAAGGAGGAGAAAAGGATCCCCCTCGAGAGAGAATCCGCTCGAAGCGAAAATAGTAGAGAAGTTAGTTGGAGAGCTTTTAAGGCTTGGTGTTAGCAGCGATAGAATTGGCGTTATCACTCCTTACGATGATCAGGCAGAACTCATAAGAAAACTCGTCAATTGCGAAGTTAATACGGTTGATGCTTTTCAAGGAAGGGAGAAAGACGTTATAATCTTATCTTTTGTAAGGAGCAATAGAGAAGGAAAAATAGGCTTTTTAATGGATGAGAGAAGGTTAAATGTCTCTTTAACGAGAGCGAGGATGAAGCTCATAGCGGTTGGAGATAGTGAAACTTTATCGAATCTAAATCTTTACTCTCAAATGATAGAACATTTCAAAAATAAGGGATGTTTTATGTCTTCCGATGTTTTTTGTTAAATGTTTTTAATGTTTTTTAATGTTTTTTGTTTTTGTTGAATCTAAATAAATTTAAGTAATTTAAATAAATAAAACTAAATTATAAAAAATTATATAAATCCAAATTCAACTAAGTAAAGTTCTATGTTGCAAAGAAAATCGTTTATAGCCCTGAATGGGACTATTAAGCTCCCGCAATACTCTATAATGCCGTCGTCTATTAGGGGAACGACTATGGGTATAACTTCTTTTTCCACTACTTTTGAATACCTACTACACCTTTCAGCATGCTTTTTTGCCTCTCTTTTAATGGCAGATAACCTATACCATCCTTCAGTGTACCTCTTTGCGTCTATGGCTAAAATTAATCCACTTCTTTCAGCTACGACGTCGATTTCATTTTTTCCTTTTTCGTCTTTAAAAACAACTCTTCTCTTCACTTCAAATCCGTGAAGCTCGAATACATTACTTACCAACTCTTCGAATTCCTGCCAGAGCATTTCACTATCCCTTTTCTTCAATCAACTTGATCATACCTACGTTTCCAGTCATCATCAAATCTCCACTAACGATGTCAAAAGGACTCAAGTTTACCCTTGGTCCAGTTGAAATTATCTCTTTTACATCTACTACCTCTCCAACGTAAGCTCCGTGTCCTCCATCCTCGTAAACGTCATCAAACTGTACTTCACCTTTCAAAAATCTATCTACAAAGCTTTTTATCCAATCCTCCCCCCTACTCTCAATTACTTTCGTGTGGTGTTCGAACATTGAAAGTATTTCACCATCTCTATTTACAACAACGCCAACAAAGTGAGAGTTCCCAAAGTTGAGTAGCAAAGCTGGAAATTTTCTTACTTTACTTTTACACCCGGCTACTGCTGCAAAAACAGTGTCAACTACGTAAAGTTCTCCATCTAATCCTGCGTCCAGATAACTTTCTACGACGCTTTTCATTCTGTTGTAATATTCAGGAACTTTTTTCATCTCGTATATAAAATCTGAAAGAGTTGCACCTTTTTTCAAAACTCTTTCGAATAACTCAAACCTGTACTTCCTGTTACTCTTTTCGATAGAAAATCCGTGGTCTTGAACTGCTACTACGGATATTACTTCAGATATATTTACGTCTAAGAGGTTTAAAATGTTTTGGAAAAACTCCCAGTCAACATCTTTCATTTCTATTTTTTCAACATCCTCTTCTACATCTTCCTTGGAATTAACTATTTTGATACCCCAACTCTCGACTTTTTTCAAGGAATCTGAAAAACTTAAAGCTGCTTTTTCCGTGCAGAACACTTTAAACTTTTTTGCATGTTCAACTGCAGCTTTTTTATTAGCTCCTCCACCCATGGTGTATCCGTACAGTAATACGTCTTGACTCTTCCTTATCCTGTTAGCAATTATTTTAGTTGGAGAGGGGAGTACCGCTTTTACACCTCTACCAATTTTTACGCTCAATTCTCCGTCAGTGCTTGAGAATAGAAAATCCTGAGTACCGCTTCCAACGTCTAAGGTGAAAACTTCCATATTTTTTTATCGAGCGACTCAAAAGAAGTACTTTTTCCCTGCAATAATCTCACTATTTCTCCTGCTTCTTTTTCACTTTTAACTCTTTTCACTACGACAACTCTTTTTAGATCGTTTCTGTGTCCACAAACGCACTTTCTCGTTTTAATTCCCTGAGGTGCGTAGAGGTATCTACCACACTTCCTGCACCTAAATATTAAGTACATTCAAAATCACCTCTCACTACTTCCGAAACCTCTTTTCCAGCTTTTACGCTTCCGTTCATGCTTCTCTCTGGATAGTTGGGTTTAGACGTCATTCCCGCAATGTATAATCCTTCTACGCTCGTTCTATACGGGGTTATTTTGTTGATGTAACCTGTTTCGTAAATTGGCCCGCTGTATTTAGCTCTGAACAACTTAGTCCACTTTACGTCTTTTTCTTCAATCCCGAACTTTTTAAGGCATTTCAGGTAAATTTTTACTACTTCTTCATCCTTGGCACTCATTAATTCTCCATCAACTCTGTCGTATCCGGCTAAGTATATAAGGTTCTCACCGTAGTCTTCGAAGGGCATGAAGTGCGTATGCTCTATTATAGCTCCAAACCTGCAGTTAACGTTGCTCCAGTATATATCCTCCGTAACACTTTCTTTTGATGATATCAACAAGCAAATAGAACTCTGGTACTTAATGTCTTTTACCTTAGCTGAAGAGTAAACTCTCTCGTTAACGCTCTTTAAGACTGGAAGTGGTGCTGTCCAGATTACGGCGTCGAACTCCTCCCCGTTAACTTTCCAATTACCACATTTTTCTATTTTTTTAACTTTCTCTTTCCTAAGTATAACGTTATTGGAATTCAACTCTTCAACCATTCTTTCTATCATCTGATTGAATCCGTGCCTTAAGTATCCGAGCTCCTCTCCTCTAAGCTTCCTGTTACCCCTTATCGCTACTCTCGCTATGAGCCAGGAATAGCTGACTTCTTCGTAGTAATCTCCAAACTTAGACTTTAGCAGGGGAAGGAAAAAAGAAGTTAAAAGCCTCCCCCCGACCTCTCTTTTCAACCCTTCAACGACTTTAACTTCATCAAACTTTTTTATTTCGTCAAAATTTTTTTTCCTACAACTAAAAGTAAATTTTGCTAATTTTATTTTATCTGAGAGACTCATGCAAGGAAACTTGATAATTTCTATCGGTGTGTTTAGTGGATATATCTTACCATTGCACTCCTGCCCAATTCTCACGACTTTCCAAACCAACTTAGAGTTAAGTTTTAGTTTTTTTATCAAGTCTAATAAATCACTGTCTCTTCTAAAACAGTGGTGATAAAACTTTTCTATGCAGTATGAAGGGCAGTAACTCGAAGCTAACCCTCCTATGCAATCGTCAAAGACTTTTACTTTTGCAAAATCTCTTAGTTCAAATGCAGCAGACAACCCAGTTAATCCCGCTCCAACTATTGCGATCTTCATATCTTTTCAGCTTAGCGGAGTTATATAAGGTTAGAGTTACATAAGGAATCCGAAGACTATTGCAATCACACCTAACAAAGCAAAAGTTGCAGGTATAACTAAGCTTTTCCACTTGTGGTAAATTAGAATTCCGACTAAAACTGCAACAACTTTAAAAAACACAACTCCTTCTAAACCAGCAGGATTGACCTCAACTTTTCCAGCTAAAATGTTTAAAGTAGTTAGCGTTAAATCTCCTACGGTGTAAAGTAGGATGGAAAAAATCCAG
>JALSQI010000009.1 GCA_026985525.1 Archaeoglobaceae archaeon
TATTTCCCATTAAAAGTAAACCTCTATCTTTACCTTCCATGAGCATGTACAAGTTGAGCTGAGCCAAACTTGGAATAAAAAACATATTATTAAAATTTGATTTTACTTCTATAACAAAATCATCTGAAACGAAATCTGCTCTTCCAACTAATGTAAAATTTCTGAAATACATAATCCTGTTTTTACCTCTCCAGATTTTCATTCTATGCTTCAAAGTTAGTTCAGCTCTCCTCTCTGATAACTCTCCTTTGACTTTCATATTCCACGGTATTTTTGGTTTAGCGTAAAATGAAAAGTAGCTGAACCTCATGCATTTCAAAGCCCAACTAACGAAGAACATCACGAAAAACTTTTTTCGCTTAAAATTAAAAAAGCTTTCAGGTATGAAATCAAAGGAGAAAGGTACGAGGTTGGAAAGAGAACTCGTAAATTTGCTTTGGAGTGCTGGATTTGCGGCGGTTAGAGTTGCGGGAAGCGGCGTTTCGAGTTTTCCCTGTCCCGATGTAATAGCTTCTAATGGAAAAGTTATCTTGGCTTTAGAAGTAAAAAGCAGAGCTAAGTTGCCTCTTTACCTTTCCGAGCAGGAAGTAAAGGAATTAGCGATGTTCTCAAACTTGTTTGGTGCTAAACCCTACATAGCTTTGAGGTTGCCGAGGAGGGAATGGAAGTTCATTTCAGTTGAGAGACTTGAGAAAACAGCTAAGGGGTACGTAGTTGGAGAAGACGTTTACTTCACCTCTCCGGACTTGGAAGAAGTCGCTGGAAAGAGTTTTCAGCTGAGGTTGTAATATATTGGAGGAATTTCGTTAGTGTACATCAGTATTGGTGTTTTTGCACAAATAGTAACGTTTGTTGTAACGTTTAAATCAACACCAGAAAAGTAAGTCGTATTCCCGCACCTCTCCGCTGGAAAGAGAAATTCCGCTGAACTGTAGCCAATTCTTATTATGGTATAATTCTTACTTGCGTTGAAAATAGATAGAACGTCATTTTCTATTGTTTTTGCTCCGAAAAAGAACACTTTTAAAGCTGTAAGCGGATCTAAGGTATAGTTGACTTTAACTATAACGCCATTGTTGGATGGAATTACCGTTACGTTTTTTATTTCTAAAGCTGTTGCTGGCGTTGCTATTATTAGTATTAGCATTAACGAGCAAATCACTTTGTACACTGTTTTCATGACAGCCAAACTTACTGACTAAGAAGATATAATGTTTTCGAAAGTAAAAGAGATTATTAAACGTGTAATTTATAGCTCACTTCTTTACGAAAACGGAAACGAAGTATGTAGAACTTACCATAACTGCAGCCATAGCTCCGGGAGAAAATGGGAGGTAAAAAGATAGAGCAATGCCTGCAATTCCACTTGAAAAGGATATCAAGAATGAAAGCAAAAACACGCGGGAGATTGATTTAGCAAAGCGTTTTGCTATTGCTGCTGGAGCTACGAACATCGCAAAAACTAAAATAGCTCCAACTCCTCCCATTATCGCTACTACAGATAGGGCTATCGTCGATAGAAGTAAGTAGTCGTAAAGCCCAACTTTTACTCCAGAAGCAATCGCCGCTTCAGCATCAAAAGATAGGTAGAGAAAAGCTCTGTAAAACAAAGCAGTTATAGCGATTACGAGTAAAGTCGTAATAAACATTATTGCTAAATCTGAATAGCTGAGTAAAAAGAGGTCTCCAATTAACAAGCCCCAAACTCTCGCAGCGTATTCTCTCACCATGGATATGAAGAGTACGGCTAAGCTCATAGACAATGCGAAGGAAATGGCTATTGCAGTATTCGTGTCTTCTCTTCTTCCAACTTTTCCCCTACCAGAAGCGTATCCCGCTGAAATTGCTGCAAAAATTGCAAACAAAACTCCTCCTAATAAAACTGGAACGTGAAAGCCCAAGCTTTCTAAAATTAGAGCTAAAGCAGCCCCAGCAAGTGCGGCGTGAGCAGTTCCAGCAACTAAAAAAGATACGTTTCTAAAGACTGTAAAAGTTCCTGTAATTGCTGCGTTTATGGATATTATAAAGATTGCAACAATTGCTCTGAGCAAAAACGGTATCATCACTTCACCCATGTATATCTCCGAATAGTGGATGAATGTATCCCTCTTTACATACGGTCGTTGGAATTGGTATTCCGTAGGTTTTTGCCGTGTTTTCGGGAGTTAGTACTTCTTCTGGTTTTCCATAAGCTATTAATTCTCTATTCAGCAATGCTATTCTGCTGACGTGGTGAATTAGAGGGCTAACGTTGTGAACTACTGTGATAACTGAAACACCTTCTGAAGCTAAGTTATCGAGAAGTTTTATTATTTTTTCCTGAGTAGGCAAATCTACACCGTTAAAGGGCTCGTCTAAAAGTAAAATGTCTGGTTTAGTTGCAATAGCTCTTGCAAGCAGAACTCTCTGCTGTTGCCCTCCACTGAGTTCTGTGAAATTTCTTTCAACAAATTTTAGCATGTCAACTGCTTTCAAAGCGTTGTTTACCAACTCTTTTTCTTCTCTACTTAACTTAGAAAATAAACTGAATTTTTTCTTTTTCGACATAATCCCCATTTCCACGACTTCTCTAACTTTTATAGGAATTTCGAAGTTTACGTGCTCTTTTTGAGGCATGTATCCAATTTCGCCTTTAACCTTAACATACCCCCTCTGGGGTTTTATCATTCCCGCTATAGCTCTAAGCAAAGTAGTTTTTCCTCCTCCATTTGGCCCCATTATCGCTACGAACTCTCCTTTGTTTACTATCATGTTTACTCTGTCTATTGCTACGAACCCGTCGTAAGTACAGCAGAGGTCTTTTATTACTACCGCCTCCATTAATGCTTCCACTTCCTGCACCCCCAGGCTAAAATTAAAATAGTTGAAACGGCTAAAAATCCCGGCACCTCTTTTACCTTAGTTTTTGATGCGGAGTTGAGAGTCATGGCGTTGTAGTATGCTATCCCAACGTAAGTGTCGTTGTTACTCGCCATGGCGAACTTGACGTAAACTATTGGCTTACCCGTATCTTCTGAAAGTTGTAGTGCTATTTTACCAACCTTAGTGTCTTTTGCAAAAGCCGGTAAAATTATACAAGCGTAGTTTTTCCTTACCATTTCTTTTTCCAAGTTCATCAGAAAAGAAGCGCTGATAAAGCCCGCACTTTCACCCATCAAAACAGCACCTACCTTCATTCCCGAATTTTTAGCTATGTAGCAAACACCGGGAACCGCTGCGACGCAGTAATCTCCTTTAACCAAAGACTTCTCTTTTATCACTTTTTCAGCTTCTCTTACCTGTTTTTCAAAAAGCATTAAGTTACTTTTGAAGTAACTGCTGTTCTTAGGATCAATTTTACTTAAAGCTTCTTCAACTGCTTTTGCAATAGCTATTCCGTTTTCGAGCTTTAGCCAGTATCCGTGGTAGCATGGTTTGTATGAGGGAAAGTTATCTACTTCAGCTCCAAACTTGGAGTAATCACTGAAATCTAAGCATTTGTTTGGAAAAACTTTCTTAACTTTACTTTCGAAAGAAATTAGCTTTGAATCTGCTAAAACAATTAGTTTTGAATTTTTTAATAGCTCCATAGTTTTTTTCGAAACTGTAAATGCGTGGGGATCGCTACCGGGGGGCATTATTGAAACTACTTTCACGGCATTTCCACCTATCTCACTTACTATTGGAACGAAATCTGGTATTGAACAAGCAACTATAACTTTACCATAGGAAACTGGAATTACAAGAGTTAATATCAACAAAGCGAGCGCAATAGTTTTCATCGTAATGCTATCGTGTGTTAGAAATATATAGGTGACGGCATGGTAGTAATAATAAGGTATGGAGAGCTTAGCTTAAAAGGACAGCTCCGCAGAAAATTTGAGAATATATTAATTGGCAACATCAGGAGAGTTTGCAAAAGAGAAGGAATTAAGGGAAAGCTGGAGAGGGAATGGGGAAGACTTTACTTCTATTCTAATGAAGAAAATACTGTAGCAAAGAGACTTTCTTTCGTTTTTGGAATAGTTTCAACTTCTCCCGCAGTGGAATGCGAGTCAAACTTAAAATCGATAGCTGAAACAGTAGAAGTTGTGGTTGAAAAACTGTTGAAGGAGAAACATTTCAGAAGTTTTGCAATAAGAGCTAAGAGGAGTGGAGAACACGACTTTACGTCTATGGACGTTGCAAGAATTGCTGGAAAGAGAGTAAAAAACATCGATAGAAGTCTTAAAGTTGATTTAAAAAATCCAGAAGTTGAACTCTTTATAGAAGTTAGAGAAAAATCTTATATCTATACAAAAATTTTTAAAGGCTTTGGAGGCTTACCTGTAGGCACCCAATCGAGAGTTCTTGCTTTAGACCCTATTTCTGCTTGGTTTGCTATGAGGAGAGGTTGCGATGTTGATTTAGCTGGAGAAGTAAGTGCTGAGCTTGAAGCTTGGGCTTGTTACAGAAAAATCAGCTCGATAGACTTGGAATTTGAAGAAGCTATAAAAAGCAATTATCCTGCAGTCTTCTGCTCTTATAATATCGATGAACTCGTTTCCGTGGCTGAAAAGTTGAAGGAAAGAAAAATGCCCGTATTAACTCCTTTTGCATCTGAAGAGGTTTACAGCAGGGAAAAGGTTAAAGAAATTTTGAAATCAATTACAAAACGATGAGAGTGCAAGTTGTTGGAGCTGGGGCGATAGGTTCGCTTTTTGGATACTTTTTAATTAATGCTGGTGTTGACGTCGTTTTTGTTGCGAGAGGTGAGAGGTTAAAACAGCTTAAGAGTGGTCTGAAAATAAGTGGTATAGCTGAATTTTTTGAGGAAGTAGAAGTTTACAAAGAGCCAGTAAAATCTTGGTTAAGTTTGGTTTGCGTAAAAAGCTATGATACTGTGCAAGTTGCTAAGAAGCTTAAAGGGCTGACGGATGTTGCTATGACTGTTCAAAACGGGATAGGTAACGAGGATGTAATTGCTGAGAACATACCTAAGGTCATTGGTGGAATTACGAGTTATGCCGCATATGTACGTGGGGGTACAGTTGTTTACGCTGGAGAAGGAGAAACTCTAATAGGTAATTGGAAAAATTGTAGTGATGAAGTTAAAGAAGTTGAGAAAATGCTGAGGAAAGGCGGTATGAACGTTAGAGTTGTAGAAAACGTCAGAGAATTGAAGTGGAAAAAGGCAGCTATAAATGCGGTTATAAATCCTCTAACTGCAATTTTAAAAGTAAAAAATGGAGAATTGCTTGAAGTTTGGAATTCTGCTAAAATAGTTTGCGAAGAGTGCAAACTCGTTTTAGAAAAACTTGGTATAGAAATGGATGTTGAAGGAGAAGTGAGAAAAATCGCACAGTTAACGGCTGAAAATAAGAGCTCCATGCTTCAGGATGTTGAAAAAGGTAAGAGAACGGAGATAGATGCAATAACCGGAAAAATCGTTGAAGTGGGTAAAAAGCTTGGAGTTGACGTTAAAGTTAACGAATTACTTTATTGGCTCGTGAAGTTTATGGAGGAAAGAAAATGCTAAAAGTGTTGAAAGTTTTACTCGTTGCGGCAATGCCCATTTCAGAGTTGAGGGGTGCAATTCCCTTAGCCATATACTTTGGCTATTCGCCAGTTAAAGCGTACATTATATCTCTTATGGGAAACGTAATTCCCATTCCGTTTTTACTTCTCTCTCTGTACAAGATAAGAGAACTTGCTGGAAAATATACTTTCACTTCTAAGATAATAAATGCATTCGAAAAAAGAGCTTTGAAAAATAAAAAATTAATCGAAAAATATGGTTACTTAGGCTTAACTGTTTTTGTTGCAGTACCTCTACCCATCACAGGTGCTTGGACAGCTTGTTTACTTTCAACGCTCTTAGAGCTTAAGCCTGAGAAAGCCTTTGCTTACATTTTTGTCGGAGTAGCTATAGCGGGGTTAATAGTTCTGTCTTCAGTTCTTGGAGTCCTTAGCCTGAGTGCATTTTTACCTTAAACTCAGCCAGCTTTTCAACTGCTTTAACGTTTGCTTTTTCAATTTCTACATCTGCAGATTTTATTAGGTCGAGCAAACTTTCATTTCTAATTATTACCGTCGAATAACCATCTGGAGAACCAACACTTCCGACACTTACGTCACTTTCAACTCCCGTAAAGTCTTGGCAAACTTTACACCCTTCTGGCACTATTTCGTCAAGCTCTTTAACTGGAAAACTAATGTCCGGGTAAGCGTAAAACTTACCTTTTTTTATGTCCATTTTTTCGACTGATTCGAGATTTACGCCTTTCTTTTCGAGAAACTCTACCAGCTTTGGGTAGTAAAAGTTCTCCATGCAGAACAAACTTACAACCATAGCTATTTTTTTCGAAAACTTGCCTACCTCTCTCTGAAGTTTTCTCGCAGCTGAAGCTACGCATGGCGTTCCCACTATTGCTATTTTTTCATAACCGCCCGCTTTAAGTGCTGAGAGAGGGAAGGCGTGGCTATACTTGGTTCCCGATGCCTCTATTACCTCTTCAACGTTAGTGGCTATAAACGCCTCTGGTTTCCACTTTTCGTCTCTTCTAACAACCAAAGCTGAATCTATAATCCCTCTTTCCATTGCAGAAGCGAGTATTTCTGTTACAGCTCCTCCGTCCTGTCCTTTAAACCTCTTGGATTTAACAGCCATTATTTCAAAGTAAAGTCCTATTCCGCTGAGTGGTTTGTAGTCCCACCTCGGACAAACTCTAACACAAAATCCACAGTCTGTACAATCCTCTTCCCATCCCGGAAAGTACGGAGGAGAGGAATAGCTCGTTATGGATATCCCTCTTACAGGACAAGCTGCTACGCACGCGGAACAGTTGCTGCAATATCTATCCATTACTACTCTTTTTAAGTTTTCAAAGTACTTTCCCGGAAAAGCTTTTGGAGGCCTTCTCCTACCTTTTCCCATCCTTCTCCTTTGCCCTCTCACGCTTAAAAAAGGTTTTTAAGGTATTTAACTATTTTACTTTCTAAGCAACTTTCTAATTAATTTTTCGTCGATTCCCGTTTTTTCAGCAATTTTTTCTGGACTTTCCCCCGTTAACTCGTGGTAAACTTTTAGAAAGTCTTCAGCCACTTCCTCATCTTCCAAGTCCCACATTCCAGAAAACATTGGATGAAAGTCTGCGAGAAACATTTCCACACTTTCCAAGTCCTTTCTTTCTTCTCCCGTTACGAAGGGGACGTAATCTTCAAAGAAAGAACAGTCTCTCAGTATCTTTATTACCGCACTTCTCAAAGATTCCACGCTGTAATTTCTGTTTGGTGGCGAGTACGATTTTACTATGTTGTCCATCTCCTTCTTAGAGTACGGGAAAACTTTTTCTCTGTTTCTCTTTTTCTCACAGATTTTAGTTAGAATGCTGTGAGTTCTCTCGTCAACTAATGCCAATCTACTTTTTCCACCCTGCCTAAGCAGAACTCCTTTTTTTCTAATATCCTTTTTCATTAGATTCTCAAGCTCTTCTGTCGTTGCAAGAGCTGAAATTACGAGTCTTATTAATGCGTGATGGTTTTCATTTTTTCTTGACATTACGGATATGTGGTGTATGTCGAAATCGAGCCTCATCAATTCATCTTTCATTCTCTCACTTTGCATACAAGCCAATTTAGTTCGGCGATATAATTTTTTTAGGTCTGGGGCTAATGAGGATCATGAACAGGTTTGAAGGTTTGGTGGACGAGGAAACTCTCAAGTTGTTATCACTTTACTCTGCAGGTAGAGTTAAAATTAAGGCTGAAGTCAAGAGTCTTAGACTTTTTGGAAACGTTTTAACACTGAGAATGGATGGAGCAGGGGTTAGTTTTAAATCATACGTTGAGCTAAGCTCCTTTCCAGAACTTTCAAAAGCTGGAGTTAATAGCGTTTTACTACTCGAAGGGAAGTTTGCTGGAGACTTATTTAAAGTCGAAAATCTTTCGATTATTACACCATCTACGTTTGAATTTAAAGGTGTAATTGCTGCGTTGAGTGAAAACGTCTTTGTGATTTCGAATTGTTTTGATTGCATTAGTGTTTATTGTGTAAATGTTAATTCTAAACGTAATTGTAAAAACAATTGTAAAGATGATTTTAAAAATAATTTTAATCTTAAAGAAAATATTAGCGTAACTTTGAAAGGTGCGAAGTCTGACAACGAAGTTTTAATATTAGATAGCTTGGATCTTAGCAAAGAAAGTTTCGAAATCAAGTTTTTACCACTCAATAAAGTTAAAAATAAAATTAAAAATAGAATTTGCATTAGAGGTAGAGTTAGCGGAATTGGAGAAAAAAAGAAGTGGTTTAGCTTGTACCTTTCAGATGAAAGTGGAAGAGTTAAACTACTTATGTGTGATAAGTTCGCTGAGTTTTACAGGAGAGTTGACATAGGAGATTACGTAGAAGTATTTGGGTGTCTGGTTGGAGAAAACGCAGTTTTTTGCGATGAATTTACGATTTTGAAGACTAACTTTTGAGGTGCTGAAATGAAGAGATACGCACCAGTTTTACCCCTCATAGCAAAATATCCTTTTCTGAGAATTACTGGAAAGTTTCTTGAAAAAGAGTATAGCTCTGTAGAAAGTGTGTTTGAAAAACGAGGAATGATCGAAAGAGAGGCGATAAGTCTGGCTATTGAAAAGGTAAGGAGTTCAACTAAAAATGAAGAGTTCAATTTTAAACTGGACTTAAAAAAACTCGACTGGCCTATGCCGTGTTTTTCTTGCGAGAGAGATTGCGTCGATTGCGATTACTTAAAAAAACTCGACTTCCTGAATTGCAACGCTTGTGGTAGATGCTTCGAAAACTGCCACTACAACTTTGGCTATTCTATTCACGAGTTGAAGGCTATAGCAAAGAAATCAGCAATATACCACTTGGCTTTGAGAGCTATGATGCAGCATTTAAGTCCAGTTATTAGGAGGAGGATATCCACTCAGGAAGCGAGAGATTATAGGCATAGGCTCGAAAAAGAGCTCGAAAACGAAAGGTACGAAGTAGTAACTTACGTAGCTTCAGACCTCGGCGTGATTTCAAAAGGAGTGGAAAAGATTCACGTTTCTTCTTACTTAAAAGGAGCTGTAAGGATAAGAGATGAAAATTGGAGGTTAGTAAATAGAAAAATCGAAAGCGGTTGGGTGGAAGTAAGTGGAAAAGAATTCGTAAGGTTGTTGGAAGAGTTCATTAAAATTAAACTTGAAAAAGTGATTTCAGCAAAATTACCCGCTGAAATCATAAACGAAATTAGAGGAATTGCGTTTAGAGAGGAGAGTTTAAAAATAGACGTTCCAGTAAAACTGGAATTCCTACCTCCGTGTATGAAAAAAATTATTTCTGATTTGCAAAATGGAGTAAACGTTCCTCACACAGCCAGATTTGCTATAACTTCTTTTTTACTTAACATAGGTATGAGTGTGGACGAAATAGTTAAACTTTTCAGCAATTCTCCCGATTTTGACGAAGAGAAAACTCGCTATCAGGTGGAACACATAGCTGGAATGAGGGGTAAAGGAGCTGAATACACATGCCCCTCTTGTGAGACTATGAGGACTTATCACAACTGCGTCGCTGATTGTGGCGTTTCAAGCCCTCTAAGCTACTATGCTAAAAGGGTTAAAAAATTGAAGAAAACTTAAATAAGTTTTCCCGCAGAGTTTTTTACGGTTTATGGGGATTCATCATGATTACTGTATCGAAAGCTGGAAACAGATCAACGGGTATTGACATATTAGATAAAAAGTTAGATGGTGGATTACCAGAGGGTAGTTTGGTTTGTATATATGCTAATCCAATTACGATGCCTGAAGCTTTTTTATATCAATTTGCAACAGTTGTGAAAACGTATTATTTCATAACTTCCCGACCAGCTGAGTACGTTAAGGAAAACATAGAGAAAATGGGCTTATCTGCCGATAAAATCGAGTTTATAGACGTGTTTACTCAATACTACATGAACGAGTACGGACAGTTCGTGATAGTTGATGCCTATAGGGATAAGGAAATATTTGACTTCGTAGATCACGCTCTTAACAGAATTCAGGAGAGTGGGGAGAAGTACAACGTTATATTCGACTCTATTTCTTTTTTTCTCAAGCTAAACGTTTCCATAGGTATTAAAGAGTGGTTGATAAACAAGCTATACATACAGGCTAAGCAGACGAACAACGTTTACTACATATACCTCATGAAAAACGTTCACCCTCCCGACATAGTCAACATGGTAATTGATATATCTGATGTAGTTTTTGATATAGATATAGAAAGAGTTGGGGATAGGATGAACAGCAGGTTAGCTATACCAAAGATTAGAAACAAGACACCGATGCTCGAAACGTTTAAGTTCTACATAAGTGAAGGTGTGCAGATAGACACGTCGAGAGATATAGCCTGAATTATCTTATACTACTAAGTACAATTTTTTGCAGATGTCTAACTTGAGAGAAGACCTCAAAGGAGAGTTGATAAGAGTAATTGGACTGCTAATAGCGATAACTGTTTTTGGTACTGTTGGTTATCACTTCATAGAGGGCTGGGACTGGTTTGATTGTTTGTACATGACAGTAATAACGATAACGACTACCGGCTACAGAGAAGTTGGAAAAATGAGCGTTGGAGGTAAAATTCTATCGATGTTTTTGATGATTTTTGGAGTAGCAATATTTCTGTATTCAGTAGATGCAATTTTACCTATTTTACTGGAGAGGAGAAGTGAGAGGTGGAAAAAAGTGTTGGAGAAAATTGAAGATCACTGCATAATTTGTGGTTACGGTAGAATGGGTAGGGAGATGGCTAAGGAATTAAAAAAAGAGCTAAAGAAAGTTGTAGTAGTTGACATAGACGCTAATAGGGTTGAGAGTGCGAGGGAAGATGGAATAATAGCAATCCAAGGAGATTGTACAGAAGAGGACGTGCTTGAAAGAGCTGGTGTAAGGAGAGCGAAATGCATAGTTGCTTGTACGAACAACGACTCAATAAACGCTTTTGCCGTAATGGTAGCTAAGGATCTCAATCCGAACGTTTTTGCAATAGCTGTATTGAGAACTCCGGGTGGTGAGAAAAAGCTGAAGAGAGCTGGTGCCGATATGCTTTTGTCACCTTACCACGATTCAGCGAGGAAAGTATGCGTAGCGGTTACGAGGCCAACTGCTGCTGACTTCATTGAAATAATTGGAAAAATGGGTACTTTAATGCTGGAAAAAATGGAGCTAAAAAATGAAAAGTTTCACAACTTATCTTTAAAAGATACTAACATAAGAAAAATGACAGGTTGTATAGTCGTGGCTATAGAGAGAAATGGAGAAATAATATTCCCAGATCCAGAAACGAAAGTTTACAAAGGAGACATACTTTACGTTTTGGGTAAAGAAGAGGGTTTGAAGAAGGCTTACGAATTGATAGTGAACGCGTAACAGTTTTTTACAGGAAGTTCAAAGCAAGTTTATGAAACTCGAACACCTTTACTGCACGAGGTGCGGTTCAGAATTTGACATAATCGTGAGGAGAACTACTGGCTATTCTGGGCCTATGCACATACCAAACCTCTACTGCCCTTTTTGTGGTGGTAGGAGGTTAATAAAAAAGCAGGGTATGTTTTTCAGACCTCAAGAAATTTAAGCTACTGTACGAGAAAAATTTCTCCAGCGTAAACGATTTTTTTTCCGTAACAATCAGATGACATTGGTCTTACAACGCACCTACAATTACAAATTTTTGCGAGTGCAAATATGTCATTCCATATTTCTGGAGGCGGTCTTATAGCGTAAATTACGCTCGCCCTTTTGCAGAACTTTATAAGCTCTTCACTTGGCTTTCTGACGTCACATTCTATGAAAATTATTCCTTTCTTATAATAATATTCTTTAAGGATAGGATTTAAATCGCAAACACATAAAAGCAAATTTTCCTTCATTAGTATTTCTGCTACCTTAGAGTAATAACCAACGCACACCTCGACTGCTCTTCCAAACTTTGAAACGAATTCGGCTATAACTTCTGGGCGCACGACTTATATTTGTCCTTAGAAAATATATTGTTTAATGATATCTGTAGTAATCAGAGAGTACTCATCAAGAGATTACTGGGACATTTTGCAAATAGACAAAGAAGCTTTTTCACCAAGTAACGCCGCTTACGACGTTTACTTGTACTTGAAGTATGGAAACATACTCGTTGCAGATTTCAACGGAAAAGTCGTGGGATATGTTACTGTGATGGACATGGGCGAAGATGCGAAGGTAATGTCAATTGCAGTTAAAAAGGAATTTAGAGGGATGGGCATAGGCTCTAAGCTGATGGACGAAGCTATAAACTGGTGTAAACTTAGAGGAAAAAAGAGGTTGTTGTTGGAAGTTAGGGTTTCCAATTTCGTCGCACAAAATTTGTATAAAAAAAAGGGATTTAGAGTTATCGGTATAACACCAAAGTACTACAGTGATGGGGAAGATGCTTACATAATGTCACTCACCCTTGAAGGGCAATGACTTTTAGCAATTCCTGTACTTTTTGATTTCTCAAAGCTTCTTCTGGAGGCAAATCTTTAAATATATCCGACAATCCTTTACAGAGTGTTAGTATTGCTTTTTTGTGTTCAGCTTTACTTTTGTGTATGTGTACAGGCTGAATTCCAAGTTCGTCGTACTTTCTGAAATGCCCGTTTGCAATTCCCGCCTCTTCAAAAAATCTTTTCATGTGGAACAAAGTTAGGTGCAAAAGTACAAGTTCTTCCTTATGCATTCTCACCACCCGCTGCCAGCAGCTATTTTGCTGATTACTCATAGTGTAAAAATATTTTTCCTTTAAATTAATATGTATTCATACAGTGACATACAAATTAAAATGATAAATCATTAAAAACAAAACAGAAGATAAAGTTTTAATAATTTCGATTAAGATACGTAAGACAATGAACGTTTTGCTCAGCAGAAAAGACACCATGAGGCTTTTAATTTTAACAGAACTCGTCAAAAATAAGGATTGCAGTCAGAGAGATATAGCGAAAAAATTTGGCTTAACGCCTCAGGCTATATCTGAGCATTTTAAAGAATTAATAGCGGAGGGTTTCGTGACTGTAATAAGAAAGGGTTATTACGAAGTAACTGAGAAGGGAATTGAATGGCTTACGAAAAACCTTATGGATCTGTATCTTTTTAGCGAAGAACTGACGAAGAAGCTTTTTTCGAGATCGATAGTGGCAATAGCGTGCGGCGATATAGAAGAGGGTGAAGAAGTTTTTTACTGGTTTCAGGATGGTTACATTTACGCCAAATCTAAAAAAGATGGAAATGGTATAGCTTTGACTTCGGCAAATAATGGAGAAGATGTGCTGGTAAAAGCTACAAAGTGGTTTAGACCACCCAATAAAGGGGAAATAGTAGTTGTAAAAGTTCCCGACGTTAGCGAAGGTGGAAGCAAAAAAGTTGACGTTGAAAAGCTGAGGGAGTTGATAAAGAGTAAACCGAGAAGCCTTGTAATAGCGATAGGTGTTGAAGCCCTCGTATCGTGTAGAAAAGCGGGAGTAGAACCGATATTCTTCGGTGCTAAGGAAGTTTGTGTTGAAGCGGCTCATCAGGGAAGTGGAGTGATAGTCGTTTGTACGGAAAACAAACTCAACGACTTACTTAGAAAATTGATAGACGAAGAGCTGGAGTTTACGATAAAGGAGTTCAATGTGTCATGAACATCAACAGGAATAGCATAGCGAACATCGCACCCATCATTATCAACATTAAATTTCTCTGCCTCTTTCTTTCTCTTTCTGCTTCCTCCTCGCATTCTTTGCTACAATAAATCTTGTCTGGCTCTATCGCTTTTCCACACATTATGCAGTGCCTGTGCGGAACTATTCCGGGCATATTTTTTCAGGTTTGGAAAACAATATAAAGTTGCCGGCAATCCCAAAAAATCTTTATTCGTTGTATGTATTAAGCTAATATGGACATTTTTGAAGAAGCAGGCAGAGACGTTAAGTCTTGGATAACAGAGGAGGGAATATTTAAACAGGAAATTCCGGATGAAACGGCTGAGTGGCATTATGTTGTTGAATTTCCTCTCGACTCTGGTCAGGTTAGCGACATAGTTATGCCAAAGAAGAGGGACTTTATTCTCGTTGTTAGCGGTCTTGTTTTTGCAGAAGAACATTACAAAGCCCTTCACAGCCTCCCACAAAACAAAAAAAGGGAAATCGTATTCAGGTGGAAAATGGACTTGCTTTTTAGAAATGCAGAATTCAGGATGGTTCCAGATGATATGTCTATTCAAAGAATTGACTTTTCCATGCCGGTTTACCTTGAAGAACTAACAAAACCAAAACTCTTTGAAGCTTTGAGAGAAGTTTTTAAGTGCAAGTTATACATAATCTGGCAACTCAACCACCTTTTTGGAGAAAATAGGAGTTTGGAGGGGATGTACCTTTGATATCTTTTAAGCCAATAGGTATAGTTCACAACCCCGTAGAAAAACTTCCAGTTCAGCCCGTTTTCGCGGAGAGAGACTACACCGTTGAAATAGAGATATTTCCTGAGTTTTCTAAGGGTTTGTACAGGTTAGAGAAGTTTTCTCACATAATCGTAGTTATGTACTTTCACAAATCCAAAGGTTACAGCTTAATAGTCAAACCCCACTTCGACAACGAGCTTAGAGGAGTTTTTGCTACGAGATCACCAAATAGACCTAATCCCATAGCAATATCTACAGTTAAACTGGAAAAAGTAGCGGGAAACTTAATTTACGTGAAAAACTTAGACGCTTATGATGGAACTCCTGTTTTGGACATAAAACCACACTCTCCAGTTGTTGACTGTCCGGAATCGAAAAACGCTAAATATACCCGATGTAAAGTAGCGGGCGATGAAATTCGACGCTGAGTATTACAGAGATCTGGCAGAAAAGGACTTTGAATTGGCTTGGCAGAAAGGGACTGAAGTCTTAGGTAAGAAGAGCTTAAACGAAGAGTATCCGAGATTTCACTTTTCTTTTGGTAGGGAACATCCTCTGTTCTCCACGATTCAAAAGCTAAGAGAGGCTTACCTGAGACTTGGTTTTAGCGAGGTCGTAAATCCGCTTATAGTTGAAGATACGCACGTTAGAAAGCAGTTTGGAAGAGAAGCTTTAGCTGTTCTCGACAGGTGTTACTACTTAGCTACTCTGCCAAAGCCGAACATAGGAATTTCATCTGAAAAAGTAAGTATGTTGAAAAACATAGTTTCTGTTGATGATAGAGATATAGAAAAGTTGAGGGAAGTTTTCCATAAGTTTAAAAAGGGTAAAATAGACGGAGACGACTTAAGCTACGAAGTTGCCAAAGCTCTTAAAGTTGACGACTCCGTTGCTGTAAAAGTACTCAATGAAGTTTTTCCGGAATTTAAAGAATTGAAACCTGAATCAACTAACCTAACTTTGAGGAGTCACATGACAACTGGATGGTTTATTACTTTGAGTGAAATTTCGGATTTACTCCCACTCCCCATAAAGCTCTTTAGCATAGACAGGTGTTTTAGAAGAGAGCAGGGCGAAGATGCTACGAGGTTGTACACTTACTTCTCTGCGAGTTGCGTATTTGTAGATGAAAACGTTGACGTTGATGTTGGAAAGGCTATAGCTGAAGGTTTGTTAAGGCAGTTCGGTTTTAGCAAGTTTAAGTTTAAACTCGATGAAAAGAGAAGTAAGTACTACATACCCGGAACTCAGACCGAGGTTTTTGCGTATCACCCATCTTTTAACTGGATAGAAATAGCGACTTTCGGAATTTATTCCCCAACTGCTTTGTCTCATTACGGTATAGAGTATCCCGTTTTAAACTTTGGTCTCGGAGTTGAAAGGCTTGCAATGGTAATTTACAAATGCGATGACGTGAGAAAGTTAGTCTATCCTCAGTTTTACGGAGGAATCAAGCTCGATGATGTAGATATAGCGAGAGCGATAAGGATAGATTCGTCACCTCTAACTGAGAAGGGAATGGAAATAGCGAGAGCAGTTGCATTAACTGCAGAGAATTATGCTAACACCTTATCCCCCTGCTCGTTTGAAGCTTGGAGCGGAGAGATTTATGGAAAAGACGTTAAAGTCATCGTTTTCGAAAGGGAGGAAGGAGCAAAGCTTTGCGGTCCTGCTTATGCTAACGAAATAGTTGTGTTTGAAGGTAGCGTTTACGGAATTCCCAGAAAAGATAAGTGGATAAAGTACTTTGAAGAGGGCGTACCTACTGGAATAAGGTATTTAGATGGATTTTCGTATAAAGCAGGTAGTTTTGCTGAGGAATGTGCGGCGAGGGGTGTTGGTGGAGAGATAAGGGTTAGAGTTGTGGAAAACTTGAGCGACGTCAACCTCAAAATTCAGGAAAACGTCAAAAACTACGTTCTTTCCAGCGGCGGGAAAATTGACGTCAGAGGTCCTATGTTTCTCTCAGTAAGAGTGGAGGTTAATCGCTGAGCGAAAGGGATATATACTCTCCAGTTAGCTTGTCCCTTAAGCTCCGGTGGTGTAGCCCGGCCAATCATACGGGACTCTCGATCCCGTGACCCGGGTTCAAATCCCGGCCGGAGCACTTGTTAATTTTAATCGACTAACTCGCTTATCCACTTGGGCAATACAAAAGCTGATAGGTGCACTTCTGGAGAGTAGTGTTCTGTTTCAATCTTTCTTTTTTCGAACTCGTCTTTAAGCTTGTTGTAATTGGGCCTTACGTCTATACTGTTTGAAGCTATAACAAAGCTCCAGATGCCCCCCGGATACATGGGGATGCACGATAGATAGAAAGCTCTATTTTTGAAGAATGAAGTATTTTTTGCTATAAGTTTAACATATTCTTCTTGAAAAGCTGGAGATTGACTTTGCATGCAAAAAACGTCTGAAATCTTAGAGCAGGATTGAAAGAACTCCTCGGAAAACAGGGATATACTAGTAGGACTTGGATCTGTTCCGTCCACTATTA
>JALSQI010000010.1 GCA_026985525.1 Archaeoglobaceae archaeon
CTTTAATAACAGAAAATCTCCTCTCAAAACAGATGGGGATAGAAGAGCAAATAAGAGCTTTGGAGGAGGAAATAAAGAGAACTCCTTACAACAAAGCTACTGAACATCACATTGGTAGGCTCAAAGCAAAGCTCGCGAGGTTGAGGGAGGAAGCTGAAAAAAGACAGAAAAAGAGTGGTGGACAGCAATTTTCAATAAAAAAAGAAGGAGATGCGACTGTAGTTCTGGTAGGTTTTCCCTCTGTTGGTAAATCTACATTACTGAATAAGCTCACGGGTGCGAAGAGTGAAGTAGCAGATTACTCTTTTACAACTCTAAAGCCCGTTCCCGGAATGATGGAATACAAAGGTGCAAAAATTCAGATTGTTGACGTTCCGGGAATTGTTGAAGGTGCTTCTAAGGGTAGGGGTAGGGGGAAAGAAGTTATTTCGGCGATAAGGAATGCTGATTTAATATTAATAGTTTCAGATGTCTTTAACACTCACCAGATTGAAGTCCTCGAAAAGGAATTGTATGAGGGCGGTATAAGATTAAACCAATCTCCACCGGAAGTAGTCGTAAAGAAAAAAGTTAAAGGTGGAATAAACATAACATCTACAGTTCCTCTTTCAATAGACGAGGAGACGATAATGGAAATCCTGAGAGAGTATAGAATACACAATGCGGATGTATTGATTAGAGAAGACATTACGATAGATAGGCTTATAGATGCAATCCAAGGCAACAGAGTTTACATTCCAGCAATAGAAGTCGTCAATAAAATAGATCTGATTGACGAAAGTTACCTCGAAAGTTTAAGGCAAAGTTTCCCACATGCGGTCTTTATTTCTGCTGAAAAGGGTTTTGGATTAGAAGAACTTAAAGAAAAAATATACAAAAAACTCGACTTTATCAGAATATACTTAAAACCTCCCGGAAAAAAGCCAGAAAAAGAACCAATGGTTTTGAGGAAGGGTTCCACAGTTAAAGAAATTTGCGAGAGATTACACAGAGATATGGTGAAAAATTTCAGGTATGCAAAGGTGTGGGGAAAATCTGTTAGGTTTCCCGGCCAGAGAGTTGGTATAGACCATGTTTTAGAGGATGGTGATGTAGTTACAATATATGCGTGATAGCATGTACATAGCCGTAACGAGCTGTAAAGCCTGTGGTGCTTGTAGAGATGTTTGCGAAGTTGACGCTTTAATATTTCAAGGTAGCAGAGTTATTGGCATAGATTACGACAAATGCAATTTGTGCTTGAAGTGCGTTAAAGTTTGTAAGAACAACTCTCTAATTGTTGTAGATTGACATGTCGAGAGATTGTATCTACGTCGTTGCTGGAGCTATAATGATGGGCACTCTACCAATTTTTGTCAGAAATATTAAAATGGGTGCTATTCAAATAACTTTTTTTAGACTTTCAATTGGATTTTTATTTCTTGCAATTTTTTTACTATTGATGAATGTGAAACCGGAAATAAGGAATTGGAAGTTAGTGATTTTGATATCCGTAGTCAATACGATTACAATCGTTTCGTACATAAAGGCGATACAGTTAACAAAAGTAGCAACAGCAGCTTTGCTTTTGTACATGGCTCCCGTGTATGTCGTTCCTCTTTCAGCGATTTTTGGAGAGAAAGTGCAGTTAAAACACTTCTTGTCACTCATTACGAGCATTGTAGGTTTGTGGTTGATAGTTTCTCCGAAAAAATTGGAAGGAGATATTTTTGGAGTTATCTCTGGAATTTTTTACGCAATTTACTTCCTTATAATGAAGAGAGCAAGAGCCGAAATGGACAGTCTAAGCATAACATTTGCTTACCTCGGTATTTCATCTCTCATTTTACTTTCTATCCTAATTCCATCGCTTATGGCAGACATATTCACTATATCTATAAACTGCACGTTCTGGATTGTTGGTTTAGGTTTGATACCAACTGCTCTCGCTTTTACTGTGTTTAACCATGGAATAAAGGGATGTGGTGCTGGGAAATCTTCTATTTCCGCACTCGTAGAACCGCTTTCTGCAGGTATTTTTGGATACCTATTTTTTGGAGAAGTGCTAACTATCAAACAAACAGTAGGTGGTATGCTAATACTATTAGCAGTTTTTTCCGTATTAAATGATTAGTAATGTTAGAAATTGAATTAATTAAAAAATATTAAATTAAAAATATTAAAAACTGTATCAAAAAATTAGTGTATGAATACTGTAAACATTAAGTAAGCTATAATCAGCATTATCAGGGAGTGTTTCACTCCTGAAGAAATGCTTCCTTCTCCCATGACTCCCGCAACTAATCCACCGAAAAATCCCTGAAATATAGCAGCGTGCATGAATATATTCTTGTACGTTTTAACGCTGAAACCCCTAAGCATGTTTATGCTTGCCCCGCTTGAAGCGACTTTTGCGGCACTCTGGGCGAGAGTTGTTAGAAAAGTAGTAGTAATTATGTAAACTATACCTATGAAAACGAAGAAAGATATGTATATTATTATAACGTACATGAACATGTTTGACGCCCTCTCCTTTCTGAGCAACTCCGCATTACTCGCATCCTTAGCTGAAATCATTAAAACTTCCGTAACGTTTCCAGTCGATTTTAAAGCCTCATTTAGCAAAGTAATCGTTCTTGTCAGTTCGAAAACTTTTAACCTGTTGGCAAACCTTATTAGTGCATCGTTTAGACTAATTCCCCAGTCCAAATCCGCTTTTATTTTGGCTATTTCTTTCTTCAGCGGTGTAGTATCTGTTTTTGCTATCATTGCTATGGCTCGATATATTGGCATACCACTTTCGTTTGCTGAAGCTAACTTGTTGAGAAATATTGGAGTTAGCCTCATTGTCTTTCTCGCTTTTTTCGTCTTGAGTTCGTGGAAAATTGCAAATGGTAGTAGGATTATTACAGTCGCTATTATGAAGTAGTCATCAACTTCGAAAATCCAGTTAATGCTCCTGTAAAAAGGATATACCTTTAAGCCATAGGCTATGAACGCCAGTCCTGCGGGAACTGAAAAAGCAAATACGTATATAGGGTTATTTTTTATTGGGTCGAGAGGGTGTCTCAAAGCTTTTTTCAGCTTCCAAGATTTTACTTTCTTTTTCAGCTTATCTATATTCTTCTTATCCTCTTCGCTGACGTTTCCTGTGTGTTTTACTCTTAAATACGTGTATTTTTCCCTTAGCTTTGGCGGACTGCCTTCTTCAGTTGGTGTTAACAACTTTATTACCATTGCAAAGAAGAAAGAACCTACAGGTATTACCATGTAAATAACTGCGTATAGTGCGTTTTGATTGCCCTGACCCATTACTACCATAACTGTCTGGATTATTATCAGGAACAGAGGTCCTGCAACAAATGCGGTTATATAACTTTCTGCCATTAATCCTAGAAATTCAAGAAAGTTTTTCTGCTCTTGTCTCGCTCTTTCTAAGTAGAACTCTGCTCTTTCTTCTAAGTATTTCGTTATATCTCCACCGCTATCTATGACAGTTATTAATCCGTGCAAAAACTCTTTAAAGTTTTCAGATGGAGAAAGTTCAATAGCTTCAGCTAAAACCCTTCTCAAGTCTTTTCCCATAACTTCCATGTCTCTGATTATTCTTGCTGCTTCTCTCGAAACTTCCCCGTAAACTTCGTAGTAATTTGAAAGAGATCTAAAAATTTCTATTATGTTCATTCCACCTCTGCTTAGAGAGTACATGAAAGTTATCGCGTGAGGCAAAGCTCTGTCTATCTTGCTCTTCCTATCGCTTATAACAGTTGAAGGATAAATTGAGAAGAGTAAATTACCAAACATATAGAATGCAATTGTTAGTATTACCGTAATAATGCCTGCTAAAACAAACTTTCTCACGTTCATCCAAGTTGTATATACATTACCCGGAAGAGCTATGGGTATTATCGTTTTTGGTAAGTGAACGAAGTATATCAAAACAATAGCGAAAAATAAGCCCATTATAAGTCCGAACAGGGCAAAAATTAGAGAGACCATTTTTGCAGTAGCTATGTACATCTCTGGTGGCATTGATATCATCGCTTGTCTCAGTTTTTTCTCTAACTCATAGTATTTTTCTGCTTTTTTCCTTACTTTCTCTCCAAATAGTTTATATCCAAGATAAGTGAAATAATTGGCTTCTTTGAACATTATTATCACCTCTAAACTATTTCCATCTTCTCAAGAACTCTTTCAGGTTTACTCTGATAAGCGTGAATTACGTTTGCAACTTCCCTGTAATCTCTCACTCCATGCTCTACCATCCACTCAAGAACGGCTCTTCTCCTCTCCAACTCCTCCTCCAACTCCTTCCTACTCCACCCCCTCTCCATCCTTATCTCATCCAAAGCCTTAGAGCTACCAATCATAATGTGCTCATCTTTAACGCTGTCCCAC
>JALSQI010000011.1 GCA_026985525.1 Archaeoglobaceae archaeon
AACTCTTATTTCAGGAGCTATTATTGCAAGAGCCGCCATGACTCCGTATATCGCACCACTCGCACCGAGTGCTGGGTACATGGAATGCGTTGCGTAACAGAAAATGAGGTATCCAATGTTTCCAGCAATTCCCGATACCAAAAATATTTCGAGGTATTTTTTACCGCCAACCCTCCTCTCAAGCTCAGCTCCAAAGAAGAAAAGGACGATCATGTTTATTAAGTAGTGATCCATTCCTCCATGCAGAAATATTGCTGTTACTAGTTGCCAAGGCATGTAAACTACTTTTCCGGGCCAGAGGGCAAAGTACTCTATTACCTGAGGAAATACCATTTCGAGAAAGAAAACAATCGTGCAAATACCTATAATTATGTTGTTGTAGCCATAAACGGCTAAGTTCCATCTTCTCTTCTTTTTTACTTTAACTGGTATCCAGTCATCACTCCAGTCATCACTCACTTTTCGAAATTAAAAGGAGGGTTATTTAACTTTTGTTTTAAACTTCTATTCTTTCCTCACTCGAAGCTATTATTAGCAGGTATAACAGGTAACTAAGCTTGTTTAACCACTGAACAAGGTTAATACCAACTCTACCGTTTTTGTATAGAGTTACAGCCCTTCTCTCAGCTCTTCTAACTACAGCCCTTGCAACGTTTAAAAATGCAGTTTCTTTTGAAGTTTCTAATATGAGAAATGATTTGGGCATTTCTATGCTTTTTTCCAATTCTTCTATTAACTTTTCTAACCACTCTACATCTTCTTCTCCAACTTTCCTTTCGCCCATCGATATTTCGCAACCAACTAGAAACATTTTTCTCTGTATTTCTAAGATAACGTCTCTAATTTCTCCTTTAGAAAAAATTCTTGCTAAACCGAGGAAAGCGTTTGCTTCGTCCACACAACCAACGCATTCTACAATTGTAGAGTCTTTCCACTCCTCGCCAGATAGCGTCTTGGTTTTTGCCGGATTTTTCGACTTACTTTTAATCCCATTCGAATCTTTCAAACTTTCACCCCCAACCGAATATTAACGGGAAACGATATATTTTCCCAACTCACTTATTAAAATATGAAGACAATAATCCTCGCCGGTGGCAGTGGTACGAGGCTCTGGCCCCTCAGCAGAGAGTATTACCCCAAGCAGTTCATAAAATTGGTGAACAGAAAAAAGACTTTATTCCAGCTAACTCTTGAAAGAGCGAGCTTATTTTCTTCTCCTTCGGATATATACGTCGTTACTAATGAAAGGCAGAGATTTATGGCAATTGATCAGATTTCCGAATTAGGTCTGAAAGTTCCGGAAAGTAATGTTATAGCCGAACCGAGTCCAAGGAATACTTTACCTGCAATATGCTACACTATTCTGCAAATAGCTGAAAGTGGTTCTGCAAAAGTAGCAGTTTTGCCCTCTGACCACTTAGTTGAAGCAAACAGAGATTACAAACGAGCTTTTAGGTGTGCATCAAAGCTTGCTGACGAGTACTTAGTAACTTTCGGAATAAAACCAAACAAACCACACACGGGGTATGGGTACATAAAACCGGGGAAAGAAATCGATTCGTGTAAAGCTTATAAAGTGGATAGATTTGTAGAAAAGCCAGATGAAGAGAGAGCTAAAAAGTATATCGAAGAAGGTTACATGTGGAACAGCGGTATGTTTCTCTTTTCTACGGACGTTTTTATAGAGGAATGCGAAAAATATGCACCAGATGTAATAGATACGCTAAGGGAGAAGGGGCTTGAAGCTTATAATGAAGTGAGAGAAGTTTCAATAGATCACGGTTTAATGGAGAAAACAGATAGAGCTGCTGTAGTATCTCTCAAAACTTTTTGGAGTGACGTTGGTAGTTTCGATTCACTTTACGAAGTTATGGAAAAAGACAATTCTGGAAATGCTAAGAGTGGAGAGTGTGTAACTGTTGATTCATCAAACAACTTGATTTACAGCGAAAGACTCGTAGCAGCAGTAGGAGTTGAGAATTCGATAATAGTCGATACAAAAGATGCTTTACTCGTTTGCTCTCGAGGGCTTGCACAAAAGGTTAAAGATGTCGTTAGAATTTTAAAGGAAAACGGAGATAGGAGAGTAGAAACTCATCTAACAGTTTACAGACCGTGGGGTATGCACACTCTCCTCGAAGAGAGTGAGTTTTACAGGATTAAAAAGATGACAATTCTGCCTGAAAGGGGTTTGTCTATGAGAATGCATTACCACAGAAACGAACACTGGGTAGTCGTTAGGGGCATGGCTAAGGTAATCATGCAAGACAGGGAATTTTACCTTAGAGGAGGAGAAAGCATGTTCGTTCCCGCAGGAACTAAGTATAAAATAGAGAACCCCGGAAAAATACCCTTAGAATTGCTCGAAGTGCAGATAGGAGAGTACTTAGGTGAAGACGACATAGTTTACTTCGAATCTCCAGATTGAATTATTCGATTTTTTTCATTTTGTTATATTTTAATATTTTGGCTCAGCATTGCATACGATTTAAAACCCACTTAAATAATCACTTAAATACTTAAATAATATCACGAAATAAATAACTTAGCACTATAAAACCGCTCACGACTACGCATACCGAAATTAAAAATAAATAACTTATGTACAATCGGGGAGAGATGAGGTTCTGGATAGGCATAGACGACACGGATTCGAGCAAAGGTATGTGCACGACTTACCTATCAGTAATAATAATGGAAGAACTGGAAAAAGCGAGAATGAAAGTAGAAGGATTTCCGAGGTTAATAAGGTTAAATCCAACGATTCCATACAAAACAAGAGGAAATGGTGCCGTTTCCTTTCTCGTTAAAGGTGATTTGCAAGAAGCTTACGAAATAACTAAGAATTGTATGGAAACTTACTCTATGCTTGAAGACGAAAAAACGAATCCCGGAGCGGTTTTTGTAGAAGTTAACAACAAAGCTATGAACTACTTGCACAATTTCGCAGTTAAAGCGGTAAAAGATGTCGTTTCCATGGATCAGGCTCTTTTTATAATAGGTAAGTTCATGATTCCTCACATAAAGATGAAACTCGGAAGGGGTTTAATAGGTGCCTTAGCTTCTGTTGGCTTAGAACTTTATGATTACACGCTTGAACTTTTAGCTTACAGAAAACCAGAGAGGTTTGGTACTGAAAGGGATTACGATAAGGAGAGTTTTTTTAGGGCAGATAGTGAAACTTATCCCCTTACTTGGGATACTGTTGATTGGCATAACGACGTTGTAGTTGCTGTTCCATCCTCTCCAGATCCGGTTTTGTATGGTATAAGAGGAGATAGTTTAGAGGCTATAGAGAGAGCGAGCAAAATAGTAATAACTGAAGAAGTGGATAAAAGACAGTTCTTTATAACTAATCAGGGAACGGATATGCACATAATAGACGAGAACGAAGTGAATGAGGTTGAAAACTATCACTCGTACAGGTTGAGAGGAACTGTTGTGGAAAAGCCGTATGACATAGAAGGGGGGCATGTTTTTTTTACAATTGAGACCAAGTTTGGTAGGATTAAGTGTGCAGCTTTCGAACCAACAAAGCAGTTTAGAGACGTTATTAGAAAACTCGAAATTGGAGACTTAATAGACGTTTACGGTTCTGTAAAGAGAGAGACGGTAAATTTGGAAAAAATAAACGTATTAAACTTAGCAGAAGTTTACAAAATGGAAAACCCAACTTGTCCCGTTTGTGGTAAAAAAATGGAATCTGCTGGAAGAGGGCAGGGCTATCGTTGCAGAAAGTGTAAAACTAAAGCTGAGGATAAAATTAAAGTCAAGGTTGAAAGGAGTATAGAAGAAGGATTCTATGAAGTACCCCCTTGTGCTAGGAGGCACTTATCTAAACCTCTTGTAAGGATGGATGTGGAGAAGAAGCACGTTTTTAGGTAGCAGCATGAGTTGTAATTGGTAATCTATAAATTTAAGTTAGACAAAAAGTAGCTCGATGAGAGGGAAAAAACTGTGGATTGGAGCAGTGTTGTTTGTCACTGCTATAGTATTAACTGCTCTTCCAGTGAGTGCTGCAAGTGTTACAACGAATGTAACGAACTTCTTCGCCAATGTAACTACGCCAATACAAATTGTTGCTAACAACGGCACAATACCTTTTAATGGTTCAATAAACGTATCAATTACACCAACAACAGCTACTATAACTAATGGTACGTTTAACTACACAAATATTATTAGCAAAGTTACAGTAACTGGGAATTTTACGGTTAGTAGCGGAAACTGGATAAACATACCCCTTAATGGGAATAATACAACTGAAGTAACGATTAATACAACAATAAACGCGCCTGCAGGAAGTTATACTGTTAACGCTTATTTCTACAATAATACCACGAGTGGTTTAAAG
>JALSQI010000012.1 GCA_026985525.1 Archaeoglobaceae archaeon
ATTACTGGCCTTTACCGTGGTATTTGAGGCATTACTACATCGCATACTCTGACCATTGGATTCCTGGATTTGACTACGTAGTTACTACTGTTAGAGCCTTATCTTTCGTTGAAAAACAAGGATACAGTGTCGTAGGAGTGTATCAGGGAAGACCGGGATGGTATTACTACCTGCTAAAAAAGGGGAAATTATCATAAACACAACTCTTTACTCGCTCGCATGGAATTCGAAAAGATAAAGCCTCCAGAAGAAGGAAGAAAAATAGAGTATTCAAACGGTAAGTTAATAGTGCCTGACAACCCAATAATCCCGTACATAGTTGGTGATGGGATTGGTAGAGACGTCGTACCTGCTGCATTAGAAGTTTTGAATGCTGCAGCTGAAAAAATTGGGAAGGAAATAGTGTGGTTTAGAATTTATGCGGGTGAAGACGCTTACAAGATGTACGGCAGTTATCTACCAGAAGATACTTTGAATGCCATAAGGGAGTATAGGGTAGCTTTAAAAGGCCCCTTAACAACTCCTGTTGGCGGTGGTTACAGAAGTTTAAACGTTACTATAAGGCAGACTCTCGACCTATACGCATGTGTGAGGCCGGTTTATTACATAGAGGGCGTTCCAAGTCCTTTAAAAAATCCTGAAAACGTTAACGTCGTTATATTTAGAGAAAATACGGAAGACGTTTATGCTGGAATAGAGTGGCCTAAGGGTAGCGAGGAAGCTAAAAAAATTATAGATTTCTTGGCTGATATGGGTGCAAAAATAAGAGAAGATTCTGGTATAGGTATAAAACCGATAAGCGAGTTTGCGACTAAGAGACTCGTAAGGCTTGCCATAAAGTACGCTATAGAAAATGACAGAAAAAGCGTAACATTAGTTCACAAAGGCAATATAATGAAGTACACTGAAGGGGCTTTTAGAGATTGGGGGTACGAAGTTGCAAGGGAAGAATTTTCAGATAAAACTATAACTGAGGATGAGTTGTGGGAAAATTACGGTGGAAAACAGCCCGACGGAAAAATTGTCATAAAAGATAGAATAGCCGACAACATGTTCCAGCAACTGCTAACGAGAACGGCTGAATACGACGTTTTAGCTATGCCAAACCTAAACGGAGATTACATGAGTGACTTTGCGGCTGGTTTGGTTGGCGGGCTTGGAATAGCTCCCGGATCTAACATTGGTGATGGAATGGGTGTTTTTGAACCGGTTCACGGTTCAGCTCCAAAATATGCGGGACAAAACAAAGTTAATCCAACTGCCGAAATCTTAAGTGGAGCTTTAATGTTCGAATACCTTGGCTGGAAAGACGGGGCTGAAATGATAAAAAAGGCTGTAGAAATGACGATAAAGAGCGGAACAGTAACTTACGACATACACAGACATGTTGGAGGAAAATTAGTAGGAACGAAAGAATTTGCACTTGCAGTCGTTGAGAACTTGCAATCTATTTAATTTAATTTATTTAATTTACATCTTTTGATTTGAAATAATTAAAATTAAAATTTAAAAATTAAATTTTTATAACATTTCGAGAATGTTGTTGGTAAATTAAAGCAGCAGGTATGTAAAAACAAAAACTGACTAAGGCAGGAAGTTACGAAATTCTTAAATAAATTCACTGCAAATTTTTAAAAAATGCGGCGTACTGTTAAGGATCTATTAGTCGAAATAAAGGATACTTCGGAAGTGATAGTTGACCTCGCCTATTCTGCAATCCTTTACGATAGCGAAGACATAGCTGAAGAAGTTTTGGAGCTTGAAAATAAAATAAATGATTTACTTAAACAGATAAGAATAGTTTCTATATTAGCTGCTAGGAGCGTCGATGAAGCTGAATCTGTTTCAACTGTATTGCAAGTAGCTGATGCCAGCCAGAAAATGTGTCAAGCTGCAGGAGATATAGCCGAGTTAGTTATGAGAGGAATAAAACTATCTCCAGACATGGTGAGAATAGCACTCATAAAGAGTGAAGAAACCATAGTAAAGGCGAGAGTTAGCGAAGATTCTGAAATAGCTGGAAAAACCCTCGCGGAAGTAAGATTGCACACGGTTACTGGAATGAAAGTAATAGCAATAAAGAGGGGTTACGAGTGGATTTTTGATCCAGAAAAAGATACAAAAATCTTGAAAGGAGATGTTTTATTTGCGAAAGGTGACATTTCTGGAGTTCCAAAGTTTTTTAAATTGGTAACTGGAAAAGAAAAGGAAATAGAAGACTTTGAACCAAAACTCGAAGAGAATTTGGAGAAAGCTGTTGAGATGCTTATCGAGATGAAAAACCTTTCAGAACTTGCAGTTGACCTCAGCTATTTGTCCCTTCTCTACACTAACGAAGAAATAGCTCAGGAAGTTGGATACATAGAAGAGAAAGTTGACAACATGAAATACGAAGTCCAGTTATTGGTGCTCAAAAGTCTTAGAGATAGACCAGACGAAGAGCCAAAAATGCTTGTAGCTGTTTTGGAACTTGCTCATGCAAGTGAATACATAGCGGATTCTGCAAAAGAAATCGCTCAGATTGTTGCAGAAGGGCAGGAGATACACCCCATATTTCTTCAGGCTATGAAAGAAGCGGACGAGGTAATAACGATGATCGAAGTCGCTGAAAAGTCGAGCTTAGACGGAAAAACTCTTGGAGAAGCAAAGTTAGAAACAAACACAGGTATGCATGTAATAGCTATAAAGAGGGGTAACAAGTGGATTACAAATCCAACAGCTTCTACAAAAATTTTGTCAGGAGATATGTTAGTTGTAAAGGGAACAAGGGAAGGAGAAAAAATCCTTAGAGGCGTATGTTCGAAGTAACTACTTTATACTTTTGAGCATTTCTACTATTCTCGAAATTCTGTTGCTCATTTTAAAAAACCTCGCTGGATAATCGGATTTTTTGAAAAGTAATCTTTCGCCAGCTTTGATTTTTAAAGTTTCGTGTCCGTCAGCTATTGCGAGACAATCTCTAACTCTAACTTCTACTTCAACTTCTCTACTGCTACTCACAACCCAAGGTTTCCATCCAAGTTTAAACGGAGCAACTGGGACGATCAATAAACACTCCATTCTTGGGTCAACAACTGGTCCACCAGTTGAGAGGGCATAAGCAGTAGAACCGACTGAAGTTGCTATAAGCATACCATCGCTTCTCAAGTTTTCTATTTCAGCTCCGTTAACGAATACAGTGAACTCCACAAGTCTTGCGGGCATTGAAGTGAGTAAAGCTACTTCGTTCAAAGCTGTCATCGTTTCTTCTTTATAAATGCAGTCAACTCTCATGAACTCTTCTACTTCCATTCTTTCAATAGCTGAAGCGAGCCTTTCTTTGTAGTTGTCTGGATTTGCGTGAGTTAAGAGTCCTACTTTTCCCGTATTTATCCCAAAAATTGGTGGACACTCTTTTAGTTTTTGTAGAACTCTAAGTATAGTTCCATCTCCACCTACGGTTACTATAAAATCGCAGGAATCGGGAATTTCAGCTTTTATTTCAGCCGTTACTCCCATTTCCTCGAGAAAAGATGCTACGTCTTTGGCAATTTCTTCTGAACCGGGTTTGCAAAAGATATCTGCTTTCATGGTATCACTGTCTCGATTATATTTTTATGTAACTTTCTATTCGCTATTACGAGGTTAAATCTTTCATCCATTGTAAATCTTTTTTCATAAACACTCTCACCTTGTGGAGATGTCACTTTAGCTCCTGCTTTTTCTGCTATGTACATTCCAGCTGCAACGTCGTAAACTCTGAGCATACCTTTACCCATGTTTCTTATGTCAACAAAGCAATCAACGCTACCATCTGCAACTAAGCATATTTCTAAGGATGCAGCTCCAAAAATCCTTACTCTCCTAAACTCAAGCTTTCTGTGGGGGTAGTAAAATATAGCGTTAGCTTTACTCACTTCTTCCGTTTTAGATACCTCAATTCTCTCTCCGTTTTTGTAAGCTGTTTGATCAGCATAGTATTCATCCCCCGTAGCGAGATTGAATACATATCCGAAAAACGCATTTCCATAGTTTTCAGAATTAGAAAAGCATAGAGATACGGAATAGAAAGGAATACTTCTCTCAGCATTAAAAGTTCCATCTACTGGATCGAGTGCAACTACTACATCACCATCTCCAACAACTCCAGATTCCTCGCTAACTACCTTTAAATCGTAATTAGAAAGGACGCTTAAAGCGGCATTTTCAGCTATCCTATCGACTTTTTTCGTTGGAGTGCCATC
>JALSQI010000013.1 GCA_026985525.1 Archaeoglobaceae archaeon
AGCCGGTTATACTGACAGAGAGTATAGCTTTTATCTCTGAGTTAAAATCAGACCAAGAAGAGACTAAAAGTATAAATCCTCGTGAGCAAATACTCTACAATAAATAAAATTATAAAAAATTAAAATTAAAAAAATAAAATTATAAGAAACAAAAGCACCTAAGCTTGAGAATCTCGATTTTTAGAGTATATATAAATATAAAAATTACAAAAATAAACAAAAAAATACTTAAAATAAAAATTAATATAATATTTAAAAATTTCATTAGAAACGTTTAAATACTCTTAGAAAAACCTTACTAAAATTAGAATTTGGAGGTGCCAGATTTGGAAGGATTTGTTAGAAGACCTCCAGTTGAGGTCGGAGATGTAAGAAATGTGAAAATTGAAGCCCTCGGGAGCGGTGGAGACGGAATTGCGAGAGTTGGAGGTTTCGTAATATTCGTTCCCGGAACGAATGTTGGAGACGATGTAACCATAAGAGTTACGAAGGTATTGAAGAAGTACGCTTTTGCTGAAGTAGTTGAGTAAAATAATTACATAGAATTGGGTTATCAGCAAAGAATTAAAACATTTTAAATACACTTTTATTTAAAATTTTTCTATATGTTTTGTTAGACCTTGTCGTTCTAACGTCTCACTGAATTAGTGTTACTTAGTGCAACTTCTTTTTAAAATTTTATTAAAAATAGTGCGTTTAGATTCTATTTGTTACAACACATAAAATATTATTTAGTCTTTCGACGTATGGCTATTGCGTATTCGGCAGAAGTTCCTCCAATTTCAAAATCGAACATTTTTCACGTTTTTTCATCATCATTTTTTCCCCGGAAGCTTTTTATAGTTGATAAAGTAAAGTCGATATGAGTTGTTGTATTTGAAAACGAGTTTGCCTCTTCGGAGGGATAGTAATGTCAAATGACGAAAAACCAAGAATTGGTGTTTATATCTGCCATTGTGGTGAAAACATCGCCGGAGCTGTTGACGTAAAAGCAGTTGCAGAATTTGCAAAAACTCTACCAGATGTCGTAGTAGTAAGAGATTACCTCTTTATGTGTTCTGATCCCGGACAGGAACTAATAAAACAGGATATCAGAGATGGGCTCATAAACAGAGTTGTAGTTGCAGCTTGTACTCCAAGAACGCACGAACCCATTTTCAGAAAAGCTTGCGAAGACGCAGGACTAAACAAATACTTTTTTGAAATGGCAAATATACGAGACCAGTGTTCTTGGGCTCACTGGCACGAAAAAGAGAAAGCTACTGAAAAAGCAAAAGCAATAGTAGCAGCTGCTGTCGCTAAAGCAAGACTGCTTGAACCTCTCGAAGACAGGTACATCGAACTTAAAAAAGATGTACTGGTTATAGGAGGAGGTATAGCTGGAATATTCGCATCTCTCGACCTTGCAAACGCTGGCTTTAAGGTACACCTCGTTGAAAAAAGCCCAAGCATAGGAGGTAACATGGCAAAACTCGACAAAACTTTTCCAACTAACGACTGTTCTGCGTGTATCTTAACTCCTTTAATGGTAGAAGTTGCGAATCATCCAAACATAAATTTACTGACTTACAGCGAAGTAGAAAGCATAGAGGGATCGGTCGGCAACTTCAAAGTGAAAGTAAGGAAAAAACAGACGTATGTTGATTGGGATAAATGTACCGGGTGTGGAGCTTGCTTAGACGTTTGTCCACCAAAAGCAAGAGTGCCGGATGAATTTAACGAGGGCATGAGCCTAAGAGGAGCGATATACATACCATTCCCACAAGCAGTTCCGAAAAAAGCTGTAGTTGACATGGATGCGTGTATAAAGTGTGGTGGTAGAGATTTCTCAGGTAAAGAGCCTAAGAAAAGCAAATCTGGAAAACCAATTCTCGCTCCTTGTGAAAGAGTTTGCCCAACCGGAGCAGCAGACAGAACACCATATAGAGATCCCAATGGAGAAATTGTAGAATTAGAAGTTGGAGCTATAATAGTTGCCACGGGTTACAAAGTTATGGATAAGAGAGTTTTCAAAGAGTTCTCACCCGATCACCCAAACGTCATAACTGCAATGCAAATGGAAAGACTGATTTCAGCTACTGGTCCATCTGAAGGTAAGCTTGTAAAGCCATCTGATATACCAAAACTCTTAGAAGCAAAGAAGAAAGGTGAAAAGGTTGAAATAGAAAAGCCTCACACGATAACTTTCATTTCGTGTGTGGGTTCAAGAGATAACAGGTATCATACGTACTGTTCGAGAGTTTGCTGTATGTACATGCTAAAACAGGCGATGATATTGAAAGAAAAGTATCCGGACTTGGACATATACATATTCTTCATAGACGTTAGAACGCCCGGAAAGGACTTTGATGAGTACTACATGAGGTGCAGACAGCTTGGAATAAAAATTATAAAAGGTAGAGCTGGAGGAATTCAACCGATTCCAGGAGATAAGTTACTCGTTAAGGGTTACGATGCTGAGATCTGCAAGCCAGTAGAAGTAGTAACAGACATAGCTGTTCTCGCTACTGCAATAGAGCCAGATGCTTCTCTAAAAGAGCTTGCAAGAACTCTTGGAATAAACGTTGGTGCGGAAGGTTTCCTAAAAGAGAGGCATACCAAGCTATATCCAGTAGATACGATGACTGAAGGTATATTCATAGCTGGGTGTGCTCAGGGGCCAAAAGATATACCCGATTCCGTAGCACAAGCAAAAGCTGCAGCAGCATCCGCTATGTCCTTACTTGAACCGGGTAAAATGACTGTAGAACCACTGATATCGGAAGTAAACAAAGAAAAGTGCACTGGCTGTGGTGTTTGTGTACCGCTCTGCCCGTACGGTGCTATATCTCTCGTTAAATGTGAAGATGGAAAGCTTAGGTCTGAGATAAACCCAGCACTGTGTAAGGGATGCGGAGTTTGTACAGCGGCATGTCCGAGCAAAGCAATAACATTGCACGGATTCACGTACGAGCAGGTTTTAGCTCAGATAAGAACGATTGCAAGATGGCCTGAAATTCAGGCCTAAATTTATTTTTAGGAGGTGTTTGCGTTGATAGAGCCTGAAGAAGGGGTTCCTACAGTTTTAAACTTATCTGAAATAGCAGAGAGAGAAAAAGAGGAAGAAGAGAAAGTCGTAGAAATAGTTAGAGAGTTTGGTGCTGAAAATCTGATTTACTGCATGCAGTGCGGTTCGTGTGCGGCAGTTTGTCCACTCGCAAGAGTTGGTTTTGAGTGGTATAACAAAAAACTGATAAAAGCTCTTCTATTAGGTCTAAAAGAAGAATTACTCGACGATCCAACTCCTTGGGCTTGCGTTGCCTGCAACAGATGCACGGAAGTATGTCCAAGATTGGTATCTCCTTTCGAAGTAATGTTTGCCGTTAGGAGGATGATGGTAGAAGAGTTTGCAATACCTACTTTGGCAATAGAAGGGCTAAGAGCTCTTTACGAATACGGACATGCAGTTTACATGACAGGTAGAGAAGCAAGGAAAAAAGTGGGTCTGCCCGAAAAACCACCTTCAACGGATTCCGATGAGCAGGCTTTAAAAGATTTAAAGACTATACTCAAGAATACTAAACTTGCAGAATTGGGTTTAATACCTATGAACGATTAGTTGGGGTGATAACGTGATAGCCGAAACTGAATCTGTAAAAGGTGAGAACAAGCTCAAGTTTGGCTTGTTCCTCGGATGTAATATTCCGTTTAACAGGCCCGATGTCGAGCAAGCGATGAGAAAAATCTTTCCAGCCTTAGGCGTAGAAATAGACGATCTAAAAGGACAGTCCTGTTGCCCCACATGGGGTACCATGCCTTCCATAGACATCGTTGCGTGGTGTGCTGTAGCAGCAAGAAATCTATGCTTAGGTGAAGAGAAAGGAATAGACTTAATGACCGCTTGCAACAGCTGTTATGGCAGTTTAAATGAAGCGAGGCATAAAATGCTTACAAACCCAGAAATACATAAGAGTGTAAACGAAATATTGGCTAAGATTGGTAAAAAGTACGAAGGTAAATCAAAGTGCAGACACGTAGCGTGGGTGCTTTACAAGGATGTAGGTCTGGAAAAAATAAAAGAAAGCATAAAATACACGCTCGACGACATTACGATAGCTGTTCAGCCGGGATGCCACTTCTTATGGCCTTCAAACGTGTATCCGGATAAAGAAGAAGATCCGTTTAACCCCAAGGTTCTAAGGGAGTTGTGTGAAGCTCTTGGTGCTGAAGCTCCGTATTACTCAAAGCTCGTTGACTGCTGTGGAATGGGTGCTTTGAGAAGTACAGACCCTGAAAAGTCTTTTACCTTAGTAAAAGAAAAACTTGAGTGCATAAAAGACGAGCTCGACGCTGACATGATCGTTACAACTTGTTCTTCTTGCCTAATACAGCTGGACGATGCACAGGAAAGACTTAGAAAAGAAGGAAAACTAAACTTTTCAATACCCGTATTACACTACGTACAACTCCTCGCCCTCTGCATGGGATTTGATCCAGGCCAAGTCGCAGGGATAAGTGTTACTCCGAGAGATGAAATTATAAACAGAATAATAAAGGGGTGATATGATGGAAGAGTGGGAACCAAACATACTCGTGATAGCTTGCAACTGGTGTACATATCAAGCAGCAGATATGGCTGGCAGTCTAAGGTACTGTTATCCACCAAGCGTTAAAGTCGTGAGAGTTCCCTGCAGTGGTAGAGTCGAGCCAGAATTTGTTATAGAAGCTTTGCTAAATGGAGCTGACGGAGTACTTATAGGTGGTTGCCATCCAGGAGATTGCCACTACAAAGAGGGAAATTACAAAGCTCTAAGACGTTTCGAGTGGTTGAAGAAAATAGTAGAAGAGCTTGGTATTGAACCAGAGAGAGTAAGACTTGAATGGATAGCAGGTTCTGAGGGTCTAAAGTTTGCAGAAGTAATGAAGGAATTCGACGAAACTATAAGAAGGCTTGGACCAAATCCGTTAAAGAAGGTTTAATTTTTAGATTAATTTGTTTTAATTATTTTATGTCAATTGTTTTATATAACTTTAGTAGCTTTATTTTTGTATAAATTTATTTGCTTATTCGTATCTGGGAAATAGCTAAGGTAGATTTAAAGTAGATTTAAATATCGCTATTCAAACAAGCTATTATGTTTTCCCTTCTAAAAAAGTTGTGCGATGCACACGGAATTAGCGGTTACGAAGACGAAGTAAGAGAGATTATCAAAAGCGAAGTGGAAAACTACGCCGACGATGTTTACTGCGATAAAATGGGCAACTTAATAGCTGTAAAAAAAGGTGACAAAGAAAAAATAATGTTAGCCGCTCACATGGACGAAATAGGCTTTATGGTGAAGCACGTAGAAGAAAAGGGTTTCTTGAGAGTTACACCCATCGGTGGATGGTTTTCTCAAACCGTGCTTAATCAGAGAGCTTTCGTTCATACAGAGAATGGTAAAATAGTCGGCGTTTTCGGCTGCAAACCACCACACATAATGAAAGAGGAAGAAAGAAAAAAAGTTGTAAAGATAGAAGACATGTTTCTCGATGTAGGGACAGAATCAAAAGAAGAAGTAAAAGAGATGGGAGTCGAAATAGGCTCGCCTGTAACCATTGATAGAGAACTCGTTAAACTTGGAAAGCATAGAGTGACTGGAAAAGCTATAGATGATAGGGTAGGAGTGGCTTTACTGATAGACGTTTTCAAAAAAGCAGAGTGTGATGCAACGCTATACGCAGTGTTTACTGTTCAAGAAGAAGTCGGACTTAAAGGAGCTAAAACTTCTGCTTTTTCAATAAATCCAGATATGGCTATTGCAGTTGACGTTTGCGTAGCTACAGATTTTCCGGGAGTAAATGCCAACCAAGATATAAAACTTGGTTCAGGACCTGCAATAACAGTTGTAGATGCAAGTGGAAGAGGATTAATAGCTCACAAAAAGGTTTTGAACTTGTTAAAAGATACAGCCAAAAAGTACGAAATACCGTATCAACTCGAAGTTGGAGAAGGAGGAACAACAGATGCTACAGCGATACACCTAACGAGGGAGGGTATTCCCTCTGGAGTCGTTAGCCTGCCTGCAAGGTACATACACTCACCGGTGGAGGTCATAGACATGAGAGATTACGAAAACACTTTGTTGTTGTTAGAAAAAAGCTTAGAAAGATGTGTAAAGTACATATAATAATTTAGAATTAATGCTTAATGCAGTGAACAAAGATGTGGTCTTTGTGATGTCTCAACTCTCCATACTTTATCACTTTAACTTTTTTTCTTAGTTCTTCAAGTACTTTTTCGTATATTTCTTCTGGTTCAGCAGTAGAATCTATACTTCTCGCTTTAACCATTATTATCGCGCTTCCACCCTTTTTCAGAAAGAAATCGACGTTTTTTAAGAATATTTCCACCTGATTTTTCTGAGATACATCTTGATACAAGAAATCAACTAACTCCACAATTCCAGAATACTCTTCCGGTTTTGATGCATCTTTTAAAAGAGGGATTATGTTTTTTCTTTCCTCCGCAAGCTCTAAAAGTTTTTTAAACGGTTTTGCAGAGTACTCGACAGCGTATATAACACCTTTGTCCAGTATATCCGATAAATGGCTAACAGTTGTACCGCTTGCAGCACCCAAGTAAAGACACTTCCACTCCGCATCAAATTCTATTCTGTACTCTAACAGCATGGAAGCGAGCTTACTCCTCGAAGGTATCCACTCTCTAAGGTCATTTAACTTTTTTTCGCCGTAATGGGGCAAGTATCTGCTTTTAGTAAATATGTAGTTCCCAGCGACGAAGACGTTGTGCGTTATCTCTTTTAAGTTTAGTTTAACGTTTTTAACGACCACTTTATCACCTTATATTATGTAATCGCTACCGTTTGGTTCTGAGTATATGTCAAAACCTATATAACCTTCATGGCATTCCTTACAAGATACAAGTGCATGAACTGCCGCTTCATGGCAAGCCATGCAAACGTCTCCTTGATACATCCTGCTATAGTTTGCAGTTTGATTTAACATGTTTTCGTGTCCTATTGCTATATACAAAGTGCTACCCCCTCCTCCACCGGGCAACCAGCCATAAGTGGCTATTACAGTGTAAGGATCGTAAGGCGTACCGTTTCCATGACATGTTAGGCAGGAAACTTTCTCAGCACAATGCACTTTTGTTGAATTTATTTCTATTGCTGCAGGGTATAAATCATAAGTTAAGTTTGCAGATGGATGAGTTATTGCATACCTGTAGAGGTTGTGACACTCATCGCAGTAGCTGTTGTTTATCCACGAAACGTTCAGAGTTGATGCGCTTGTGGCTAATGCGTGATACCTCGGATTGCCCCAGAGGTTTGT
>JALSQI010000014.1 GCA_026985525.1 Archaeoglobaceae archaeon
AAGTTTTCATCACCTTTTCTTTCGAAATACGCAACCATGGCTTTGTGTGCAGCAAAGTAAGGTATAGAAGAAATTACAGTGTAGTTGTGATTGTCAATAGTTTGAGTTACGTTAAAAGCTTTGGCTGGAGGTGCATGTACGAGCTTTCCAAATCTGTTTACAACCCACACACCTTTACCACCGTGGCAGTCTAAACAGCTTGGAACGTAAGCTGCATGGGCTTGCATTCCGGGATGTGCACCTGTGCTGTTTATAACTGCAAACTTTATACCAGTTCCATTAAACCTGTGGCAGGTTTCACAACTCAAGTCGTAGTGCGGTGCGTTTGGATTTGAGTATAGTTCTTCCCATATGTGGTAATGACAGAGCTTGCAGTATTCTGTTTGACCGTTAGGCGTTGTTACGTTTATAACACCCGTAACCGGATTAGTTGAGAAGTTGTAAGTGGAATGAGTTCCAACGAAGAGGGACGTTGAGTGAGGCGAATATATTAAAAACGCTGCTGTAACAGCAATAGATATGAGAGTTAAAGCTAAAAGCTTAGAGGTCATGGTTTCACCTCCGTGATGTTTGCATATCCGAAACTGCTTGAAGTTACGTTAACGTAAGATTCGTTTAATCCAGTTAAAGAAGAATAACCGATTGTTACGTGTTGTGTTGTTACATTTATCCACTTAACAGTATGAAATCGTATGGTTATGTTTACTTTCATATGACAAGCCACGCAAGCTTCAGTAGAATCTCTCAAAGTATTGTTTTTTATTGCGTTTGCTACAAAAGGATTGTGTGCTGAACACAAACCTGTAAAAGTTAGGTTAGAGTACCTATGGTTAGAGTGAACACCAAATTCAGTAACGTTAAAAGTTCCAGCAAAAGGACCGGGCATACTGCTGTTAAGAGATGCGTTTAACTGGTGGCAAAGCATACAAGCTACAGTAGTTGCAGCGTGTGCTTGCTTTCCCGGCGTGTAATTTGTAATCTTTCCGCCTTGCACTTCCGCGTAAGTTATACTAAGATTTGCTCTATGACATATACATCCCATATTTTTATGGTAGCTATTTTTTAACTCTTCGTAAACATCTGCATGGCATTTCTGGCACGGAATCTGATTTCCATTCCCACTTATGTTATACCACCAGTGCTGCCCGGCGAAAAGCGAAGCTGTTTGGGGCATTACGAGCATTCCAATTGAGAGTGTTACGATTAACAGCAATACAGTTTTTGCGACATTAACCATGACAGTATATACTAAGTAGTAACCAAATTTAATTTTTTCCAAACACGCAATCGATACTGCAAATTAATTTATGCTCCCACTCTTTAACGTAAAAATATGAAAGTAAGAGAAGCTCCAAAAACTTCAGCAACGATAGTTATAAGGTCTGCATCTAATGCGAGAATAACGCAATCTAAAAACCCCTTCTTAGAATTGATGAGAAGAGTTTTTAGAAACGAAGAAGTGGCTATGAAAGCGGTAAAATTCATTTCAATGATTGACGAAAGGCAAAAAGCTGGAAAGCCGTTGAGAGTTGAAGAGTGGGAGAAAATAATCGAAGAACTCGGCATGGTTAGGTCGTCTTTTTACTCCATGAGAAACAGACTTCTTGGAGCAGGGATGATTTCTATTAGAAATGGAGAGTATAGGTTATCAGGTGTATTCAGCAGAGATTTAGTTGATATGGCGAGGTGGTGGTGGACAGTTATCTTAGGCCACGATCCTGAAACTCTATGAGGTGGTAGCTTGGACGAATTCGAAAAATTACTGTTAAAAGCTGAAAAACTTGCAAATGAAATGGATGAAAAAAATGAAATGAGTCTGGAATTAATTAAGCTGGCTGAAAAATGTGATTTGCTAAATCCAGACGTGAAAAATTTAAATGATTTTTGTGAGAAAGTAAAGGAGATAGCAAAGAGAAATCAATCCTTAGCTTTATCCATAGTTGCAAATTCAATGGCTTATTTTGCATTACAACTTTCAGGTTATCAAACAGGTTATCAAGGCAACGAAAAAAAGCTTTCTTGCTTTGCTTTAACTGAACCGAGATCCGGTAGCGATATAAAAAACTTAAAAACCACTTTTTCTGAAAAAGTTGAAAAAGTAATTGGAACGAAAACTCTCGTAACTAATGCCGAGCTTGCAGAAATATTTGCAGTTCTTGCAAAATGCGAAAGTGGTTCAGTTCTATGCATTTGCAGTGATTGCCATGAAGTCAGAAAGTTGAACGTTTCGTGTTTTAGAGGTAGCGGCATTTCTGCCGTAAAATTTGACAACAAAGCGGAAATAGTAATAAAAGACGGAATTAAGTTAGCAATGGAAGTTTTAAATTACTCACGTCCAGCTTTTTCAGCCATAGCACTTGGAATTTCCGAGAAGTGCTTGGAAATAGCGATAAATTACGCTAAGAGAAGGAAAGCTTTTGGAAAGAGAATTTCAGATTTCCAAGCGTTAAAGTTTTCGCTCGCTGATTGTATGGCTGATGTTTATAGCTTGAAGTGTTTAGTAGAGAAGGCAAGTTATAAGCCAGATGCGTTTAAGTCTGCTGTTTGCAAGCTCGTTGCTGCAAAAACGGTAAAAAAGGTAACTGACACAGCCCTTCAGGTTATTGCCGGCCATGGATTGATGAGAGGTTGTTACGTTGAAAGAGCTTACAGAGATGCCAAAGCTTTTGAGATCGGAGAAGGTACGAGCGAAGTCATGAAACTCATAATATCGAGAGAGTTCTGAGCGAAAGGGATATATACACTCCAAACCCAATGTCCCTACAAGCTCCGGTGGTGTAGCCCGGCCAATCATTCCGGCCTTTCGAGCCGGCGACCCGGGTTCAAATCCCGGCCGGAGCACTTTCTATTTCTGGAGGTGATTTACTGACAAGTGACGAAAGTAAAGCAATTAAGATAATACGGGTTGGAAGTATAATTTCTGCAGTTGAAGGAATAATTCTCACGACTTATTATATACTTAGAATTGCAAAAAACACGACTTCAATTCTACTCGCCTTACCAGTAATACCAATCTCGATATGGATATTGTGGACTTGTGATAGAGTCATAGAAATGGTAAAGCTTGGAATGTATGAGGAAGCAAAAGTAAAACTACTTCCACCGATAGTTGCGTCATTTCTACTAACGAGTAGAATTGGTGGAATACTTCTCCTACTTGGCTATTTAATGATATGAAAAATTATAAAACAGCAGAAAGTTATTGCGAGGGATTCCAAGAAAGCCTGAATGAATATTCCAGCCATCCCCAGAGCTGTGTACATGACTCCAGCGTATTGAAGTTTTGAAAGTAATGGATATACAAAAGAGTACGTTAAAGTATTACCGTAGCGAGGAAAGAGGAGTCCAACAACAAAAGCTGGAACTAAAACTGTCAGCTTTTTCTTGTAAATTAGCGAGTGAGCTGAAACTACTGCAAGAGCGAGTATTGTGGCTAAAAGTATTGAAGAGAAGTTCATCATAGACTTGCTCGCATACATAACAGACGAGAGTAAGCAAAGCAGTAAACCAAAAACAAAGTAATGTAAAGCTCTTAAGTTCAACCTTTCCAACAAGTAAGAGTACAAAGCTAAACATACCGCGAGTAGCATGATTTAAGAAACAGCTGTGGAATATAAACTATTTTACCGGCAAGTTATTTAACGGATTGGTTGAGTTAATAACATGAGACATCCAGTAGTCGCAGGATCGTTTTATCCATCGGATGTGGATTCCCTATTAGCTATGCTCGAAGAATTCGTAAAGAGAAACCCCCAGAGAGATGTTATAGCTGGAGTTGCACCCCACGCAGGATACATATACTCTGGAAGAACTGCAGGAAAGCTATACTCTATAATTCCAGAAGCAGAAACATACGTAATAGTCGGGCCGAATCACACGGGATATGGCTCTATGGTTGCCGTCTCAACTGATACGTGGTTAACACCTCTCGGAGAAGTAAAAACGGATAGAGAGTTTATCGACGCCATGCCGGGGATTATAGTAGATAGAGACGAGATCGCACACGTAGGGGAACATTCCATAGAGGTTCAGCTACCATTCCTGCAGTACATATGCGACGATTTTGAAATAGTGCCAATATGTATGGGTTTGCAGGATGAGGAGACGGCAAGAGAAGTCGCAGGAGAGATATTAGTTGCTCAGGAAAGAACAGATAGAGATATAGTTGTTATAGCTTCAAGTGATATGCACCACTACTTACCAGACGATGTTTGTAGGGAAAGAGATGCAAAAGTAATAAATGCAATACTCTCAATGGACGTATCTCATTTCTACTTGACTGTAAACAGATTGCAAGCAAGCGTTTGCGGAGTTGGCCCAATAGCAGTATCGATGATTTACTCCAAGTCGAAACAGGCTTACGCTGAGCTCGTGGATTACTCAACGAGTGGAGACGTTGCGGACAAAAGTCAGGTTGTTGGTTACGCAGCAATAGCTTTCAGGATTTAATATGCTGGCGTCTGCACCGGGGAAAGTAATAATTTCTGGAGAGCACTCAGTGGTTTACGGTAAGCACGCAATAGTTACAGCAATAAACTTAAGGTGTTACGTAAACGTAAGAAAGGCGAATAGAGTCAAGATAACTTCAGAGCTTGGAGAAACTGGAATTGACTTTGAAGTTCATCCTTACGTCAGCTGGGCGATAAAGTTAATGGAGAAAAGAGTTGGAAAAAATCTGACTCCTGAAATCATAATAAAGAGTGATTTGCCTGTAGCTTCTGGCCTCGGAAGTTCCGCAGCAGTAACAGTTGCAACCGTATATGCTCTGTGTAAAGAATACGAATTGGAGTTTGAGCTTGAAGACGTTTACGAAATTGCAAAAGAAGTTGAATTGGAAGTTCAGGGAAAAGCCAGTGGTATAGACCCATTCGTTTCGACTTACGGAGGTTCGTGGCTTATGCCTGAAAAAGAGAGGTTTAACTTCGATTCCGAAATCTTGCTCGTAGATACAGAAGAGAAAGGTGTTACTGCTGAAATGGTAAGAAGAGTTTACGATTTAAGGAAAAAATACCCTGAGTTGGTTGACGAGATATTCGACGTAATGGACATAATAACTTTAAAGATAAAAGAAGCTCTTGAGAGCAAAGACTACGAATCGATTTTTGAGCTTTTCAGAATGAATCAAAGCATGCTTAAAGCAATTGGGGTTAGCACGGAAAAAATAGATAAAATTACGTCAAAGCTCGAAAGACTTGGATATCCTGCAAAAATTACGGGGGCTGGTGGAGGAGGTTGCGTACTATCTATAAATCCCGGTAAAAGTAAAAAACTTGAAGAGTTTAAAGTAATTTCAACTATTCCAGAAACGGAAGGAGTTAGAGAAGAGGTGGTTCAATGATCGTCCTCAAACTTGGAGGTGCTTTGATAACGGATAAGAGAAAGGGAGTTTTTGACAGAGCAAAATTGGATGTAATAAATAGAATTGCAAAAGAAATTGCGGAATCGAAAGTAAGAGACATAGTAATAGTTCACGGTGCCGGTTCTTTCGGTCATCCTTACGTAGAAAAATACGGTATCAATCCAGAGGGGATTTCCAAAACTCATCTTGCCTGCGAGAGGTTGTGCTGTATTGTATGCGAATCTCTTATAAAAGCGGGTTTAAATCCGTTACCAATACACCCCGCCAATTCTTTCAGGTTAAGAGGTGAAAAAATAGAGTTTGAAGATGAACTTTTCGAAAACACGGATTTAATCCCCGTAACTCACGGAGATGTTGTTAAAAGCGATAGCGGGTGGAAAGTTCTTTCCGGAGATGATATAGCTGTTGAACTCGCTTTGAGGTTTAAAGCTGAAAGACTCGGCTTTGCAACCAACACAGAAATAGTTTTAAATGGAGAAAAACTCGAAGTTTTTTCACTAAAAAAGATTAATGAGTTAAAAAATGTAAATTTTAACAATAAAACATCAGACGTTACTGGAGGTATGGTTGGCAAGCTTGAGAAGGTAAAAAAGGTAGCCGATCGCTCAAAAGTTTTTATATTTAGCGGACTCAAGAAGGGAAACATCTCAGCATTCCTCAGCGGAGCTAACGTTGGAACTAAAGTATTACCGTGAAGGTGAAGAAATGAGTACAGCAGATAGAAAATTAGACCACATAAAAATATGTCTCGAAAAAGACGTTGAGTCGAGATATACTGGCTTAGAAGACGTTGAGCTAATACACTGTGCTTTACCTGAAATAGACTTCGAAAAAATTGATACAAGCGTGAAATTCCTCGGAAAGAAGCTCTATGCTCCTTTTTTAATAGCCTCAATGACGGGTGGGCATAGAGATACCACTACAATAAACAGAAACCTCGCTATCGCAGTTGAAGAAATGAAGCTCGGAATGGGAGTTGGAAGTCAAAGAGCAGCTATAGAAAACCCAGATGTTGCAGAAAGCTTTACTGTTGTTAGAGAGTATGCTCCAAAAGCGTTTGTTTACGCAAACATAGGTGTAGCCCAAATAGTAAAAGATCTGGAATTTGCAGATAAGGCAGTAGAGATGATAGATGCAGATGCCTTGGCTGTTCATTTAAACTTCCTTCAAGAGGCTATTCAGCCAGAAGGAGATAAAAACGCTGAAAAGTGCTTAGAAGCTTTAAAAGAGTTGTGCGAGTCGATAAAAGTTCCAGTAATCGTTAAAGAAACTGGAGCTGGTATATCGAGAGAAGTCGCTTTACTCGTAAAAGAAGTTGGAGCTTCAGCGATAGATGTTGGGGGAAAAGGCGGAACGAGCTGGAGTGGAGTAGAAGTTTACAGAGCCAAAGGCGTATGGAGAGAAGTCGGAAAAGACTTCTGGGATTGGGGAATACCCACGGCTTTTTGCATTGTTGACTGCTGTGATGTGTTACCAACAATAGCTACTGGTGGAATAAGAAGTGGTGTTGACGTTGCAAAAGCCTTAGCTCTCGGAGCGAAAATTTCAAGTTCTGCCCTTCCTTTTTTGAAGCCAGCATTAATTTCAGCAGAAGAAGTCTTAGAAAAACTTGAATACTTCGTGCTTGGCTTGAAAGTAGCTATGTTCCTAACCGCTTCGAAAAAAGTCGAAGAACTGAAAGGAAAAATCTTTATCTCAGGCAGATTGAGGGAGTGGATGGAATCCCGTTCAAAGCGGGGGAAATAAAGATGAATCAAAAAAAGCACGACTTGATCGAAGAGGTGAAAAAGAGAGGGGAGGTAATAAACAAGGCTATAGAGTACTTAATACCTATCAAGGATCCGGAAGGACTTTACAGAGCAGCAAGACACTTAATAGATGCGGGAGGAAAAAGGCTGAGGCCAGTAATGTGCTTAATAGCCTCAGAAGCGATTGGAGTGAAATGTGAAAGAGCAGTAAAAGCGGCGGTTGCAGTTGAAACCATACACAACTTCACATTGATACACGACGACATAATGGACAGGGATGAAATGAGGAGGGGGGTAAAAACAGTCCACACTCTTTACGGAGAACCTACCGCAATTTTAGCTGGAGATACTTTGTTTGCAAAAGCTTTCAGCATACTGTCTGAGAGCGATTTTGAAGCTGAAAACATCGTCAAAGCGTGCAGAATGCTTGCAGACGTTTGCGTGGAGATATGCGAAGGACAGTACATAGACATGAGTTTTGAAAACATGAGCTTAAAAGAAGTTGGAGAAGAAGAGTATATAGAAATGGTTAGGAAGAAAACAGCAGTTTTAATAGCTTGTTCTTGTGCAATTTCAGCAGTTTTAGCCGGTGAAAATGAGTTTGCCGAGAGTCTATGGAAGTTTGGTGAGTATTGCGGTATAGGATTTCAAATCCACGACGACGTCTTAGATTTAGTGGGTAAAGAAAAAATTGGTAAGGACTGGGGAAGTGACTTGTTAGAAGGGAAGAAGACTTTGATAGTCATAGAGGCTGCTAAAAGAGGAATTGAGGTGCCAGTTTTTGGTAAAAAGAAAGCTAATGCTGATGAAATCGAGAAATCCGTTAGGATGTTAGAAGAGTGTGGAGCTATTGAGTACGCAAAGAATAAAGCTAAACACTTCGTTGAAATGGGTAAAAAAGAGTTGAAAAAACTTCCAGAAAGTGAAGCTAAGGATTTGCTTGAAAGCATAGCGGATTATTTAGTTTCAAGAGATCATTAGTATAATTTATTTTGAAAGATTATTTTTAAATTATTGAATCAAAGAATCATTGAATCAAAAATATATTGCCTATGTGTACGTTTTTAAGGTACTTTTTCGCAACCCTGTAGCAATTTTTAACTTGATTGACGGGAGTTATGGGCATGTCTGAAAGCCTAAAATCTGGGTGGAAGATGAGCAAGCTGTACGGAATTTCTTCACTTAGAGATGACAAAAACTTAGCTATATTCTCCACTTCAAGTTCATCAACGTAATACGGTACGAG
>JALSQI010000015.1 GCA_026985525.1 Archaeoglobaceae archaeon
TAAGAGTTAAAACTGAGAGGGTAACGCTAAATCTATGCTCGACATGCTAAGAGTTGAAGCAGTTAAGGCAGCTGAGTTAATAAGAAAAGCTGAAAGCGTTCACATATACACTCATTACGATGCTGATGGAATAAGTAGTGGAGCTGTAATCGCAATAGCAGTTAAAAGGCTTGGAAAGCAGTTTCACCTCACATTCCTAAAAGGTTTAAACTCCGTTCCAGAATGCGATTCCGACTTGGTGATACTATCGGACATGGGTAGCGGTTACCCAGACATAGTTTCGGAAATAGAACAGGACGTAGTTATAATAGACCACCACTATCCAATTGGTAGGATAGAGGCTGAAGATAAGATAGTTGCTCACGTCAACCCCCATCTTGCAGGATTAGATGGTACTTACGAGCTCTGTGCGAGTAGTACGGCTTACATAGTTGCTGAGTGCTTAGGCAATAACGAAGACTTAACAGCCGTCGCTATAGCAGGAATACTTGGTGACAAGCAGAAAATTGTCGGTGGTAACGAGGTAGTCGTTAAAAAGGGAATAGAACTTGGATTCGTAGATGTACAAAAGGGATTGAACATACACTCTGGAAAGCTCAGAGAAGTTTTACAGTTATCAACAGAGCCTTTTTTAGACTTCTACGAGAAAGATGCAGAGTTGGACGAGTTTCTTGGGAAAATAGGATTTAGCGGGGAGGAGGAAGTAGATGAACTAAGTGAGGAGGAAACGAGAAAACTCGCTAACGCAATTGTCATTCGCTTGCTAAAGCAGGGAGCTTACGACGGAGTAATTGAAGAGTTCATAGGTAGAAAAATAGTGCTAAAAGAAGAGCTTATAAAAAACGCCGTAACTTACACCGACGTCATAAACGCTTGCGGGAGAGCTGCAGCCTGTAGCGTAGGTTTTGCTATTTGTGCTAAGGATGAAAGTTACCTTGAAAAAGGCTACAGAATATGGAAGAAGTTTCAAATAGAGTTGTTAGAGGAAATTACAAAGAGAAGAGAGGAAATAAAAGAGGGTGAGTGCATAAGGTATTTGGTAATGGAAAAAGCTCCGTCAACAGGTCCAGTTGCTACAGTTCTATCCCGTTATCTGTTTTCAGATAAACCTTTTATAGCAGTTAACATAAAAAACGATTCTGCGAAAGTCTCTTCAAGAGCAAATCCGAGAATAAAAGTTGATCTTGGTGAGGTCATGAGGTTGGCAGCTGAAAAAGTTGGTGGTAGAGGTGGTGGACACAGCGTTGCCGCTGGTGCTATGTTGCCTGCTGATAGAGTTGAAGAATTTATAAAAGAGGTGGACAGGCTTTGCTGTGCAATGCTGAGCTCTTCTTAATTATGGATGAAGAAAGAGCTAATATAGTAGCATTGTCTTTAAAACCGGATGATCCGGGATGGTGCTTTAGCGAAGTTAGGGGTAATGAGTTAGTCGTTAGAATTGTTACTAACAGGATAGAAAGCCTAATTTCAGCTTGTGAAGATTACTTCAGAACACTAAAAGCTGCTTTAGAAACTTTAAGAAGCTTGGAGGGGACGTAGTTATGGAGATATACTGTGACGTTTGTGGAGAAGAAACGGAGCATGAGCTCATAAGAGCTGACAAAAACCTTTACAGGTGTAAGGTTTGCGGTAGCGTCGTTGAGTTGAGGAAGCCAAAGGAAATAGAGCTTAGAGCTATACTGAGTTCAGGAGCAACATCTGAAAAAGGAAAGTTGAGAGTTGAGGAAAATGCAGTTTTGGAAGTTGGAGAAGAAGTAATAGTTGAAGTTAGCGATGGATACAAAGTTGGGGAAATTACTTCTCTTGAATTTAAAGATGGTTCGAGAGCAGAATACGCTGAAGCTAAGGATGTTTCAACTGTCTGGCTTAGAGATGTCGGTGAAGTAATCGTGAAAATAAGCCTTCACAAAGGGGCAATCACCACTCCTTACAAAACCCTCGTTTCAGGAGATACTGAATTTGAAGTGGGCGAAGTACTTGAAATAAACAGAAAGAGGTTTAAGATAACGAGAATAAAGCTAATAAATGGAAAATTGTTAAAAAAAGAAGGAGAAAAAGCTCAAGCAAAAGAAATCAGAAGAGTTTACGCAATGTACCAACGTAAATGGAGAAAATGATCAGGTTGAGAGACTTCGTAAAATTTAAAGGATGCTACTTTTCCGTAGTCTCTTACTTTAACTCTAACTACGTTAAATGCCTTCTGAGATACATTCCATGCGAAATGCTAACCAAAAAAGATAAAAAACAAGAAGTTAGAGTTGGAGATCTCTGCTACGTTAAGCTTAACCACAGCGAAGCTCTCGAATACTTTAAAGAATACCAGAAAGACGGGATATTTTTTATTCCAGAAAAAGGAGTTTCAGTTTTAAAACCTGAAGTGCTTACACCAGAAATAGTTAAAAGAGACGAAAAAGTTGCCAGAGTTTACGATTTGTTTTCTCCTATTCCTAAAACTCACAAAGGAATTACCGGTTCCAGACTAATAGGTTTAGCAAAAGAGAGTTCTGACGTTGACTTCGTCGTTTACGGTAAGTGGTGGAATACTGCGAGAGAAATCGTTAAAAAAGGAATTGAGAGCGGTTTACTTCAATACCCCGATTGGAAAAAAATATACGAAAAGAGAAAACCAGTAATAGATTTTGAGACTTTCGTCGCGCACGAATTGAGAAAGTTCAACAGAGCTGTTTTAAACGGAATATACTTCGACTTGCTTTACGTGAGAGATTACGATTGCTTACATATCTATCCAGAGGTTTCTGGCGTAAAGTTGGGGAGAGTTAAGCTTAGAGGAGTAGTCAAAGACGACTCAGCAGTATTCGATTATCCTGCGAGATACCCTCTCGCTAACGTTGACTTAAAAATTAGAGAAGTAGAAGTTTTGTGTTTTACTCACACTTATACTGCCCAAGCTTTTAAAGGAGAAAGAGTTGAAGTTTCTGGGGTTCTCGAAAAAACGCCTGAGGGCTACAAAGTAATAGTAGGGACGAGGAGAGAGAGTGATGAGTACATAATTTCTGAAGATTTAGTAAAACGCCTTCGCAGGTGATAGAATGAAGTTATGCTTTCTATCTGGTGGAACTGGCACTCCAAAACTACTTAGAGGGTATTCTAAGATAAATCCAGATTTTAGTGTTGTAGTAAACATTGCCGAGGACGTATGGATTTCTGGCAACAAGATATGTCCAGACATAGACTCAGTCGTTTACGCTATAGCTGACGTAATAGACGACAGCAAGTGGTGGGGAATAAAGAATGACACGTTTATTACTCACAGGAGATTAAAAGAGCTTGGCTTTGAAGAAGAGATGATAATTGGCGATGTTGATAGAGCGACGCACATAGCGAGAAGTGAGATGTTGAGAAACGGATTTACTTTAACTGAAGCTACAAGGGCTATAAAAAACGCTTTCGGCGTTAAGGCAGAAGTACTTCCAGTTTGCGAAGAAGAAGTTTCGACTTACGTTAAAACTCCGAAGGGATGGTTACACTTTCAAGAATTCTGGGTAGTAGAGAGGGGAAAACCGGAGGTAGAAAAAGTAGAGTTTAGAGGTATAGAAAAAGCTAAATTAACTAAAGACGTAAAAAGGGCAGTAATAGAGAGTGATGCAATCGTTATAGGGCCAAGCAATCCAGTAACGAGTATAACTCCGATTTTAGAAGTTGGAGAAATGAGAAAAATGCTAAAAGATAAGTTTGTGGTAGCCATTTCCCCTATTGTCGGTAAAAAAGCCGTGAGTGGTCCCGCTGAAAAGCTAATGAGGGCTTTTGGTTTGGAAGTGTCAGCCAGTGGAGTCGCTGAATGCTACTCTGACTTTTTAGACTTAATAGTGGTACACGAAAAAGACGATTGCGAATTTAAGCACGTAAAAACGAACATTTTGATGAAGTGCAGAGAAGATGAAATAAGATTGGCAAAGTTCCTACTTGACGTTATAGGACAAAATTTTTAAAATCATGCAACAGCTAAATTTAATAGATGGCCCGGATGGGGTAGTGGTTATCCTCTGGGACTGTGGATCCCAGGAGCCGGGTTCGAATCCCGGTCCGGGCCCTTCTAATTCGAGTTTTAGCCCCTACTATGACTTTCAGAGTTGCATATAT
>JALSQI010000016.1 GCA_026985525.1 Archaeoglobaceae archaeon
TAGATGACTTAGAAAGGTTAGACATCTCGGAAGCTAAAAAAATAAGGTACAGCAAGTTTTTTCCAACCGGAACTAACGTTAACTTTGTAAGTTTTGACGGAGAGTTGAAAATAAGGACTTACGAGAGGGGAGTTGAAGACGAAACTTTAAGCTGCGGTACTGGAAGTGTTGCAGCCTCAGCAATAGCTTACAAGCTTGGAATGTGCGGAAGTAAAGTTAAAGTTATTACAAGAGGGGGAGAGTTGGAAATCGAGCTTGTAGAGAACGACAGGCTTAGAGCGTACATGACTGGAAATGCTGTAAGGGTTTTTGACGGCACTTTGAGGGAGTTGTAGGAATGGACGTAAAAATGGACGTCTTATCGATTCTTCAATCAAAGAGAACGATTGAGGTTTTGAAAGAGCTGAAAATGGGGTCGAATAAAAGCGAGATAAAGGCTAAGCTCAAACTGTCTAACTCTACTTTGTTGCAAATATTTTCAAAACTTTCCTCCTTAGAGTTGATATCTGAAGAAGGGGTTACTACGAAAGGTGAACTCGTTCTAACGTGTTGCAGCGTCGTAGAGAGGTACTTTGAATTTCTTAAAAAATTAGATAACATAAACGAGTATTGCATAGAAGACATACCGAGAAAGCTCTTGAAAAGACTTTACGAGTTGAGTGAAATAAGGGTTGTGGAGAGAAAGAACGACACTTTTAGACCACACTTGGAATTTATGGAAGCAATTTTAAACGCAAAAGAAATATATGGTTATTCTACCATTTTCTTTCCAGAATACGTAAATACTTTTTTGAATCTTGCGAGAGAAGGGGTTAAAATAGAGTTGTGCGTTAATAGGAAAACGTTTGAACACATAATTTCGAATTACTTTAAAGAGCTTTTGGAGGGTATTAGTTATACGAATGTTAAATTTTACGTTTCTAAAAAAGATTTTAGATTCAGTATGGTAGTTACTGATAGATATTTTTCCATATCTTTTTACTTTTTGAACGGTTTCTTCGATTACAGGAGAGATTTCGTCTGTCTTAGCGAAGACGGTCTTAGGTGGGGTAAAGACTTATTTAACTACGTAAAGGGTAAATCGATTAGGGTTGATGAAGATTATATCAAAAGAACTAAACAGTAGTAGTTCTAACTCTATTCGATGATACAGGGATGGCTGTTGGATGTTGACTACGTAACCAAAAACGAAAGGGCAGTTATAAGGTTGTGGTGCAAGAATGAAGATGGTATATTCGTCGTTTACGACAGCTCTTTTAAACCATACTTTTACGCTTTCGTCGAAGAAGGTTTTAGCGAAAAAGATATACTCGACGTTAAAGTGGAGAGAAAAGGTGAATTGATTTCTCCAGAAAGCGTGGAAGTTGTAAAAGCTAAATATCTAGGAAAAGAAGTTGAAGCTTTTAAAATCTATGCAAAACACCCACAGCACGTTCCAAAGCTGAGAGAAGCTATTTCTTCAATGGGACTTGAAGTTAGAGAGGCGGACATACCTTTTGCTTACAGATACTTGATTGACAGGGACTTAGCTTGTATGGACGGAATTAAAGTTGAAGGAGAAAAAACCGTTAGAAGGTTGACGGAGTTTAAAGCTGAAAGGATTGAAAGAATTGAAATGGAAGACTTTCCAGAGTTAAAAGTTCTCGCTTTCGATTGCGAGATGCTAACGAGAATAGGTATGCCAGATCCCGAAAAAGATCCTATAATTGTTATATCCGTAAAATGTGGAGACTTCGAAGAAATAATTCACGTTGGAGAAGGCATGAGTGAAAAAGACGTCATATCGAGATTTCTTCATCTTATCAGAGAACTTGATCCAGATGTCATAGTTGGTTACAACCAAGATGCTTTCGACTGGCCTTATATAAAGAAGAGAGCTGAAAAGTACGGTATTAAGTTGGAAATAGGTAGAGACCTTAGCTCTCTCATCTTTAAACCGGGAAATCCGAGAAGGCCAAAAATAGCTGGTAGGCTGGACATAGACTTGTACGATATAGCTCTTAGGAGTATAGACGTAAAGATAAAGAAACTCGAAAACGTGGCTGAATACTTGGGAACCAAGGTGGAGATAGCGGATATAGAGGCGAAAGATATTTACCGGAAGTGGAGCTCTGGAGATAGAGAGGCAGTTTTGAAATACGCCAAGCAGGACGTTTTAAACACTTACTACATAGCTGAAGAGCTTTTACCTATGCAGTACGAGCTTAGTAAAATGATTAGAATACCTCCAGACGATGTAGCGAGGAGTGGTAGAGGTAAGCAAGTAGAGTGGCTTTTGATGAGTGAAGCACATAGGGCAGGAGAAATAGCTCCTAATCCGAGGGAAGGAGGAGAAACTTACGAAGGTGCGTTCGTTTTGGATCCGGTTAGGGGTTTACACGAGAACGTGATATGCTTAGACTTTGCTTCCATGTACCCTTCCATAATGATTGCGTTTAACATTAGTCCCGATACTCTAACGAAGGATTGTAGAGAGGGATGTTATATAGCTCCAGAAGTGGGACACGCTTTTAAAAAAGAGCCGGACGGATTTTTTAGAAGAATTTTAAGAATGCTGATTGAAAAAAGGAGAAAAATTAAAAAAATTATGAAAAAACTCGATAGAAATAGCAAGGAGTATAAGTTGTTAGACGTGAAACAGGCAACTCTGAAAGTTTTGACTAATTCCTTTTACGGTTATACTGGGTGGAGTATGGCAAGGTGGTATTGTAGGGAGTGTGCAGAAGCGACAACTGCTTGGGGAAGGCACTTCATAAAAACTTCTGTTAAAATAGCTGAAAAAGAAGGATACGAGGTTTTGTATGGAGATACGGACAGCATATTTGTTAAGAAAGACGAGCTTGATCTAAAAAGGTTGGAAAGAGAAGTTAAGAAACTGACGGGAATTCTCAAAAAGAGTATGCCTATTCAAATAGAGATAGAAGAATATTACAAAACTATATTCTTTGTTGAAAAGAAGAGGTACGCCGGACTTACGGCTGACGGTAGAATTGTGGTAAAAGGACTTGAAGTTAGGAGAGGCGATTGGTGTGAATTGGCAAAAGAAGTGCAGAGAAATGTGATCGAGATAATTCTGAAGGAAAGAAACGTTGAAAAAGCTGTAGAATTCGTTAGAAAAACAATAGAAAATATCAAGGCTGGAAAGTATCCTCTCGAATATTATGTTATATATAAAAGCTTGACTAAGAAACCCAGCAAGTACGAAAGTATGCAAGCTCACGTTAAAGCTGCTATGAAAGCGGCGAAGAAAGGCATAGTTTACACAATAGGCTCTAAAGTAGGATATATAGTTCTAAAAGGAGCTGGAAGCGTTAGCGATAGGGCTTTTCCAGTCGATTTAATAACGTCTTTTGACGGAGAGAACGTAATCGATGTTGACGGAAACGCTTACAAGCTGGACAAAGATTACTACGTAGATAAACAGGTGATTCCAGTAGTCATGAGAATTCTCGAACGTTTTGGATTCTCGGAGAGTGAGATTAAAGGCAAAGGCCAAAAAACGCTTGACGCTTTCTTCTGAAATACTACGTTCACTACGTTCTCGCTTTGGCTTTTGGCCACGGATAGCAAAATCCACCGTTTATTATGTTGTACTCGCAATTCCAGCATTCGACATCTACTACTTTAAGCATTTTTTTCTTTTCACAGAATACTACTTCACCTATCATAAATCCTAAGTTGTAATAATGACTATATAATTGTTGCTGGACATTTTTTGACAAACAAAGAAAAAATATTGACAACTGCTATACTCTCCTACTTTCTTCAGCCATCTCCATAGTATATCTCGCGTAAGCTCTTATTATAGCTGGTCTGTTTATCATTCCCAGCAAAACTTTGGGATTGTCTCTTCTTACGACAGGTAACCTCCCAACTCCATACGTTGCTAACTTTATCAAAGCGTCACTCAAACTCTCATCTGGATAAGTAACTATCAAATGTCTCGACATGACATCTCTAACCTTAGTCACCTCTCTTAGTTCTTGTGGAACCCTCTCAGCATCTTCGAACGTTACTATGCCCACCAACTCTCCTTTTTCCATTACTGGAAATCCTATGTGTCCGTACTTTTCTATCAATTTCATTACTTCCATCACAGTAGTTTCAGGGCTGACTATTATCAGCTTTTCTTTTGGAATCATAGCGTCCTCAACTTTTATTCTTTTTAGAATGTCTATGGACATCTCTCTGCTGTGTACTGGGCTTTCAACTCTCGTATCGTACTGACCTTCGCAAAGAGTGTAACTTCCCGTTATGGCGTAGGATACTATCGATGCTATTGCAAGTGCTGGTAGTAAGTTGTAACTCCCAGTCATTTCAAGAACCATTATTATTCCTGCTAGTGGTGTTTTAAAAGCTCCAGCCAACATTGCAGCCATCCCAACGAGCATATAGCCTACGGGACTGCCTACGAGTCCGGGGAAAGCGTTGTGTATTACATATCCTATAGCACCACCAAACATGCAACCTATCACGACTGCTGGGGCGAATAGACCACCACTACCACCGCTGCCAACAGTTATAGTCGTAGATATAATCTTTACAATAGCTATTGCAAATAAAAGTGCAGCTATTGGATAGGCTCCGTGAATAGCTTTTTCAGCATAGCCATAGCCAGTTCCCAGTATGTAAGGAAATTTCCAGCCAATTAACCCGACTATTAAACCTCCTATTGCTGGTCTAATTGCTGTATGGATTGGCAAACTTTTGAAAAACTTTTTTACAGCTTTGTAAGTAAAAATGTAAAAAAGGCTTAGCAACCCACAAGCTATACCCAACATTAAGTAAGTTAGCAGTTCAAAAGGAGATTTTATTATTACGGGGGGCGTTGAAAATATTCTCAACTCCCCAAACGGCATTCCAGCAAAGTAATCGAGAATTGACGTAAAAACTGCAAAAGACACTATTGAAGCTATTACAGCTGGAATTATTGCTTCAACTTCGTAATCTTTTTTGTAAAGAACTTCTATACCGAATATAGCTCCTCCAAGGGGAGCCATGAAAACAGCACTCATTCCCGCACCGATTCCACTCGCTATCAGTATTTTTTTGTCTTTTTCACTTATCTTCAATCTGCCTCCTATTATTGAGCCCATTCCTGCTCCTATCTGCATGATTGGCCCTTCTCTTCCACCACTCCCTCCGCTGCCTATCGTTAGACCAGTTACAATTACTTTTACGAATGGTACCTTGCTTGCTATTCTTTCCTTAAGATGATGAAAAGCCTTTACTGCCTGTCCTGAACCGCCTCCAAGAGTTTCAGGAGCTAAGTAATAACCAACTATGCCGCATAAAAGTCCACCTATCGCCGGTATTACGAATAGGGGCAGTATTCCGAGGTGGAAGTGGAAGTGAAAAATTTCAACTTCTCCAAAGGAGTGCGGTGCTGTATAGCTATCCAACCCTGAGAGAAAGAATTTACTGCCCAATTCTATTGCTGCTGCGAGAAAGAACGCCATTATACCTGTTGCAAGGCCTACTAAAACTGATATGACTGTGAGTGTGAATAACCTTGTTTTAAGATAGACCTTGCTGAGCATGGACTTACCTCCACAACGTTGTTAATAACTTTTCCGCAAAATAGAATTCAGAAACGATTAAAACACAGAAACGTATATTTAATCATGCCTTCCAAAGAGGTGGTGGTTGACAGGTTTAAATGTGCGTACTGCGGTGCGTGCGTTTCTGTTTGCAAAAACAATGCAAATGAACTCGTGGAAACTTTCTTGGTAATAAATCGAGAGCTCTGCAATTGCTGTGGTTTATGCGTTAAAGTTTGTCCAATGAATGCTCTCAGAATTGAGGAGGTGTAACAATTGAACGATGTTGATGATGTTTACGATGTTGTAGTTGTTGGAGCTGGTCCAGGCGGGAGTATGGCTGCTAAAACAGCAGCAGAGCTGGGATTAAAAGTTTTAATGGTAGAAAAAAGGCAGGAAATCGGAGCTCCAGTAAGATGTGCTGAAGGCGTAAGTAAAGAAGAACTCTCTTCCTTAGTCGATGTTAAGAAAGCTTGGATTGCCGCAGAAGTGGCTGGAGCAAAGATATACTCTCCAAGCAATGAAGTAATAACCTTGTCAGCTGAGCAGGCGGGTAATGAAGTAGGATACATTCTTGAGAGAAAAATTTTCGATAGGTGGTTAGCAAAGCAGGCTGCAAAAGCTGGAGCGGAAGTTATGGTAAAAACAACAGCAATAGGGATAGAAAAGAAAAAAGAGAGCCTTAAAATAAAGTTGAGGAGGATGGGTGAAGAATTTGACGTTTATGCGAGCATAGTGATAGGTGCGGATGGTGTTGAGAGTAGAGTTGGTAAGTGGATGGGGATAGACACAACTCTAAGGTTGAACGAAATAGAGAGTTGTGTTCAGTATTTAATAACAAATTTGAAATACGACATGGATTATTGCCACTTTTGGCTGGGGCATAACAGATCTCCCGGTGGATATATCTGGATGTTCCCAAAAGGCAACAGTTCTGGAAACTTTGGTATAGGTGTAATGCCTTCAATGGCTAAAAAACCTGCAAAGGCTTACCTTGACGATTTTCTTGAAAAAGAGGGAGTTGACACTACTCATGTAGTTGAAGTTGTAGCTGGAGGAGTTCCAGTAAGTCCAATGGAAAAGGCTTCTGCTGAAAGGTGTTTGCTCGTTGGAGATGCTGCGAGACATGCAGATCCAATAACTGGAGGAGGAATTATAAATGCAATGAAAGGTGGTAAAATTGCTGGAGAAGTTGCAGCTGAAGCTGTAAAAAGAAACGACTTTTCAGCTAAATTTCTTAGTGTTTACGACAGGAGGTGGAAAGAAGACTTTGGAAAAACTCTTGAGAGAAATAAAGCTCTACAGAAAAAACTGCTCAAAATGAGCGATGAAACTATGGACAAACTCGTTAGGTGTTTGAAAGATTGCGATTTAAAAGATATGAGCGTTGGGAGTATAGTGAAAGCTCTCATAAAGAAAAATCCGAAACTTTTCTGGGATTTAAAGGATTTGTTTTTATAACTTTTTGAATCGATTTTCGAACATAAAAAATAAGAAAAGTATATACTTTCTCAATTTTTTCTATTATCTGTATTTTCTGAAAATATATGTAGAAAATTTAATAAAATTTTAAAAATTATGTTTTTCAAGAGGTGCTTAAAATGCCAAAGGAAAGGATGAGAGTGGGTATAAACTCTTCCGCACTCGGAAAGTTTGGATACCTGAGAGATACATTTGACTTCGTCGAGTTATCAATAGCAGAATTAAGACCTGAAGAGTGGGAAAATGCGGTAAAAGCATTTAAAGGAGTTGATCTAACAATTCATGCGCCCTACCAAAACTCTCCAATTAAATCGACGAGAATTGACCTCGCAAACAACGTTGGAATAAAAGTAGTGGAAAAAGTTCTCAAGTTTGCAGAAAAAGTTAATGGAGAAGCTGTTGTTTTTCACTGTGGGGATTATTCAAGCAGTAAATGCATTGAAAACGTGATAAGAAATCTTAGAAATCTTGAAAAAATAAGTGATGTTGAAATTGTAGTGGAAAACCTCTACACTGATGAAAGTGGAATAACAAGGGTTGGAGAGATGCCTGAAGAAATGCTGAAAATAGTTGAAAATTGTAGAAGCGTATCTATAAACTTCGATGTCGGACATGCGTACATAGCTTCTCTGCAGTACAGAATTAATTTAGTTGATTACTTCAAAGTACTCAACGGCTACGTTAGACATATGCATGTACACAACAACTTTGGAACTTGGACAGTTCCTTATGACGAACACAATCCAATTTTCAGAGGTTTAATTGATTACGGAGAACTCAGAAGGTATATAAAATGCAGAAGAGTAGTTTTAGAAGTGAAAAGAGGTAATAGAGAAGAATTGGTGCAGAGCGTTAGCTTTTTAAAAAGCTTATAAAAAATTACTTATAAAAAATTTTAGCTTTTTAATAGAAATTATTTACCAAATAATTTGACAAAGCTTCTAAATACTCCCCTGACAGATTTTCTGACATGAAGATAATAGCATTCGTCGGTTTACCGCTCAGTGGAAAGAGTACCGCATCTTCCGTTGCAAGAGAGATGGGGGTACCCGTAATTGTAATGGGTGATGTAGTTAGAGAAGAAGTTAAAAGGAGGGGATTGGAATTAACTGATGAAAACGCTGGAAAAATCGCGAGTGAGTTGAGAGAAAAAGAAGGTATGGACGCAATAGCAAAGAAATGCATACCCAAAATAAGAGAACTCAACTCAGACGTCGTTGTAATTGATGGTATTAGAGGTATTGCGGAAGTTGAGAGATTTAAAAAAGCCTTTGGCGAGGATTTCGTTTTAATAGCAATAGAGAGTCCAATTGAATTGAGGTTTGAGAGGGCTTTGAAAAGATGCAGAGATGATGATAGGGATATAAAGTCCATTGAAGATTTAAAGAAGAGAGATGAGAGGGAAATATCTTGGGGAATGTTAGAAGCTATGAAAGTTGCAAACTTGACAGTCGAAAACTCTGGAGACATAGAAGACTTTAAAGACAAGATTAGAAGAATTCTTAAAGCTTTTACTAAGTGTTTGGAGGCTGAAATTTACACTAAGGTAAATCCAACTGAGGATGTTGAAAAAGTTAGAAGAGCTATTGAAAATCTGTTTCCGGAAATAGAATTAGAATTTGACGATAGTACAGGAGTTTTGAAAGGTAGAGTTGAAAAGCTGGACAGGTTTAGAGAGCTTTTAAGGATGCAGAGAATTTTAGACACTGCGAGAGCTGAGCTTAGAAGAGGGTGGAGAGGAAACGAATCAACTGTTTACCTCAACAAGCAAGCTGCTACAGTTTCAAGAATAAACTTTACTGATGAGAATAGCGTACTTTCACCGATCGCCGTTGTATTTAGAGTTTATGGAGTAAACTTTGAGAGGTTTATAGATTGGTTAGCTCCGGAAACTAAGGATGGAAAACCTGTTAAGGAAATAGAACTTTGGAGCAATTCAGATAGCGATTAATTTTTACGACACTTGACGTTAAAGCATCTTTAAATACTTTCTCGAAATACAAACCAATACTTATTGATTATAATTTCTCAGTCTCTCTCTGACTTTGACGACTTCTCCAACGACAATTATTGCTGGGCCTTTTACACCTTTCGCTTTCTCGGCTATGTCTCTCAGAGTTCCTACAATTACTTTTTGTTCAGGAGTGGTTCCGTTTTCCACAACGGCTACTGGTGTATTTTCATCCCTACCCGCTTTTATCAAGTTGTCGCATATACTGCTCAGCGTATCTCTTCCCATAAGTACAACAATCGTACCTTTAAGGGGGGCTTTTTTCCACTCTTCAATGTCGTCTCTACCAGCAACAACTAAAATAGACGAAGAGTGGTTGGGATGAGTTAGTGGAATTCCAGCTGTTGCTGGTACAGAATTTATACTGCTAACCCCGGGAATTATTTCAAATGGTATATTTTCCTTTGCTAAGAATTCAGCTTCTATACCACCTCTACCGAAAACAAAAGGGTCTCCACCTTTAAGCCTTACGACGATTTTGCCTTCAAGTGCAAACTTTTTCATCATCTCGTTTATTTCTCTCTGCCTATCCATACCTCTTTCCTTGCTGTTCTTTCCAACGTATATTGCCTTTTTTCCGAGCTTTTTTATCTCTTCTACTATCTTTTCTCCAACAAGTTTGTCGTACAGTATTACATCAGCTCTCTTTATTAGTTTTACCGCTTTTACTGTCATTAACTCAGGATCACCCGGTCCAGCACCAACTATGTAAACTTTCCCAGTCATTCGATCACCCTCATTCGAAGGGTATTTGAATTCATTCCTAATTGAATTTTCTTCAACTTAAGATTGCTTTGATTAACAATACGTCAAATAACGGATGGATAAACTTCGAAAGGCTTATATATTCTAAGAATATGCTAAATCTTAAACGGAGGTGAGAATTTGTCAGAAACACCTTTGCTTGACCAGATTCCCGATGGGCCTTGGCCCAGTTTTGTAAAGGAAATTAAAAAGACTGCCGAAATGCAGGACAAAGCTGTTGCAGAGGGTAAAGAAATAAAAATGCCCGGTTCTGCTAGAGCTCTTTTGAAACAGATTGAGATTAGCTATAAAGACAAGAAAACGCACTGGAAACACGGTGGTATAGTTTCAGTTGTCGGTTACGGTGGTGGAGTTATAGGTAGGTATTCAGATCTTGAAGATATCGTGCCAGAGGTACACCACTTCCACACAATACGTGTTAACATGCCTACTGGATGGTTCTACTCCACGAAAGCTCTCAGACAGCTAATGGATGTATGGGAGAAGTGGGGTAGTGGTATTACGAACTTCCACGGTTCTACTGGAGACATAATCTTGCTGGGTACGAGGAGCGAATACCTCCAGCCCTGCTTCGAAGACATGATGAAGCTTGACCCACCGTTTGACATCGGTGGTTCCGGTTCTGACTTGAGAACACCCTCAGCGTGCATGGGTCCAGCTCTTTGCGAGTTTGCATGCTACGATACTCTGCAAGTATGTTACGACATAACCATGGAATATCAGAACGAGCTTCACAGGCCGATGTGGCCTTACAAGTTCAAGTTCAAGTTCTCTGGCTGTCCAAACGATTGTGTTGCCGCTAAGGCAAGAGCAGATTGTGCGGTTATTGGAACTTGGAAGGATGAAATACAGATTGATCAGGATGCTGTTAAAGAGTATGCAGAATGGATGGACATAGAAGAAGAAGTAGTTAAGCTTTGTCCAACGGGAGCTATAAGCTACGATGCGGAAAAGAAGGAGATCAAGATAGACAATTCAAACTGTGTTAGGTGCATGCACTGCATAAACAAGATGCCCAAAGCCCTCAAGCCTGGTAAGGAGAGAGGAGCAACAGTACTCATTGGAGCTAAAGCTCCATTCGTAGAAGGTGCAATAATTGGATGGGTAGCTGTACCTTTCATACCAGCTGACGAGCTATTTGACAGACTCTGTGAAATGGCTGAAAAGATCTGGGAATGGTGGGACGACATAGGCAAGTTCAGAGAAAGAGTAGGAGAACTAATATGGAGAAGAGGCATTGGAGAATTCTTGAACGTTATAGGACAGGAAGCTGATGTAAGAATGATCAAGCATCCAAGAACGAATCCGTTCATGTTCTTCAAAGAAGAAGAGCTTGTGCAGTCGGAAGTTGTTAAGAAACTTAAGGAGAAGGGTATTAAGTGGAGATCATTTGAATATGAGGAGGAGGAGATTTAAATGCAGCAGCAGGAGAAACCTCCCTGGTGGAAGACCGACTTTGGTCCACCATACTTTAAAGACTTGATGCACCCCGTGTTAAAGAAGAACTATGGCAAGTGGGCTTACCACGAAGTTATAAGGCCGGGTGTAATAAAGAGAGTAGCTGAAAGTGGGGATGTGGTTTACGTTGTAAGATTCGGTACTCCGAGACTTATAAGCATCTATACAATCAGAGAGCTTTGTGACATTGCAGACAAGTACTGTGACGGTTACTTGAGATGGACAAGCAGACACAATGTTGAGTTCATATTAACTGATGAGAGCAAGATAGATGATCTTATAAAAGAAGTAGAAGAAAAAGTAGGCTTCCCGTGCGGAGGTACTTGGGACACTCCGAGAGGTAAGTATGGTCTTACGAACATAATACACACTCAGGGATGGATACACTGCCACACTCCAGCTATTGACGCTTCAGGTATCGTTAAGGCAATAATGGACGAGCTTTACGAGTACTTCGTTGACATGAAACTACCTGGGCTGTGTAGAATAAGTCTTGCTTGCTGTGCGAACATGTGCGGTGCTGTCCACGCGTCTGACATATCCATAGTAGGTATTCACAGAACTCCACCACTCGTAGATGACGATGCTGTTAGAAGGATGTGTGAATTGCCTTCAACAGCAGCAGCATGCCCAACCGCTGCTATAAAGGTTAAAGCGAAGGAGAAAACTCTTGAAGTCGATGGAGAGAAGTGCATGTACTGTGGAAACTGTTACACAATGTGTCCAGGTATGCCCCTATTCGACCCAGAGAACGATGGTGCTGCTATACTCTGTGCCGGTAAAGTTTCTGATGCAAGGCACCCACCAGAACTTTCAAAAGTCGTTGTTCCATGGGTACCAAACGAGCCACCAAGGTGGCCAACTCTCGTTGAAAAAGTTAAGAGTATATTCATGGCTTGGGCAAACAACGCTAAGAAGCACGAGAGAATGGTTGAGTTCATAGAGAGAATAGGCTGGGAGAGGTTCTTCGACCTCGCAGGGCTTGAATTCTCGTGGCACCTAATAGATGACTTTAGAGTACCACCGTTCATGTACGCCTCCTATAGAGTGGGTACTCAGTTCAGATGGTAAAACTATTTATTCCTTAATATTTTTAAACTATTAGTGGTGATACACATGGCTGAGATAACTTATACGGAAGAAGACAAACAAAAAGTGTTAGAAAAACTTGACCAGAAAACATGGAAGATAAAGGATTTGGCCAAGGTACTTAGAATGAACAAGAAGGTTGTGCAGAAAATTGTTATGGATTTGATCGAAGAGGGAAAAGCAGCATACTGGTCTTCTGGTTCAACAACTTACTACGCAACTCCAAGATATATTGAGGAATACGAGAGGAGAAGAGCCGAAGGTTAAAGTTCTTTCTTATTTTGTTTTTTTCGAAACTTATAAATCAAAAAGTTTAAATTTGGTCGGAGTTTACTTCGCTTGGAGGTGGTAAGTGTGGTAAATATAGTTGTCGATCACGACAAGTGTGATGGCTGCGGTGAATGTATATCTGTCTGTCCGGAAGATGTTTTTGAGCTGAACGATGAAGGAAAATCCGTGCCCGTAAACATGGAGAACTGTTCAGTTTGTTGTTCTTGTGTTGAGAGCTGTCCAAACGGAGCAATTTCACACGATGAGTGCTAAATTTTTAAATTTTTAAATTGTGATTTGAATTCTATTACTGTTTTTACTGTCTTAATTTAACTGTTTTAATTTATCAAAAACGCTATATACCTTTCTTTTAAAAAATTCAGGCATGAAGAAAGCTTTAGTTCCCATGGTTCTGGCATTGATACTATTTGCGTACGGATCTTACGTCGGCTTAGTAGTTCTACCACCAGCTGTCGAACCGATACTTCACAACAATTACAGAATTCTATTCTTCCACCTGCCTTCTGCAATAACTGCTTACACAGCTTTTACAGTTACCTTGATAACTGCAATAGCTTACCTCATAAAGAGGGAGGAGAAATGGGACATCATAGCCGTTTCATCTGCAAAAGCTGGGTTTTTTATGATTACAGCTGCACTTATAAGCGGTTCTATATGGGCTAAAGCTGCTTGGGGAGCTTACTGGAATTGGGATCCGAGGGAGACTACAGTTCTAATACTCTGGGCTGCTTATGCAGCTTATTTTGCAATAAGGGCATCTATAGAAGATCCAGTAGAAAAAGCGAAAGTATCGTCTATTTTAGCAATTCTATGCTATGCGACAATTCCACTAAGTTATTTATCAGCAAAAATGTTTTTTTCTTTACATCCAACAACGCAGTCATTGCAGATTGGGTTTAACGTTGGTAGAGCTCTTGGCCCAATGATACTCTCGTTTTTGCTGATGTACGTTGCGTTTTTAATTCTGGATGTTAAGATAACAGAACTTGAAATGGAGGTGAAAGATTGAGCGACTTTGTAGCAGTATTTGAAGCGGCAATGGTGGTAATGGCACTCGTATTCCTCATGTTTCTGACAACTCTCAAAAAAGCTATGGACATAGAAAAGAGATTGAGGTGATAAGTTGCCCATATCGACGAGGCCAACTTTGAGAGATGTATGGGAATGCATTGTTGCACTTTTTTTATGCACGACTGGAGATTTGATTACTGGCCTCGTCATGGGACATTCTTCTTCAATTTTTCTTTTAGTCCCGGCTTTAATAATTCTAATACCTCCAAGTGCAGGTTTGAGAGGTAACGTTTTCTCTTCTCTCGGCTCAAGGTTTAGTTCTTACCTTCACACTGGAAGATTACCTCCATCTTTTAAACCGAATGACTTGCTAAATCAAAACATCCTTTCAGCCCTATTTCTCCTGATGTTCTTTGGATTCGTGGATGGAATTCTCGCTTCTGCAATAGCCTATTACCTCGGAATAAACAAAAACTTTTTTTTAACAGCTTTAAACTTGGTACTTGTTGCTGAAATAACAGCTTTCATATCTTTTAGCATTCTCGTCCCTGCAACTGTGTTCTTGGCTATTGGTAGCTTTAGATGGGGATGGAATCCGGATCATACGACTATACCGATAGTAACTCTATTTGGTGATATGATCACTCTCCCCGTTCTTTTTGCTGCGACAATTTTCGTCGTTAAAGTTGGATTTGAAGAAAAAACTCTCGCTTTAATATTAGTGTTAATTGTTATATTACTTGTCTTTAACTCTGTTAAATCTGACTTAGGTATTAGAATTATAGCGGAAAGTGCACCCATACTGGCTATATGCGTGGCTTTAGATTTTGGTTCAGGTACTATTTTGGGAGATAAACTTGAGAAGTTCATAGCTACTGCTGGTTTGCTAACTCTCGTCCCCGCTTTTCTCGAAGATGGTGGAGCGATGGGTGGTATCTTAGCAGCTCGCTTTTCTTCACTACTCCATCTGGGTTTGCTTGAACCGAAGGCAAAACCGGATGGAGATGTTTTTTACACTTTTGCTGTAATGCACTTAGTAGCAGCGTTTATGTTTACAATGGTTGGAGTTTTTGGTTATACTGCTAACGTTCTGTTGCACATACCTACGATCTCTCTTCCGAGAATGGTTTTAGTTACCTTAGTTGCGGGACAGCTGATAATGTTCATAATTGACGCTATGGCGTACTACTTCTCAATATTCTCCTTTAGAAAGGGAATTGATCCAGATAATGTTGGAATACCAATAATAGCGTCTTTCATGGACGTTGCTGGAACGGCATGCTACGTCTTTGCCTTAAAAATTCTCGGGGTGATATAGTGTTAGTATCCTTAATTTCGGCAGGAATAGATTCGCCAGTTTCGAGTTATTTAGTCTTAAAATACCGGCCAGTGTTTCTTCACTTCGAGCAAGGAAATTCTCTGCAATACGTTTCTGAGTTGTTAAGAGTTCTTGGAGGAGGAAGGCTTTTTTCTGTAAAGCATGAGGAATTAATAAAATTAGTAAAAAAGTTTTCATCAAAAAAAGATATTTGTGTATATTGTAAGTCTGGTATGCTCCTCGTGGCGGAAAAACTTGCTGAAGAGCTTGGATGTCTGGCTATAGTTACTGGTGATAGTCTTGGGCAAGTTGCAAGTCAAACAATACTTAACCTCAAGTCTGAAGAGGAGTTGATTGATATTCCAGTAATAAGACCTTTAATAGGTCTCGACAAAGTTGAAATAGTTAATATAGCAAAGAAAATAGGTACTTACGAAATTTCTATAAGCTTTAAGGGAAAATGCGTTTACTCTCCTAAGCATCCAGTTACTTCTGGTTGTTGCTTAAATCCAAAGTTCAGAGATGAAGTTAAAGCTTTTGACTTTAATTTTTCGGAGCTGGTAATTAATCCTTAGAGCTAAATTTAAATAACCATCAACTTCTGCTTTCGAAAGGAGGTGAAAGACATGGCAGAGGAACGTGTGGTTTACGTGGGTAACAAACCCGTAATGAACTACGTGCTTGCTGTGTTGACCCAGTTTAACGAAGGTGCAAGTGAAATTGTAATAAAAGCGAGAGGTAAAGCCATAAGCAGAGCTGTCGATGTTGCAGAGATTGTCAGGAACAGATTTATGCCCAACGTTGACGTGAAAGACATTAAGATAGACACTGAAGAGCTTATGTCCGAAGGTAGGAGCGTTAACGTTTCGACTATAGAGATCACTCTGGTTAAGAAGGAGTGATTGTTTTTTAATTCTTTATTTATCTGTAAGGCTTTTTAAAGCGTTTTTGCACACTTTCTCAGCACTTTCGTAGAATTCCAGTAATTTTTTCCCTTCCGTAGTTAAAATAGTCTTACCTCCCTCCTTTCCACCCCTTTCTCTTTCGACTATTTTTACGCCCATTACTTCCTCGATCCTGTTTATGTACATCCAAGCAAATCTGTAAGACATGCCAAGGTGCTTTGCTGCTTTTGAAATGGACTTAAACTCTTCAATAGCTTTCAGTATTTCAGCCCCACCTTTTCCCAACACATGTTCTCCATCTTTTTCTATCCATACTCTGCACTTTACTTCCATACCCGAATTAGTGTCTTGCTTAAAATTACTTTATTACTTTTACTTAATTCCCAAATTCCATACTTTAGTCTTACTTTAAACCATCTCTCCAAAGAGTTAGCCTTATTAAACCGAAAATTGCCAGAGTTATAAGTATTAGCAAAACAGCTATTGGTTCAGCTGAATTTAGTCCCTCACTTAGGTATCTGTCGTATATCAGGGTTGATGCAACTAATGGGTAGTAGGCTATAACAACGATAGCTCCGAACTCGCTGACAGCTCTCGCCCATGCTACTATAGCCCCAGCTGCTATATTTCTTATAGATAATGGCAGAGTTATCGTTAAAAAAGCCCTAAACTCATTAGCACCCAAAGTTCTTGCTACATCTTCTAATCTTCTGTCAACTTTTGCAAATCCTTCTCTGGCACTGTTCAAAAATATTGGAAATGAGACGAAGAACATAGCTGCAATTACTCCCGGCAGTGTATCAACGAACTTTACGGGCGAAAACTTTCCAATTAGTCCGGAACTTCCCAATACAGATAGCAAAGCAATTCCAGCTACTGTGTGGGGTATAACTGCTGGTAGATCTGCAAAACTCTCTACCAGTCTCTTCATCGGAAAGCTATACCTCTCCAGTACGTAAGCGAGAGGTACGCCAAACAAAACTGAAAAAAGAGTTGAGAGCATAGCTGCGAAGTACGTCAAAGCTATAACGCTCCAAACGTTGACGTTTAAAAGAGTTGACGTGAAAGATTTAATTGATGTAAACTGAGTGAGTATTAGATTTATTACTGGTAGAGATACGAGAACAAAAGATAAAGCTGAAAAAATGCATATAAAAAATTTGAAAAACCTCAATTAGCTACCTCCCCCTTAGCGGTTTCACTAAGGGTTTCAGCTCAGACGGCAAGTTACTGTAGTTTTCAGCTAATGGAGGTGTTATTGGTATTTGTCCTAAGCTTCTAAAGACTTCTGGATTTTTTATTATTATTTCTACGAATTTTATAGCTAATTCTTTGTGAGGTGCATTTAAAGGAATCGTTAGCCCATAGATTATTGGCTTACCACTCACTTTCTTTCCGTTTGCTAATATCACTTCTACTTTTGAGTAATAGTTTTTGTACTCGTTACTTCCAAGATTTATTTGGGGCGGTAATTCCACGTACTTTAAACCAAACTGCTTCGCTACACTTCTGTACAGGAAAACGTAGTCAACGTCTCCACTTTGAAGGAGGCTTATCAGAGACATTTCCATACTCCTCATTTTTATCTTGCTCGTGTTTATTTTGAGTTTGGTGGTTGGAGGCATTTTTAATACGTACGTACCATTTTCCAATACGAATTTCATGTTACTGTTGTCTTCTACCAGCTTTTTGTATATCGGTTTATGATAGTATAAACTTGCGAGCATCATTACCATTTGAGCTCTATATCCACACGGATCATCGTTTGGATTTGAGAAACCAATTCTTACGTCTGGTTTTTCAAGAATTCTATACCAATTCGATGAATTTATTTCGTTAACGTATCTGCTTTTGTTCGTGTAAACTATTACCATTTCGTTTCTCGCGAAGAGTATGCACCAGTCAGCGTATTTTGGATACATCATTTTTGGTATCAGAGAGTAGTCAGCTGAAGCAACCACGTCAGCCTTTCTGTGTAAGTCAATAACTTTTCTTATAGTTGCAGCACTTCCAGCAGCTTCGCAGTAAACTTTTACTCCGTACTTTTCTTCGAACTTCTTCGCGAAAACTTGCATGGGTTTTGTCAAACTCCCCGCGTGAAAAACGACTACTTCTTTCTGTGCACAACCAGCGAGGGCTATTGCGAGAACTAAGCCCAACAGAATAATTCGTCTCATACCGTTATGCATGGTTAATAATAACGATTTAAACTTTACGCAAGTAGCAATTAAAAAACTCTATATACTTTTTACATTTCCGCCGGATGGGGGTGTAAAAGTGCTGAGTGCGGAAGGATGGGCTTTGCTATTGATACCAACTTTTCTTGCTGTAATCGTTATGTTGCTTTACGGGTTTTGGGATAAGATAACGGGTATGGAGTACTACGTAGATGATGAAATACTCGGCTACGACGAGAAGATGGTGAACATAGAAAGGAGGTGATTTTTTGGAAGGTATTCTTGTAGGTATCGTCGTTTACCTCATAATCTTGATGGCAATAGGGATTTGGGCTAATAGATATACCGAAAACGAAGACCAGTACTTTGTTGGAGGAAGAAAAGTTTCGATAATTGCTGCAGCTTTGAGTGATAAAGCAAGCGACTTCAGCGGATGGCTTATGCTTGGTTACCCCGGACAGGCGTTTAAATCTGGGTTGGGAGCTTTTTGGGCGGCGGTAGGCTGTCTTTTTGGGACTCTCGCCGATTACGTCTTCGTCGGTCCAAGGCTCAGAATATATTCTGGTAGGTTTAGAGCTATTACCGTTCCAGATTACTTGGAAGCGAGACTCATGGACGACACAAAACTCATTAGAATACTCGGAGCTCTTATAATTCTAATATTCATGACCGTTTACGTTTCAGCACAATATGCAGCTGGAGGAAAAGCTCTTGCTCAGGCTTTTGGGATTGGTGTAAACACGGGAGTTGTAATAACGGCAGTAGTGGTAATGATTTACGTTCTAATGGGCGGGTTTTTTGCTGTTGTGTGGACAGATGTAGTTCAAGCAATGTTCATGGTTGCAACTCTCGTTTTAATGCCCGTTCTTGCTTTGGGTGTTCTGGGTGGTTTTGATAGAGCGACTGCTTTGATGTCCTCAACACACCTCGACCCCTTTGGAGGTAGAACCGGTTTTGCAGCGTTGGTTTTTGCAATAGGTTACGCATCTTGGATAGTTGGTTACTTCGGGCAACCCCACATAGTCACGAGGTACATGAGCGTTGAAGACCCAAGAAAGTTGAGAAGACCGGGCATATTTATAAGTGGAATATGGACTATTATAGTGCTGTGGGGAGCTTTCTTTTCAGGATTTTTGGGTTACGCTATGTTCAAAGCGGGTATAGTTCACGTATCGGACCCTGAAAGAATAATTCCTGCAATGGCAATGGTTTTGCTTCCCGGATGGCTTGCGGGATTCGTAATAGCTGGAATATTGGCAGCTATAATGTCCACAGCAGACTCACAGCTTTTAGTAGCGTCTTCAGCTGTTGCGAGGGATGTTTTGCACATGGTTTTTGGAGTAGAATTAGAGGAAAATACGATGGTAAACTTGGGTAGGGTCGTAGTATTTACTTTAACGGCAATCGCAATATACCTCGCGTTAAGTGGTAGCAAAATAGTTTACGACATAGTCGCTACTGCGTGGGGTGGTTTAGCAGTAGGATTTGGACCAATAATTCTACTTACTCTGTGGTGGAGTAGGGTTACTAAGGAAGCGGGAATAGCTGGAATGGCGTATGGATTGATTTCTGAAGTGATCTTGGAATCTAAGATTTATGGTTGGGCGTTTAACGCTAAGGCACCGGGAATATTTGGAGTTATTGGTGCTAAACTCGCAGGAGTTCCAGTATTCTTCGTAAACTTCTTTATTACTCTGGGAGTTATAGTTTTGGTCAGCCTTTTAACAAAGCCACCGGAAGAAGTCGTTAAAACACACAGAGAAATCTTCAAAAAAGTTCCAGTGGAAAGAGCAATTAGTCAGGCTGAACACGTAGCAAGATTTGCTGAGGAGATAGGTCTTATGCGAGAAAGTTAAATAGACGTCAAATTTTGCTAAGAAGTATGATTAAGGTTTACTTTCCAGATGGGCATTTAGAAAAACCGGTGTGGGAATCCTTAGTTGAAGCGGGGTATAAGCTACACAAGAGCAAGAGAGGTTACATGATCAGCGTAGATCACCCAGAAATAGTGTTCAAACAGGTAAGACCTCAAATAATGCCGTTTTACGTTATGATGGGTAAAGGTGACGCTGGATTTACGGGAGAAGATATACTCGAAAACTCAAAGCTTAGGTATGACTTGAGTAACGTCGTAGTCGTCGAAAAACTGCCTTTAAGGCCAACTAAGTTGGTTGTTGCTATAAGCGAAGAAGTCTATCCAGACGTAAAGAGCATAGAAGACTTCAAACAAGTGGTAGGAGATAGAAAAGTGATGTTCGCATCTGAATTTCCAGAGCTTGCTAAAAAGTACGCTGAAACAGTTGGCTTAAACGCTGTAGTTTTCGATCCAATAGGTAAAACTGAAGCGGCTTTGCTACCACCTGAGCCGGAAGCTGATTTGATACTCGAAGTCACAGAATTTGGAACAACTCTTAGAGAGAACGGGTGCAGGATAATAGATGTATTCAAAGATCCAGTTTACTCCGTTTTCATAGCTAACAAAGAAGCTTACGAAGATAGTAGGAAGAGGGAGTTAATGGACAACCTTATTACTGACGTAAGGGAAGTACTATCTTCGAGAAACCTCGTAAGCTTACTGTTCAACGTTCCGAATGAGGAAGACATACCTGCTATAAAAGAGTTCTTAGTTAAAGAAGGGTTTAATCCGACCATATCCACTCTGGCTGGCGGCGGAGTAGCTATGCACATAATACTTGACAGGGCGAAAGTGAAGTTTCTAAAACCAAAGTTGAGGGAGTTAGGAGCGAGGAGAATAGCTACATCTCCTGTAATAACTTTTGGAGATTGATTTTTAATTTAAATTTTTGTTTTATTTTTTGTTTTTACGTTAAACGATTATGGATAAAGGTTTTTTTAGATTTTAGATGTCCACGATAAAAAATGCTTTGTAGAAGTCATTTTTTTCGACTTTAAACTTGTGGAGAGTTATAGCTTTTGGTTCTACTTTTACAGCTTCACTGCTAAGTTTTCCTCCCTTTAACTCCCCCTTTACTACTCCATCAACTTTTACTTTTACGTCTAAGGCTGCAAAGTGTTCGGCATCGAATAGGTATAGCAACTCGTTTAACCAGTCGTAAAGTGCGTATTCCAGCTTTTCTTCTTCGCTCTCTCCTTCTAACTTTACCGTTATTTCTCTTTTCTCTTCGCCTTTAACTTTTTCAGGGAAAACAAAAGCATCTCTAAACGCGAGAGTGGCATTTCTAAACAGTTCTTCCACTGTTTTTCCGTAAACTTCTATAGCTATATCCGCAGTATGCTCAACAAACTTGTACATATTTTGAATTCTGTCTCAAATTATTAAACGTTTAGGAAATAGAAAAAGACTTATTGCGTGATATTTAGTGGCAAACATGAAATTTGGTGTGGAATTCGTTCCGAACGTAAAGCCTTATGAAATTGAATACTTGTCTTCGATAGCAGAGGATTTCGGTTTTGACAGCGTGTGGATAACTGATCACTACAACAACAGAAATGCTTACTCGATACTTTCGATTTTGTCAATAAAAACTATGAAAGTTAGCCTCGGCGTCGGAGTTGCAAATCCCTATACGATCCATCCAGCCGTAATAGCATCTGCTATGGCAACTATAAACGAAATGAGTGGTGGAAGGGCTATACTGGGGATTGCTGCTGGGGATAAAATGACTCTACAGAGGCTCGGAATTGGTTGGGATAAACCTCTTACGAGAGTTAAGGAAGCGGTTGAAATAATTAGAGGCTTGATTTCTGGAAATATAGTTAACTACTCCGGAAAAACGTTTGAAGTAAAAAACGCTAAACTCGATTACGGGATAGAAAAATTTCCAATTTACATAGGAGCACAGGGGCCAAAGATGTTGAACCTCGCTTCTGAGATAGGAGATGGCGTACTAATAAACGCCTCTCACCCCCTCGACTTTAAGGAAGCTTTTAAGTGTTTTGGAGAGTTAAAAAAAGGATTTGACGTTGTAGCTTACACTTCTATGAGCATAGACAAGGATAGAGAGAAGGCGAGAGAAGAAGCGAAAATAGTAGTATCTTTTATAGTGTCTGGTTCTCCAGATGTAGTTTTGGAAAGGTACGGCTTGAAAGAAGAAGCAGAAAAAGTTAGAAAGGCTTTAAACGACGCTTTTTCTGGTGGTAGCTGGGCTGACGTTAAAAAAGCTGTTAGCGACGAAATGATCGACGCTTTTTCGATAAGCGGCACACCAGAAGAAGTCGTCGAGAGAATTGAGGAACTAAAAAAAGTTGGGGTAACTCACGTTGTTGCTGGAAGTCCGATTGGTGTCGATAAAGCTAAGGCAATAAAATTGCTTGGGAAGAAAGTAATACCAGTTTTCAAGGATAAAGTCTAAATTTCGGTTAGAGCAAAATCTAACGAAATGAAGTACGTACTCGATGGAGAGGAAATAGACATATGGAGCGATGAGTATGTAGAATACCATTCAAAAAGCATAGCAGATTACGTAAGAGAGAACTTGCTAAAAAAAGACGTGTTTGGTGAAATAGTTGGAAAAAACGTCGAAAAAGAATTGGTGAAAAACGCCTTAATGAGTGGATCGAGCATACTGTTTAGAGGTAGAAAGGGATACGGCAAAACTACTTTCGCTAAGGCGATAGCAAAACTTTTGCCAGAAAAACTACTTGCCATAAAGGGTTGTAAGATAAACGACGATCCAGTAAATCCAGTATGCTTTTCTTGCAGAAAAAAGCTCGAAAAAGGAGTAGTCGAACTTGAGTGGGTAAAACCAAGGTTTGTTAGAATATGCGGAGATCCAATGATGACGACGAGACAGCTCATAGGTGGTATAAGTCTTCAGAAGATAAGAGAAGGTTACGACTTAGATAGCCCAGAAGTGTTTACTCCGGGAAGAATTCTAAAAGCTAATAGGGGGATAGCTTACGTTGACGAATTGGGTGCAATTCCCTCAGCTTTACAAACTCTACTTCACGAATTACTTGAAGAGAAGCAGATAACAACTCCTGAGGGGGATATAGTTCCAATGAAAATAGATGTTCTATTTATTGCTTCTACTAATCCTTCTAATTACAGAGGTGTTTCGGACATAAAGGAGCCTTTGCTCGACAGAATGGAGGTCATAGAAATTGGTCCTCCAGAAACAGTTGAGGAGGAAATAGAAATTGCGATGAGAAATTCAAACGAGTGGTTGAAAGAGAAAGTCATAATACCAGAGTGGCATAGAAAAACTTTGGCGAGAGTCGTTAGGCTTGCAAGAGGTGATGAGGTTAGGCTACCCGCTAAGGTGGAAGTTGAACCGTCTTGCAGAGCTACTATAAAAGTATTCGATCACGTGATGTCTTCTGCAGTAAGGAGAGGACACAAAGCTGTTATGATTTCTGATTACGGCGTTAACGGAGATTTTAGTAATATAGTTTTGGGCGTAAGGGGTAGAATCAAATTAGAGTTTGAGCAGGAAAAAGTTGAAGAAGTCGTAAACACTCTCGTAAACGACGCTCTCGAAATAACCTGTTCGGAAGTTTTTAATTCGATGCAGAAAGAAATGTCCTTATTAGCTAAGGAATTAAAGAAAAAAGAGGAAATAAACGTTTATAAAGATTACAAAGAATTTTCCTTCTTGCCAAAAGGAATGGAAGAATCGGCTCTTGAATTCATGCTTGAATCTCTTGCGAGGTGTGTTGAAGTTGCTGAAAGGAAAGGAGACGGAATATACATTTACGTATGACTTGCAGTAGAAGACTTGAGGAGAGATATAGAATTCAATCTTTTTTGGAAAATTTGTGTGTTAGTTTATTCGATGAAGAATTAACAAAAAAGCTCAAAAAAGAATCTCTAAAAGTTAGAGAGCTTGTGAAAGATAAAGTAGAGAAGGCTTCAATTAACAAGTCTATCTACTACTTAACGAAGGAAATGGAAAAATTGGAAGGAACAGAAGAATACGAGAAAGCTTTTTCCATTTTTAGAGCTTGTTCGAATAAAAGAAGAGAATTGTGGGAAGAAGTTAAATCTTATATAGCTTCTGGAATTGAACCTGAAAATCCAATTGAAGTTTACGACTCTTTTAGGAAGGAAGTAATAGACGAAATGGAAACTTTTGGTTTAATAAGGAGAGAAGGTAATAGAATTTTTTTCACGAAAAAAGCTGAAAGGATTATTGCTAAGAGGGCTTTGAAATTTATACTCGAAAGGTTAGATAAGTCAGATGGGTTAGATGAGTTCCTTAGCGGTAACTCAAACTCGTTGTTTCCGGAAAGAATTATTGAGTTCGACGAATTTTTGCACACTTTTGACATGATTGACATTCAGGAAAGCTTAATCAACGAAATTAGAGTTAGTGGAAAGGTTGGGCTGGAAGATAACTTACTTGCGAGAGAATACGAAAAAACAGGTAAAGCTGTATTTATAATCTTAATAGATACGAGCGACTCTATGAAAGGAGAAAAACTTAAAGCAGCAGTAAGAGCCGCTTTAGCCTCTAAAATTCTGTTAGAAAAGAAAAACATAAGGAACTTCAAGATTTTTGCTTTTAATCATTCAGTTAGAGAGATGAAAGATGGGGATATAGTGAACCTTAGAGCGAGGGGCAGAACTGACATTTCCAAAGCTTTGATGAAAGCTGTCAACGTAGCTAAGGGTATGTCTCCAAAAGTTTTTCTTATAACTGATGGAGAGCCAACATGTCCTAATGATCCAGTTAAAAAAGCTATTGATGCAGCTGAAATGCTCGGAAAAGTTGAAGGATCATCCTTAGCCTTAATAATGCTCAGCAAGGACAAAAAGTATGATGAGTTTTGCGAAAGGATTACGAGGAAAGTAAAAAATTCTATTTTTATGAAACTTAATCCGGAAGATTTGAGTTTTGTACTCGTTAAAACTTTTACTCAACTAAGGTAATTCCATTCTCCTTTCTCAACTTTACAGCATTGCCTACTACTTCTTCGAAGCTGTCGTCATGACTTATTACGAATATCTGTTTGAAACCTTCTACTCTCGAAATCTGATTTGCTAAGTTTCTTCTCCTGATTTCGTCCATGTTTTGAGTTGGTTCATCGAAAAAGGCTATGCTTGTAGAAGAAAGCAACTTCAAAAGTGCAAGTCTTACTGCTATCGCTGCACACATTTGTTCTCCACCGCTCATTTGGGTTAGTTCTATCTCTTTTCCTCTGTAAATTGCTTTTATAGAGTAATCTTTTTCCCACCTTATCTCCCAAGAATAATCTTCCATCAGTTCGCAGAAAATTCTGTTAGCCTCTATAGATACGGCATCAGTGTAAGCTTTGGTTATTTCGGGTATAGCTTTTTTGAATACGTCTCTCAAGTCTTTAACAAATAAGTACTTTTTTTCAACTCTTTTTTTCTCTTCTACTATTCTTTTCAATTCCTCTTCCACGCTACAAAGCTTTTTTACTTCTTCTACAAGAGCGTTCGCTCTACTCTTTAACTCGTCAACTCTTCCCTTTAACTCGTAGTATCTCTTTCTCAGCTCTTCAACGCTTTCTTTAACGGAATAATAATTTTCTTCTGAAAAATTCTCTTCTTCAATTTTTAGCTCTTCTTCGATTTTTTCTATCTCTGCGCGCAGCTTCCTCGCTTCTTCACTTTTTTCTTTAACTTTTCTTTCTAAATCTTCTCTCTCCTCAGCAATCCTTCTTAGAGAAACGTACTCGTTTAATACTGGCTTTAACTCCTTAAGCCTTTCTTTACTCTTTTCAATCTCCTCTTTTAACTCTCTCAACTTTTTCTCTACTTCAGGGTACTCTTTTACCTCCCCTCTTAGCTTGAATGCTTTCTCTTCTAATTCTTTCAACTCTTTTAGCATTTCTTCTTTCTGTCTTAACCTTTCTTGGACTTCTGCAAGCTTTTTTTCTGAGCCTTTAACTTCTCTTAACTTCTCTCTAATTTCCTCTATTTTTTTAGTTCTATTCTTCAGCTCTTCTAACTCAGTTTTTATTTTCTCCAAATCTACTTTCTTTTCTTTTATTTCTTCTTCTATTTCTTCCAAGTTCTTGAGCTCAGAATTTATTTCTCCGAGCTTTTCTTCCATTTTTTTCTTTAGTTCTAAAGCTTTTTCAGCTTTTTCAAGTTTCAACTTCAAAGCTTTCAGCTTTTTCAACTTCTCTTCGAATTCTACCTTTCTCTTTTTTCCCTCTTCCACTATTCTGTTGCAATCCTCTTCGAGTATTGGACAAGTGCCTTTTAACATCTTTTCTATCTGTTCTTTGTCCATTCTTAGCTTTGTTTTTAGATAAACATAAGCTTCGTTTGCCTTATCTCTGATCTCTTCTACATTCTTTAACTTTTCAAGTTTTTTCTCTACTTCTGCTTTCTCTTTTATCAATTCTTCTTTTTTCTTGATTTTTTCAATTTTTTTACTTATTTCTTCAAAGAGGTATTTTTTCTGCTTTTCGAGACCGTTTATTTTTTCTTCAATAACTTCGAGTTCTCTAAGTTCATTTTCAAGTTTTTTCTCTACTTCTGCTTTCTCTTTTAGTTTTTCTACTTTACACCTCAAACTCTCGATATCAGAAACATTGGCTTTTAAGCTCTCAACTCTCTCCCTAATTGATTTTAGCTCTTCAACTTTTATGGTTAGCTCCATTATTCTCTTTTCAAGTTTTTCTTTGTATTTTTCCAACTTTTCAACTCTTTCTTCGATTTGTTCGCACTCTTCTGCTTTCTCTTTTAGCTCTTCAGCCCTTTTTTCAGCTTCTATTGCCTTTTTCAGTTCCTCTTTTTTGCTTTTAACTTCAGTTAAAACGGACATTAGTTCTCCTTTAACTTCTTCAAGCTTTAACTTGCTTTTTTGAATTCTTTCCTTTAAATCTTCTAAGTTTTTTAGTTTTTCTTCTTTTTCTACCAAAATTTTGGATATTTTTTCTACTTCTCCTTTTAAGGAATTCATCAAGCTCTCAGTTTTTTCAAGCTCTTCTTTCCTTTTTTTCAGATTTTCAACTTCACTTTTAAGTTCCGCTTCTCTGACTTCTAAGTCTCTCAATTTATCTCTTAACCAATTTTCATACTCTCTACTCCTTTCGTAAGCCTTTCTATAACTTTCCACACCTATGACTGGTGAAAACGTCGCTTCTCTTGCGTTTGGTGGATTTAAAAATTGAGAGACCATCATTCCCTGCCTAACTCCCATCACGTTTTCGAACATCGTTTTTGGATCGCTTTCAAATCCAAAGTTCTCTTTTATCCAGCTGAGTACTTCTTCCCTGCCCTCAGCTATTCTTCCAAGCTCTAAATCCTCTACGTAGTATTCAGTGGTTCTACTTTCCTCTATTTTTCTTACGACTCTGTAAAGCCTGTCATCTCTTCCTCTAATTGTAACTCTAATTTCACCTCTCTTTTCACCTCTCCTCAAAAACTCTCCTATCTTGTAAGGCAGGGAATCAAACAAAGCGAAGCCTATAGCCTCTATAATCGTTGTTTTTCCAGCTCCGTTCTCCCCCAGTATCGCATTTACACCCTCTGTAAAATTTAATTTTGTATCAGAATGACTTTTAATGTTTACGAGTCTTACTTCTATGATCATAAGTTCTCCTCCAATCCCATACTTCTTCTTCATCTTCATCTTTCATCTTTAATTCAGCTTTTTCTATTTTTTCGGTTTCAGCTTTACATTTACCTATTACTTCTTTTTTCTTTGCTATTTCTTTTTCTATATCTTTATTTTCCTTAGACGTTTTAGTAATTTTTTTAACTTTTTTGGAGTTAACAAAAATTTCGTCAACGAACTCGTCTATTTTTTCTAAGCTAAACTTTCCGCAGAATGCATTTTTGAGCGTTACGACTTCTTCGCTTATATTTCCATAGCTGTAGTTTTCGAGTATTTGCGATATTACTGAAAGCTCTATGTCTTCTTTTTCGAACTTGACTACGGGAGAGAATTCGTCAAAAATTTCCCACCTAATTTTTAACGCTATCGGGTTAACTTTTATAGACCTCTTAATCTCTTCTTCATCTAAAACTTTTCTCATACTTCTACTGCACTTAATGTTTAAGTAAATTACAGGCCTTTCGACCTTTATGTTAGAAAGCCTACTCTTTAAATTTTTAATGTCTTCTTCGTTTTTTATTTCAGCATTTATGATTTCGAATTCTCTCCCTCCAACTCTTTTTAATTTAGCTTTGACTTCTCCATTGACTTCAACTATAAAAAATCCTCTGTCGTATTTCAATTCACTTATATCGCAGACCTCTAAGCTACCGGGATTGTGTATTTTTCCTTCAATGAAGCTCATGTGTATGTGCCCTAAGGCTATGTAATCAACGTTAAGTTTGTGAAATCTCGAAGATGGTACGCAACCCTGAATATTTACGTATCCCTCCACGCCAGCATGAGCAACAAAAATCGTAAATCCCTTCTTTTTTATTTTCTTGGAATACATTTCTAATACTTTTTCTGTCATCGAACCGTAGTACTTCATCCCGTAAACTCTGACGCCGCACTCCAAGTCAACGTAAGCACCGCTACTTCCATCCCACTCTTCCACTACCATGTCTTCTTCAAAGTTAGGTTTTAAGTTAATCAGAAGGTTTTGATGTGCTAAGTAGTCAAGCCAAGAAAACGTATCTCTAAAGTACGCAGAATCGTGATTTCCTTCAACTGCAATAACTGGTACATCTCTCTCCTTTGCAATTTCCAGAACTTTTATTGCCTGAGTTAGTGTTAATGGATCCATGTCGCTTTTTCTGTGAAACATATCCCCAGCAATTATTATGAAGTCAACTCTTTCTTTTACAGCTTCTTTCATCGCTTTTAAAAACGCTTGAGCAAAGTCTATCGCCCTTTCTTCACTACCATACTGTCTGTATCCGAGGTGTAAATCAGCCATATGAGCAAACTTTACCATTAACAGAATATCGCGTAAATTGATTTTGAATTTATCGGACGTCAAAACCTTATCGCTTTCATTACGTCGTGCTTGGTAATTATTCCTAAAAGCTTACTTCTCTCACTCACCAAAACGGCTGGACTACTCAACAGGAGTTTTGATATTGTGTCGAGACACTCATCCTTAGATACTGTTGGGAAAGGTGCTTCCATACACTCTTCAACTCTTATCTTTCCGGCAGCTACACCTTTTTCTAACATTATTTTAACGACTCCGCTTTCAGTAATACTGCCAACGACTTTACTCTTTTTAACTACTGGCATTTGAGAAATCCCGTGTTTCATCATTATCTCTACAGCTTCTCTAAGTCTCGCAGTTGTTTCTACGACTTTTACTGGTGAATTCATAATTTTTTCAGCGTTTATGGCTTTTCCTTCAACTTCTTCTAATACTTCAAATATCCTCCTAACGAGGGAGAGTTTTGGGTCAAAATCTCCGGACTCTATTCTTGCTATTAAGGGCTGGCTAACCCCTACTAATTCCGCAAGTTTTTTCTGCGTTAATCCGAGTCTCTTTCTCTTTATTTTGATCATTTCTATTTCCGGAAACATTTGGTGGAACTCTAACTGTTGCATTAATAGACTTAACGATTTTACCCGACTCCTCCATAATTTGTTATATTTTAATGGTTTAAGTTTATAATTTATTAAAGACGAGTTGAGATTTAACAGTAAAATTGTTTTTAGGCGAGACTTTACGGAAAGCGAATAAACACTTTAATGCTTGATTACAATGCTTTATTTCTAAAAATCGAAAGACTAAAATATACTATTCTTCAAAACTAAACTGCCCGGAATGGAGGGATGACAATGAAAAAGCTGTTTATGTTGTTAATACTGGTTGTATTGGTATCGGGATTCGTTGCTGGATGTGCTCAGCAAAATACGACACCTAAGGCAACTCCAACACCCACTCCAACACCAACTCCAACTCCAACCGCTACGTCTAAGGCAACTCCAACCCCAACACCAACTGCTACGGAAACGGTTAAAGCCGCTACTACGAGTAGTAATGCAAAAGTTAACTGTTTGCTCTGCCACACCAAGGCAGCTGATTATCAGGCTCACAAGGATCCGAATGGTTGTACTAAGTGTCATGGTAGTGACCCGCACAAGATTCACTGTGGGCCTGGAACTATAAACCTACAGTGTTCTGTTTGCCACGGCACTGGAACTCACGTTCACATACCTAAGGCTCCAAATGGAGGCTCACCCTGTATGCTTTGTCACAACCCGAAGAACCCAGTAAAGCCTGTTACGAACTACGTTGAAGTTCACTTACCAAAGGGTGTTTACTGTACTGCATGCCACACTCAGCCAATTGCCCAGCTTCACAGTGCAGCTAACCAGTACGTTAACAAAACAACACCACTCCCAGTTTACGAGCCTGTAACAGGAAAGCTCGGTTAACATGGCCATGAGGTCTGTTATTTTTTTACTTATTTTTGCACTGGCTACAGCTGCCGCTTTGAGCATGTGTGTTCAAACAGAGAAAGTAAAATTAAACGCAACACCTGAGAAAAAAGTTGTAAAAGTTGTAACAAAAAAAGTAGAGCAAAACGTAACTAAGCAAAACGAGTCCGTGTCAATCAAAGCTGCAGTGACTAAACCTATTGGTGGAGAGTGCTTAGGCTGTCATTACAACCCCAAAACACAGTACATACCACAGGTTGATAAAATACCCGGACACTTAAACGCCACGAAGTATTGTATTTATTGCCACGTACCAAACGTAACTCACAAGACGAGAAAGCAAATAGACGAATACATTGCTGAGTTACATCACAACACGACTTGGGCTAAGGAAGGTAAATGTTCTTTCTGCCACAAAACGACTACTGAAAACATGAGAGATTGTGGAGCTTGCCACGGATATCCAAATCCTGTATCGCCGAGTAACGGGAATGTATTTGTGATACACTCACCACATGGGGTTGATTGCCAAGACTGTCACGGACATGTCTTTATACTCATCCACTACTACCACAAGCCGTTTCCACCTCAGTTCCCAATACCTGTTAAATAATTTTCCTTATTTTTATTCCATTTTTTAAGAATAATGCCGTAGTTACGCCTACACCTTTAACTCTTTTCCCGCTAAAAGAGCCGTCGTATATACTTTTCACACCACACGATGGACTAAGGTCTTTTAATATAGCATCACTTGCTTTAACGATTCTGCAAATCTTGAGAGTCATTTTTGCCCCTTTCAAAAACAACTCTGTGACGTCTTTACCGCTTTCAGTTAAAACTCTTGCTTTTCCATTTATTACGTCGAATCCATCTCCTCCAACGATCTCGCACTTCTCTCTTGGGGTTGGAAAACCTGCAAGCTGTTCTGGGCAAACGGGAATAGTTATGCAATCTTTTAACTTATCACTTAAATCTGCAAAAGCTTTTCCGTCATACCTGCACTCAAGTCCGAGAATACACGAACTAACAATAAAAATCTTCATAAATTTTTTAAAAATTTTTAAATTATATTTTTATAAATCTAACTATTACGTTTTCGAAACTCTCATCGATATCTATCACTGCTGCTTTTCCATTCATTACAGTTCCGAGTTTTACTATTAGCGTATCCTTTGCTTTCGCTACTCCTTCGTATTCGTGGATGTGAGCACACACAAGTATTTTTGGTTTTTTCTCTTTCATCCACTCTTCAACAGCCTTACTACCCACGGAATTACCAGCAATCCAGTCAAAATAGCCAAAAGGTGGTGTGTGTATTAAAGCAACGTCACACTCTATTTTTTCTAAAACGCTTTTTATTTCATCTTCACTCAGTTCAAACGGTGTGTTGAATGGGGTTGGATTGCTACCACCAAGCCCACCAAAAGTAACTCCGTCAACTTTAACTGTTTTTCCGTGAATAGAAATACCTTCACTCTCAAGGAAGCTCAAAACATCCTTTACGTCCATGTTTCCCGGAACGGCTAAAATCTTCGTATCGGGAAAGTTCTCTTTTAATTTTTCTACAACTTTTTTTGCAAATTCAACACCATCTGCATTTGTAAAATCCCCAACAACAATGACGACATCTACGTCTTCATCTATTTTTCCAAACTCTCTATTGTGTATATCTGCCATAGCAAGTATTTTCAAATCTATCACCTCCTCAATACTCCGCCTCCCAATACCTCGTACTCGAAGTTATTTCACCAACGATGTTTTTCCTTACCAATTCTCTCGCTTCTTCCAATTCATAATTGCCGAGTAACCACATAAGCTTTACGAGAGCAACCTCTGGTAGCATATCTTCTCCTTCTACGACTCCTGCTTTCAGCAAATACCTGCCAGTGTCGTAAACTCTATCACAAATTCTTCCCCACAAACACTGCGATGTCATTACGACTAAGCTATCTTCTGTTACCTTTCTCAGCGTGTCTATCCAGTCCGTGGAAACATGTCCGAGTCCAGTCCCTTCTAAAACAAATCCTCTGTAACCTTTCGAGTAGTAGTATTCGAGAATGTCCGGTTTTAAGCCGGGGAAGAACTTTATTAACACGACTTTTTCTTCCATTCTATCTTTAATGCTAAGCTCTTTTTCGTTTCTTCTAATTCTATCTGCAATCCAGGTAATTTTTCTGGTATCGTAGATAACTTTACCGAGAGGGGGGTAGTTTATAGACTTAAAAGCGTCTCTCCTCGAAGTATGACACTTTCTCACCTTTACAGCTCTGTGGATGTAGCAGTAATCATCGCTCGTCGTCGCGTGCATGACTACGACGACTTCTCCTAAGTCTGATGTAGCTGTTAATGCTGAGCAAACGAGGTTCATTGCAGCATCGCTCGATGGCCTGTCGCTACTTCTCTGTGCCCCAACAAAAACAACAGGTTTTGGCGTAGATAGCATGAAAGCTAAGGCTGAGGCGGTGTAAGCCATAGTATCAGTTCCGTGGGTAACTATAACTCCCTCGTACTTTTTTAGAGATTTGTAAACTTCTCTTGCCAGTTTAACCCAGTGCTCGACTTTCATGTTCTCGCTTAGTATGTTGTATAGTAAGCAAGCATCTACGTTGCAAATCTCTGCCAGCTCAGGAACGTCTCCTACTATCTCTTCAGCCGTAAATTGACTTGTTACAGCACCGGTTCTGTAATCTACTTTACTAGCTATCGTTCCACCAGTCGATATTATTTTTACGTTTGGTAGCTTAGGATTTTTAAAAATAGGTGGTTTTTCTTCTCTTCTCTCTAAGTCTTCAACTTCTATAACTTCGTAGTCAACAAACCCTACGTTGTATCCGTTGTTTAGCTTTAAAACGAGTGAACCGGTTGTGGAAGGCATGACTATTCCTTCGAAAATTCTACCTTTGGCTTTTATTTTGACTTTTTTTCCTACTATTTCTTCCATGTTTACTGTAATCAATTACTGCTATATTTTCTTTGCCAAGAAGTTCTCTATTACTTCTGGATTCAGAACTTCTGGGTGGAAAGAAACTCCGTAAAAATTTTTTTCCTTCACTTTAAAAGCGGCTACCTCACTACATATAGATAAAATTTCTATTTCTTCGTATTTTTTCTCTGGAATTGCCAATTCGTGCAGGAAGTAAGCTTTAAATTTCTTTTTACTTGTTAATCCGTTCTGTCTTACGTTTTTAACTTCGTAAACTCCAATTTTTTCGATTCTCTCAAGCCTTAGAGAATACGCCTTAGCGAGCATCTGATATCCTGAGCATATTCCGAGGTAACTCTTACATTTCTTTATCCATGAAACGTCTTTTTTCAGGTATTCAAAATCTTTTAAAGCCGTTCCGCAGACGATTACTTTTTCTCCCTTAAAATCCAATTCTTCGTCGATTCTGACTACCTCAACATCTTCAACTCTACTTACTATTTCGACAACGGGCCTAACAAATTCTTCTTCGTGGAGTTTGTATTTGCAAACGGATACAACAATCATAATCGTATTAGTTCCGCTCTCTTTATAATTAAAGTTGCCTCGTATTCGTTTTTCTTAGTAACTTCACTCTCTATTATCTTTATTCTTTTCCTAAAATGTGGGGCGTACAAAACAAAAGTCTCGTATTCCCCACCTTCTCCGGCAACATTCACAAACTTTCTCATTTTTTTCAGTTCGCTTAACACTTTTCTGTTTATTTTTGCTCCAAGAAATCTCTCGCTCAGTCCTGCAACTCTTACAATTATAGTTTCGAATCCGAGTTTCAAGATTTCTTCCAGTATAGAAGTCTCTTCTCTCAACCAAAGTGGATTGAAACACCACAAGTTTAGTTCTTTGCAAACTTTCTGAAACCTCGTAGCTTGGTATGTTGACCTTATAGCTCCCGTTACAACCCCTTCTACCCCCATTTTTTTCACTCTTTTTAAACCTAATTTTAAAGCGTTTAGACTCTCTTTTTCATCATCTAAGCAGTTAACTAAAATTAAGGGGATGTCAAGAGCTTTTGCTTGCAGTTTGACTAATTCCACGTTTGGATAGTGAAAAATTTCGCTCTCCTCAGATTTGGGTTTTAGAGATACCAGACATTTAACTTCAAAGCACTCCATTGCTTTTACCAACGCTAAGTTTGAATCTTTACCGCCAGAGTAGAGTACACACACCTTCATCTCGTTACGAAATCCTGAAACTCCATAAAAACTTATTTAATACTATTTTACCTGTTTTGATTGGCATGTTAGATGATGGAGAGAAAAGTGAAGATAAGGTAGATGAGTTGTTGGGAAACCTGAAGTTCGAGACAACTGCAGAAATAGAAGTACCAAAAAAGCTAATTGATCAAGTTATTGGTCAGGATCACGCGGTCGAGGCAATAAAGAAAGCTGCAGTTCAGAAAAGGCATGTAATGCTTATCGGCTCACCGGGTACCGGAAAATCGATGCTCGCCAAAGCGATGGCTGAACTCCTTCCAAAAGAGGATTTAGAAGATATACTTGTATATCCAAACCCCGATGATCCCAATCAGCCAAAGATTAGAACAGTTCCTGCTGGAAAGGGTAGGGAGATAGTTGAAGCTTATAAACAGGAAGCGATGAAAAAAGCTCAGGCGAGAAACTTCTTTTTGATGATGCTATTGTCCTTCATAATCCTCTACTCAGCTCTTGAAGGTCAGATGATCTGGGGGATTATAGCTGCTGCAATGCTATTCCTCGTTGCCAGGTATATGATGCCAAAAGAAGAAAGAAACATTCCAAAGCTTTTAGTTAACAACGCTGATAAAAAAACAGCACCTTTCGAAGACGCTACTGGAGCTCACGCTGGAGCTTTGTTTGGAGATGTAAGGCATGACCCATTCCAAAGTGGCGGATTGGAAACTCCCGCACATGAGAGGGTTGAAGCTGGAGCGATTCATAGAGCTCACAAAGGAGTTTTATATATCGATGAAATAAACACGCTAACCATAGAATCTCAGCAAAAGTTGTTAACAGCTCTACAGGAAAAGAAGTTTCCGATAACTGGGCAAAGCGAGAGGTCAAGTGGAGCAATGGTTAGAACTGAACCCGTTCCGTGTGACTTTATACTCGTCGCTGCAGGTAACTTAGACGCTTTAATGGGTATGCATCCCGCTCTTAGAAGCAGAATTGAGGGGTACGGTTATGAAGTTTACATGAACGATACAATGCCAGACACGGAAGAGAACAGAAGAAAGCTCGTTAGATTTGTTGCTCAGGAAGTGGTTAGGGACGGTAAGATACCTCACTTCGACAGATACGCTGTTGCGGAGATAATAAAGGAGGCTAAGAGAAGAGCTGGAAGGAGAAAGAGGTTAACTCTTAGGCTTAGAGAACTTGGAGGTTTAGTCAGAACTGCTGGAGATATAGCAAAAAGCGAAGGGGCTGAAATCGTAACTCAAAAACACGTAATAGCGGCTAAGAAAGTTTCAAAAACTATAGAGGAGCAGATGGCTGATAGATACATAGAGAGAAGGAAAGACTACAAGCTGTTTATGAATGAAGGAGAAATAGTTGGTAGAGTAAACGGTCTTGCTGTAATTGGAGAATCTGCTGGAATAGTTCTACCGATAATAGCAGAAGTAACGCCTTCGATGAGCAAATCTGAGGGAAGAGTTATAGCAACTGGTAGATTGCAGGAAATAGCAATGGAAGCTGTTATGAACGTTTCTGCTATAATAAAGAAGTTCACTGGAAAAGACATATCGAGTAAGGATGTTCACATCCAATTCGTTGGCACTTACGAAGGGGTTGAAGGAGACTCTGCAAGTATAAGCATAGCTACAGCAGTTATATCGGCAATAGAGGGGATACCCGTTGACCAAAGCGTTGCGATGACAGGTAGCTTGTCTGTTAAAGGAGATGTGTTACCAGTTGGTGGCGTAACTCAGAAAATAGAAGCTGCAATTCAGGCAGGGCTTAAAAAGGTCATAATACCAAAAGATAACGTTGAAGACGTTATGCTCGATGCAGAACACGAAGGAAGAATTGAAATAATTCCCGTTTCGAGAATAGATGAAGTGTTAGAGCACGCTTTAGTAGAAGTAGATGGCAAAAAAGAAAAGTTGTTAGAGAAGCTTAGAAAGATTAATTAAAGAAAAGATTGGTTAATTTTTGAAAGATATCGAAATACCTTCTTTTTTCAACACTTCAACTATCTTCTTTTTAAGTTCTTTAACTTCCCCTTTTTTTGCAGAAACTGGTATAACTTCAGCTTTAAGTTTTTTTACTGCAAAATCGATCTCTCTTTTTAGCTCTTCTCTCTCAAGTTTGTCGGATTTGTTAGCTGCAATCAAAACGTTTTTGCACACTTCTTTTAAGAATTCACACATTTCGACTTCTATCGGTATCTCCCCCTTCTTTTCCCATCTTTCCACTATCTCTCTGAAAGAACTTATGTCTATTACTTGTACAGCAAGAACTATTCTTTCAGAATTTTTTTCTATGTAATGGACGAAAAAATCTCTGACTTTTTCACTGAAGTTGTAGCTCAAGCCCTTCATGTAACCGTATCCCGGAAGATCTACAGCGACGACTTTTCCAGCATTACAAAAATTTGGCTTAATAGTAGTCCCCGGCTTTTTCCCCTTTCTAACAGAAACTCCAAAAAGCTTGGAAAAAAGAGTTGATTTTCCAACGTTTGATCTGCCTGCGAAAACGAGCAGTTTACTTTGGCCAGAGTCCATAATACGCGTTTAGGATTAATACTAAAAATCCCATTACAAATCCAAAAATCAGTATGCTTTTAGGGCTTATTTGAATCTGCGTTTTTTCTTCATCGAAGTACCTCATTATTCCTGCAGAAGACATTAAAGGAGGTGCCTCTCTCTTCTTAGGCATGTTAGTATGTCGTACTGCGAGTATTTAAAACTTACCCGCTTTTGAGCCTAATTTATCTTTATATACTATTTATTTTTATACATCATTACTAACGATACTTTTATATTGAACTACAAATCTACTGAAATTTGCAGGTGGTCAATATGGCTGAAATAAGAGAAATTACGAGGTTTGAAAGGATAGGAGCACACTCTCACATTAGGGGACTGGGATTGGATGAAAACCTCAGGGCAAAAAAAGTAGCTGACGGATTGGTTGGACAAGTAAAGGCAAGAGAAGCAGCGGGAGTAGTTGTTAAACTTATAAAAGCTGGAAAAATGGCTGGCAGAGGAATACTAATAGCAGGACCACCCGGAACGGGTAAAACAGCGATAGCTGTTGCAATAAGCAAGGAATTAGGGAAAGACGTGCCTTTTGTTCACGTTTCTGCGAGCGAATTTTACAGCACTGAAATGAAAAAGACTGAAGCTTTAATTCAGGCTATAAGAAAGGCTATAGGTGTTAGAATTAGGGAAAGGAGGGAAGTTTTGGAAGGAGAAGTCGTAGGTCTTGACTACAACATGGTGCCTAATCCGTACAATCCGACTCAAAAGATTCCTGAATCCGCAACGCTAACTCTTGCAACTAAGGATGAGAGAAAGACGTTTTCTATTTCTGGAAGACTTGCAATGACATTTTTATATCAGGGTATAGAAGTGGGAGATGTAATAGTAATAGACAAAGAAACTGGCAGAGTTTCCAAATTGGGTAAAACAGAGAAAGCGAGCAGAAAATACGACATAGGTGGTGAGGAAATAGTAGAAGTCCCTTCTGGTAGCGTTGAAAAAGAGAAGGAATTCACCTACGTCGTAACGCTTCACGACTTGGATGAAGCTAACGCGAGAAGCGGTTCTCTCTTCTTTATGCTATCAAGTAGAGAAATAGACAGCGAAGTTAGAAACGCTGTTGACGAAAAAGTGAAGAGGTTAGTGGAAGAGGGGAGAGCTGAATTAGTGCCGGGAGTTTTGTTCATAGACGAAACTTATCTGTTGGATATAGAGTTATTCGCTTTTATGAACAGAGCTATGGAATCAGAAATGGCTCCTATAATTATACTTGCGTCTAATAGGGGTTTTGCAAAGATAAGAGGTACTGATATAGTTGCACCCCACGGAATACCTCTCGACTTACTCGACAGGTTACTTATAATAACTACGGAGCCGTATAACGAAGAGGAAATAAGAGTAATCTTAGAAATAAGAGCGAGCGAATCTGGTATGGTTCTAGAAAAAGATGCACTTGATATGTTGACGCAGCTTGGAGTTAAAAACAGCCTCAGGTACGCAGTTCAGCTATTAGCTCCAGCTTATGAATTTGCAAAACTTAGAAATTCAAGAAACATTACCGTTGATGACGTTAAAAGAGCAGCAGAATTATTCGTTGACGTCAATCAGAGTTCGAGCTATTTAAAGAAGTGGGAAAGCAAAATGCTCTCTTAACTTTTATAACTTTTATAATTTTTCATAATTTTTTTGCTTTCGTTAGTTTAATTTTTAAATAGTATCTTTTAAATATCATTAAGTTTCATAATGATACCCGTCCAGTACTGGGTTTACACGAGTATGGGCTTGAGTCCAAAGCTTGCTATACTAACGGCGTTTGGGACGAACTTGGCAGTTGTGTTGCCTACTGCAATCAGCGGAGCCTTAGGACACAGCAGAAAGAATGCCGTTATCTGGAAAGCGGCACTTTTACTTGGAATAACTGGGGCTATAGGTGCTTTTTTCGGTTCAAGCTCGGCTACAATGTTACCCGCAAAAGTGCTTAAAATCGCTTTTGGAGTAGCAATTCTCGCTGGTGCTATCAGAATGTTAACTGCTAAGAAAGCGGAAATTGGGAAAAAACCAAACCTTTCTACTGCATCTCTCGTGTTCTGGGGAATTTTGCTTGGTACTGCTACTGGTATAATTGGTGGCCGGTGGAGTACTTATGGTACCAGTTATGGCAGTAATCCTCAGATTTGGTATGCGTAGAGCAGTTGGAACTTCTACTGCAGTAATGATTTTCACTTCTGCTGGAGGGTTAATAGGGTACATCGTTAACGGACTTCACACCAATGTGTTTGGGCAATATCCAGTTGGATACATGATAGGATACTTCAATCCGGACTCTTGGTTAGCTCTTGCAGCTACAAGCGTACCTATGGCTCAAGTTGGAGTAAAAGTTGCGCACATACTACATCCAAAGAAGTTAAAGTACATCTTTGCAGCGGTAATGGTTTACATGGCACTGAAAATGATCGGAGTTTGCTAAAAAATGGAAAATAGAAATTGGAAAAGTCAGACGCGGGCTATTTCATCATCGCTAAGGCTCAGAATTGGATTCATTCATCATTCCTGCTTTTCTTTTAGCTTGGGGTTAATAGATTTTACTTCGCATACCAATACGACCAAAAACTTTATATACCATTTTACTAACCTAAGGTTAGTAACAAGTAAATCAGTTAGAAATGGTGATTGTCATGGATTCAGCTGAGATGCTACTGGAAGTTCTGGGAAACGAGAGCAGGAGGAGGATACTAGCTTTGCTATCAAAGAAACCTTGCTATGTAAGTGAGATATCTTACTCTCTGAAAATGGCACCGAAAGCAGTGTTGGAACACCTCGAAAAGCTTGAGAGAGCAGGAATAGTTAGAAGCTTTGAAGAGGGAAGAAGGAGGTACTACTGCATAGACAAAAGCATCAGAATTGAGATAACAATTACTCCCCACGTATTCGAAACTTCTGTAATCACCGGAACCAACAACACGAACTTTGAAAGAGTTGTAAGCAGTGCAAAGAAGGTTTTGGATAGTCACTTCAATGAAATAAGCGTGTCTCAGCTCAGCAACACAATTCAGGAAATAGAGAGAATTAAAAGAGACATCTCAAGGATACAGAGCGTAATAAACCAGAAAATAAACGAGGCCTTCGAGAGGTTGACTGAGGAACTCTCTAAGGATTTTACTAATGAGGTTGAAAGAACAGTTGTAATCGGAATAAGCAAGGGTATTTGCAGTGCTGAGGAAATAGCTGAGCAGTTTGGCTTGCCTTATAGCGAAGTAAAGAAAACTCTCGAGAATTTGGAGAAAAGAGGAATCGTCGCTAAGGTAATCAGTAAGAATGGTGAAATCTGGAAGCTTAAATGAAATTTAGCGATAATGAGATGAAGTAAAATTAGATAATTTGAAAATTAATAAAATATAAGGAGGTGTTTGTATGGCTGAGGAAAAAAATGTTAAGGAAATAACCCTTAGAGTTGCTGAAGCTTACTACAGGGATGTCGGTAGAGGTATAGCCAGAATAGATCCCGAAGTAATGGCTAAGCTTGGATTGCAGAGTGGAGATGTCGTAGAAATAATTGGCAAGTCATCAGTTCCGGCAATAGTTTGGCCCGGCTATCCTGAGGATAGGGGTAAGGGCATAATAAGAATTGACGGCAGCCTTAGAAACAACGCTGGAGTTGGTATAGACGACAGGGTTAGAGTGAGAAAAGTCGAAGCAAAGCCTGCTGAAAAGGTAACTCTTGCACCAACGGAGCCCGTTAGACTAATGGGTGGAGAAGCTTACTTGTTAAGATTACTGGAAGGCAGACCCGTTACAAGAGGACAGAAAATTAGAGTTGAACTGTTTGGACACACTCTAACTTTCGTCGTTACAGCAACTAAACCAGCTGGGGTTGTCATCGTTTCGAGAAACACAGCGATAGAGCTCAAAGAAAAGCCAGTTGAGGGAGTCGAAAGAGCTGTACCGAACGTTACTTACGAAGACATAGGTGGACTTAAGAGAGAACTTAGATTGGTTAGAGAAATGATAGAGTTACCACTGAAGCATCCTGAGCTATTCCAGAGGCTTGGCATTGATCCACCAAAAGGTGTTTTGCTCTACGGCCCACCGGGTACTGGTAAAACGCTAATAGCCAAGGCTGTTGCGAACGAGGTAAACGCTCACTTCATCAGCATAAGTGGGCCAGAGATAATGAGCAAGTACTACGGTGAGTCGGAACAGAGGTTAAGGGAGATATTCGAAGAGGCAAAGGAGAACGCGCCGTCCATAATATTCATAGACGAAATAGACTCCATAGCTCCGAAGAGAGAAGAGGTAACTGGAGAAGTCGAAAGAAGAGTAGTTGCACAGCTATTGGCTTTAATGGATGGGTTAGAAGCGAGGGGCGATGTAATAGTAATAGCTGCGACGAATAGACCTGATGCAATAGACCCAGCTCTAAGGAGACCGGGGAGGTTTGACAGAGAAATAGAAATTGGAGTTCCAGACAAAGAGGGTAGAAAGGAGATATTAGAGATACACACCAGAGGTATGCCTCTTGCAGAAGACGTTGACTTAGATGAGCTTGCAGAGCTGACGATAGGATTTGTCGGTGCTGACTTAGAAGCACTCTGCAAGGAAGCTGCAATGCACGCTCTTAGAAGCAGGATGGAGAAAGGAGAAATAGACATAGAAGCTGAAGAGATACCCGAAGAGGTTTTAGAAAATCTAAAAGTTACGAGAGAAGACTTCCTTGAGGCTTTGAAGAACATAGAGCCGTCTGCAATGAGAGAAGTCTTAGTCGAAGTTCCAAACGTTAAGTGGAGCGACATAGGTGGGCTTGACAAAGCGAAGCAGGAGCTAATGGAAGCTGTCGAGTGGCCGTTAAAGTATCCTGAAGTCTTCAACGCTGCGAACATTAAACCTCCAAAGGGCATACTGCTCTACGGACCACCGGGTACTGGTAAAACTTTGCTTGCAAAAGCTGTTGCAAACGAGAGCAACGCCAACTTCATAAGTGTAAAAGGTCCTGAGCTTCTAAGCAAGTGGGTAGGAGAGAGCGAGAAACACGTTAGAGAGATGTTCAGAAAAGCGAGGCAGGTAGCACCTTGTGTTATCTTCTTCGACGAAATAGATAGCCTCGCTCCAAGGAGAGGTAGCAGTGCCGATAGCCATGTGACTGAGAGAGTTGTAAGCCAATTACTAACGGAGTTAGACGGGCTTGAAGAGCTTAAAGACGTCGTAGTAATAGCTGCGACTAATAGACCTGACATAGTTGATCCTGCGTTACTGAGACCCGGTAGAATAGAGAGACACATATACATACCGCCACCAGACAAGGAGGCGAGAAAGGAAATTTTCAAGATACACTTGAGAGGTAAACCTCTTGCAGAGGATGTTAGCATAGATGAACTCGCTGAAAAGACTGAAGGATACACTGGTGCTGACATAGAAGCTGTTTGTAGAGAGGCTGGAATGCTGGCAATAAGAGAAGCAATAAAGCCGGGAATGAGTAAAGAAGAGGCTAAGGAAGTTGCAAAGAAGCTTAAGATAACCAAGAAACACTTCGAGAAAGCCTTAGAAAAAGTTAAGCCGAGTATGACGAAGGAGGACATAGAGGCTTACGAGAAAATAGTGGAGGACTTCCACAGAATGTACCGATAATTTAATTATTCTAAAAATTTTTTAAATATTATGTGTAAAATAAAAATTTAGAAAATTTAGAAAATTTGGAGGTGATTCGTATGGCTTGGTGGAGGAGGAGAAGAGAAAGAGATAGAGAGGACGACTTCGATTGGTTTGGATTTGGGTTTAGAGACTTCGACGTCTTTGACGACTTGTTTGAAAAAATGATGAGGGATTTAGACGAAATATTTAGAAGAGCTACAAGTGGAGAAATAAAGCCAATAGTCAGAGGTTTCTCAATAAGGATAGGGCCTGACGGAAAGCCTGAAATAAGAGAATTCGGAACTAAGGAAGCTGGACAGGGGGTAGAGGAAAGGAAGCCACTGGTTGATGTGATGGAAACAGACGACGAAGTTCAGATAATCGCTGAAATGCCCGGAGTTAACAAGGAAGACATAGACGTTAGTGCTTCAGAGAAGTCTGTGGAGATAAGAGCAGAAGGAGAAAACAGGAGGTACTACGAAGTTGTAGATCTACCCTGTGAAGTCATACCAGACTCAGCCAAGGCAAGGTACAACAACGGCGTCTTAGAAGTCGTGTTTAAGAAGAAGTATCCTAAGAAGTCTGATAAGAAGAAAATAAAGATAGAGTAATTTCTAAATTTTTTTTGCAACTTCTCTTGCCATTTCCATAGTCTTTAAGTTTCCTCCTAAATCTGGTGTTGTTTTTCCTTCTACGAAAGTTTCCTCTAATGCTTTTTCAATTCTGTTCGCTTCGCTTGTGTAGTTAAAATGTCTTAACATCATACATACTGTTAAAATCATTGCTGAAGGGTTTGCGATTCCTTTACCTGCTATGTCCGGAGCAGAGCCGTGTACGGGTTCGAAAATAGCGTGTTTTTCTCCTATGTTTGCAGATGGAGCTAAACCAAGCCCTCCAACTAATCCCGCTGCTAAGTCGCTGACTATGTCTCCAAACATGTTCGTAGTTACTATTACATCAAATCTTTGAGGATTCATTACGAGGTACATACATGCAGCATCAATGTAGTAGTCGTTGAACTCTATTTCCGGATAACTGAGGGCAACTTTTTTACAAACATCTCTAAAAAGACCGCAAGTCTTTTTCATTACGTTTGCTTTGTGCAACGCCGTAACTTTTTTTCTACCTTCTTTCTTAGCGAGTTCAAACGCAAACTTTGCTATTCTTTCACTACCCTTCTTAGTTATCACTCTTATACCCTCTGTAACTCCATCTGCAATTTCAAATTCCAAACCTTTATATAAACATTCTGTATTTTCTCTAACAATTACTATGTCAACATCTTTGTATAAACAATTTATACCTCTGTAAGACTTTGCAGGCCTTATATTTGCAAAAGTTTCTAATTCAAACCTGAGTCTGACTATAACATCTGCAGCTGTCTCTCCCGCAGCACCAAAAAGCACAGCATCACTCCTTAAACACTCTTCAAGCGTTTCGTCTGGTAAGGCTTTTCCGTACTTCTTTAATGCCTCGTCTCCTGCCTCCATCCAGACGAACTCGAAAGGCAAATCAAACTTTTCTAAAACCAGCATTGCTGCGTCCATGACTTCCTTTCCAATTCCATCTCCCGGAATTACCGTTATTCTGTGCATGCTCGCTGTAAGAATTAATCGTTAAAAAATTAATCGCTACACAAAACGTAAAAAGCCAGAAGTGTTAAGTACGAAACATGGAAGTGGAGCTGTATGTTGATGGAAAGAAAGTGCCTATGAACTCCTACGTTAAAAGTGTGTTTTTTAGAGTCGTTTCAGCTTTGATATCCACGTTAAAAGGTGTTGAGGAGTGGGAAAAAGCTGAACTCAGAATTTCTAAGTGAGAGGTAGGGTTATGCAATTTGTTAGAGAAGAGATAAGGAGAATGAAAGCGTACGAACCGGGAAAGAGTGAGGATTACGTAAAGAGAAAATACGGTTTGAGCAGAGTCGTAAAGTTAGCGTCTAACGAGAATCCCTATGGCGTTAGTCCAAAGGCAATAGAGTCATTGAGAAAATTCAATTCAGAGTTGTTAAGCAAGTATCCTGAAACTTTTCCCCCTCAACTTTTAGAGGCTATCGAATCTTATATCGGATGGCCTAAGGACATGGTAGTTGTCGGTGCAGGTTTGGATGGAGTTCTCGAGACGATTTTCAGACTTTTTATCAATAGGGGAGATTCAGTATTGCTACCAGTTCCAACATATCCGTACTACCATACAGTCATTCAGGTTTTTGGTGCTAAAGGAGTTTTTGTGGAGAGGAATGAAGAATTTAGAATTGACGTGGATAGGATTATAACTACTGCCAAAAGAGAAAAACCAAAACTGATAATAGTATGCTCTCCCAACAATCCAACTGGTTTGGCTGAGAGAGAAGAGGACGTAAGAGCTTTAATTGAGTCTTGTAATTGCCCAGTTTTTATAGATGAGGCGTATGGAGAGTTTGCAGATTACGATGGAGTCAGCTTGAAACACTTATTCGATTACGAAAACGTTATAATCGGTAGAACTATGTCTAAAGCCTTTGGCTTAGCTAATCTTAGAATAGGCTACGCAGTTATGAGCGAAGAACTTAGAAAAGAATACCTCAAAGCAACCACTCCTTTTCCAGTTTCCACTCTTTCCGCTAATGCAGCTGCTAAGGCACTCGAAGATAAAGAGTTTTTGCATTACGTTTTAAAGAAAAATGCTGAGGAGAGGAAGAGGCTAATCAAAGAATTGGGAAATTACTTCAAAGTTTATAGGAGTAATGCGAACTTTGTTTTTGCTGACGTAGGTAATGCCTCAGAATTCGTAGAGAGCTTAATGAAGATGGGAATTATAGTCAGGGATTGTTCTAAATTTTATGGATGTTGCAGAGGACATGTTAGAATTACCGTTGGCAGAAAAGAAGAGAACGACTTGCTTATATCTGCAGTTAGTAAGCTGAGGTGATTTTTTGAAAGCGTTAGCTTTAACTGGGACTCCCGGTGTTGGAAAAACGAGCGTAGCAGAAGTGTTAAGAAGAAAAGGGTACGAAGTAATCAGTTTTAACGAACTGGCGAGAAAATTCGACTGCATTATTGGTTGTGAGGACAATTGCTTTGTTGTCGATTTAGAAAAGTTAAAAGAAAAGTTTAAACCGAAAAAATTTGTCATAATTGAGGGGCATTTATCTCACCACCTCGCCGATACAGCAATAGTTTTGAGGTGCAATCCTCTAATCCTGAAGAATAGACTTCTTTGCAGAGGGTGGAGAGAGGAAAAAGTCATGGAAAACGTTGAAGCGGAGCTAATAGATTCCATACTAATTGAAGCCTTAGATGTTTGCAGAGAAGTACACGAAATAGATACTTCTAATAAGAGTATTAATGAAGTAGCGGATGAAGTGATTTCAGTAGTGGAAGGTAAGGCTAAATATCCTCCCGGTAAAATCGACTGGATTTCTGAGTTAGATAATGACATTGAAGAAGTCATAAGGAAAACGTTTTAATTTTCTAAGTTATTCGGATTAAACATGGTATTCAAGCTAAAAGACGGGATAAAAGTAAAAAGAGAAAACAAAACGACCGATATCGTTAAGAGAAGGGGAGTTATAACTGCGAAAAACGTTCATCTGAAAAAATTCCCCATAGACAATCCCGTCACGATTTTCAATGCATCAATAGATGTCGAAGGAGACGAAATCATTGTTTACGGCAGAATAGTCCTCGGTTATTTCACATACGCTAGTGCAGTAGCGGAGTTTAGAGTTCCGCTAAACGATGTTTTGAACGGTTTTGAAGCTGGTCACTATACAGCAGATATATGTGTTTTTCCAGACAACAAGTACGATCTCTGGGGAGTCGAAGATCCAAGAGTTTACAGAATAGATGGAAAAAGGGTAATGACTTACTGCGGGAGAACTGTTCACTACTTCGACCCTTCAGTTAGGGTTGAAAGAACTCTGCCAGTAACTGCTGTTTGCGAAGGTGGAAAGTGGGTTAAGCTTTGTGCTTTCAGAGTTCCGGAAGAGTTTAGAGGATTTGTAATAAGTGATAAAGACTCGTTCTTAGTTGAAATGGACAAGTGCTATCTTTTCCACAGATTGCACATGAGAGATGAGAACTTTTACTTGGTTAAAAGCGTCGTAAATTGCGACGTTTTTAGCAGGAAAGAGCTTGGAGACGTTATAGTAAACGATACAGAAACTGTACTCGAACCGGCAAAGTACGAAGAAAAGCTCGGATGGAACACTCCACCAGTAAAAGTTGACGGAGAGTATCTATTGTTACTGCACGCAGTAGATGCAGAAACAAAAGCTTACAGGGTTTTTGCCATGCTTATGGATGGAGAAGGAAAAGTTACATCAGTTACTCCTCACTACATAATGGAGCCTAAGGAATGCTACGAAATATATGGAGATAGGCCTTACACAGTATTTCCGTGTGGAGCTATCTTAGTAGATGATGAGCTGTTGATATCTTATGGGGCATCTGATTCTGCAGTTGGTTTTGGGACTGTAGAGTTAAGTGAGTTAATGGATATGTTGGAAAAAGGCAGAATTGAACAATGATAAGGGCGATTGCTGTCGATATAGATGGGACTATAACTTACAAGAATAGAAGCCTTAACTGTAGGGCTGTAGAAGCACTCAGAAAAGTCAAAGTCCCAGTAATTTTATCTACTGGTAATATTTCCTGTTTTGCGAGAACAGCTGCAAAGCTGATAGGAGTATCGGACATGGTTATATGTGAAAACGGCGGTGTTGTAAGGTTTAGCTACGATGGAGAAGATGTAGTTTTAGGAGATAAAGAAAAATGCCTTAAAGCAGCAGAAAAACTTTCACACTATTTTAAACTCGAATTCTTAGATGAAGAGTACAGAAAGTCTGAAGTTTGCGTTAGAAGGACTTTTCCGGCTGAAAAAGCGAGAAAAATAATTGAAGGTTTAGGAGTAAAACTCTTGGATTCGGGTTACGCTTACCACATAGTCGATTGTAAGGTCAGTAAAGGTAACGCCCTTAAATACATGGCTGAAAAGATTGGAATTGACGTAAAAGATTTTGCCGCCATAGGTGATTCTGAAAACGATATAGAGATGCTAAAAATTGCTGGAATCGGAATAGCTGTTGCAAATGCTGATTTAAAGCTTAAAAAAGTAGCTGACATAGTAGTTCCCGGAAAAGATGGCGATGGAGTCGTTCAATCGCTAAAAATTTTGGGGTTGATACAATGATTAAAATGATTAAAATTGACGGTAGTTATGGAGAGGGAGGAGGGCAAATTCTAAGGACTGCAATAGCGCTTTCTTGTATAACTGGTGAGGCTGTGGAGGTTTACAACATAAGAGCTAATAGGCCTAAACCGGGGTTGGCGATGCAACACGTGAAAGGAATAGAAGCAGCAAGAGAAATCGCTAATGCTAAAGTGGAAGGGTTAAAAAAGGGATCTACCAAAATCACATTCTTTCCCGGAAAAGTTAAAGGTAAACAACTCAAAATAGACGTGGGAACGGCTGGGAGCGTAACTCTAATTCTTCAAGTAATTTCTCCAATATCTATGGTGGCTGAAAGAGAAGTAGAAGTTTTTATAAAAGGTGGGACTGACGTTAACTGGTCTCCTCCCGTCGATTACATGAAAAACGTTACTTTTTACGGATTGAAGAGGATGGGTGGTAAAGCTGAACTACTAGTTCTTGAAAGAGGGTATTACCCAAAAGGGGGAGGTAAGGTCAGAGCTTTTTTCGAACCCTCTAAGTTGCTGGGTTTGGAGTTTAAACCTGAAAAAGTGAAAGTTGTTAAAGGCGTTAGCCACTGTCAGAATTTACCCGCTCACGTAGCGGAAAGACAGGCAAAATCTGCTAAGGAATTGCTACCTTTTGAAACGGAAATAGAAATAGAAGTTAGGAAAGGTATCTCTACTGGTAGTGGAATAACTTTGTGGTGTGGGTTGATAGGCGGTAGCTCTCTTGGTGAGAAGGGTAAAAAAGCTGAAGTTGTTGGTAGAGAAGCAGCTAATAGATTTCTTGAAGGAGTTAATAGCAAAGCCGCTCTTGATGAATGGGTTGGGGATCAAATAATGGTTTTTGCCTCTATTGCGAGTGGTGTAACTAAGTACACAGTTTCTAAGATTACTATGCACCAAATAAGTAATGCTTACGTTATAAACAAATTTTTCGATAACTGCGTTAAAATAGACGAGGAGAAGAGAGAGATTTTAATTAGGGGAGCGGGAATAACTTAGATAAACACTGAATCAGTTTTTCTTCTGCAATCGAGTGTTCTTTGAAGTGTTTATTTGGATCGGAGAACAGCGTGTAGTACCAGTATATACCCGCAATTCCAGCAGTTGCAACGCTGAGTAAAAAGTACATGACCGTATCCCTATCTGGATAGTAAATTTCAAGCTCTATTTCACTTTCCAATTCTCTATTAAAGATTTCGGAAAACATATCGTAAATCAATTCTTCGTACTTGCTGTGCTTGAAGAAATCTCTCGTCAGAAAGTGATATATGTACGGAATTGCAAAGAAATTTACTACAGGTATTAAGGAAAGTACTACCCACCCAGCTACGTTTTTCTTTCCCGTTTCGACTTCGCACCTCTTTACGTACTCTTTGATTTTCCAAGCTTCTTTTTTAAAACCCTTCTCCTCGAAAACTTTTGAAATAGCATTGTAAAGGTTAGAAGTTCTTTCGAAGTGAAAATTTCTTCTCGAAATCAATACTGATAATATATAAATATTCAATATCTCTGAAACGGCAAAAACTATTGATGAGACTATGCTCAACGGAGTTAAGTGGTAAGGATACGTGTAGTATGAGTAAGGCTGAGTGTAGGTATGAAAACCGTAGTAGTAAATTTTGCTGTGTAAAAAATTAAAAGTTATTTTTTCAATGTTTGATGCAAAAACGATTATGGACGAGATAATAGCCAAAGTCATCTGCAAAACCATCCAGGCGGGACTGAATATTTTATCTCCACCAATGTATTTCTCGACTCCTTCTAACTCCATGAACTCTCGTAGTTTCAGAATACTTTAAAATTTTCGTTTCTATCGGAGTAGATTATCAAAGTAAACATTGCAAACAAAATTTTTAAATAATTCTTTTCTATTTTAACTTCATGAGCGATAGACCTACTGGAGTTACAGTTTTAGGTATCTTGTCTATAATTATAGGGGCTTTAAACTTGATTGGAGGTATAATGTTATTTGCGTTGGGACCAGCGTTTCAGAGTGCGATGATGAGTAGAAGCATGGGGCCGTCGATAGTACACGTATTTGGAGCCTTAGGAGCAATCAACATCGTCTTCGGAGCAGTCTTTATTTTGATTGGATACGGACTTTTAAATGGTATGAGTTGGAGCTGGTGGTTAACAGTTATATTCTCAGCAATAGGCATAGTCATAAACGTTGTATCTATCTTAGGCACATTTCCAGCCCTGTTAGGCCCAACAGCTCCGTTAGGCGCAGCAATAATAATATTTCCATTGTTAGGCGTAGTAATCAACGGAATTATACTGTACTACTTCTTGCAACCGCACGTAAAGTACTACTTCGGACTTGAGTGAATTTTTTATATTTCTTATTATTTTATATTTTGCTTTGCAATTCAATATAATTCAAAAATTTTTATTAATTTAATTAAGATTTGATAAACTCAGAAAGCCTCCTCATAGCCTCCTCTATGTTCTCTTT
>JALSQI010000017.1 GCA_026985525.1 Archaeoglobaceae archaeon
TCTGCAAAAAACTTAACCAAAAACTCGCCGAAATGGACATAGACAATGTAATAATAGAATACTCCCCAGCAGAATACCAAGGAAAGAAGTGTTACGCCTTCTTCAGCGTTCAAATCGTTAAATAATACGTATCACCTTCTTTCTTAACCCTGTGAACTCTCCACCCTCCACCAACTTTTTCAAGTACGCAAGGAGGCCTCACTCCGAACTTATCCATGAGTTTAGCACCTTCTTTCGTGCCAGCATGAACGACTTTAGCTTCCCCTGTCAAAACCTCTTCAGCCAAAATACCGACATGTTCTGGTTCTTCAACCAGCACTATGTACCTCGCACACTCTCCAGCCAACCTCTTATTCAGTCTTCTTTTAATCAAACTCTTTATCCTCCCGTAAGCCAGCCTGTCTTCTGCACTCAATCTTCATCACCCCCTTCTTCAGCCATAACTTCTAACCAAGCGAGTTTTAACGCCCTTCCGAGAGGATACCCTTGCTTCATCAGATACAGCGTTTTACACACTACGTAAACCCTCATAGCCCTTATCGAGTTTTTAACGCAGTCCGTTATACCCACTTCTACCAAATCCTTACATTTCCCCTGACGAATTTTTTCTCTGTCTTCTTTCGTTACACCCAGTAAATCACACAAAACATCGACTGTTTCCTCTCCGCACTGCTCAACCAGCACGTCGAGTGAAGCCATCAACGCCGCTTTACACTTATCAGGTCCCGGTATGGGAAAAGGTGGTTCAGAAGGTAAATCTCTATACGTGTCTAAGTCCATGTTATCCCCTCAAACGATTGAGACGAGGTTACTCAAACGACGACACCCATCTTAGCACACTTTTCTCTTAGCTCAGCCCATGCCGTCCGTATAGCCTCACGAAAAGTCATGCCTGAATCCATCAGTTCCCACGCTCTGCACATTACCCAGCTTCTTTGCCCTCTAAAATCTCTACACAGTTTCTCGTCGAGCGATTCGAGTACGGCTTTACAATGCTCTGAGGGGGGGTTTAGTTTATCTAAATCTTCTTCGCTAACTCCGAGAAGTGACGCAAGCTCCCTAAAAAGCTGGGTTTCGTCGCACATGTCCTTTAGCATGTCGAGAGCTGCTTTAACAGCGATGCCACAAACTGTTTTTTTCTCGCTCATATCCACAAATTATGTAAGAATGACTTAAATTTTGCGTTTATTTCTAAGTACACCTCTCCACCTTTTGTACATAGAGATAAAATCATGTTCGGAAACTCCAAGCAATTCAGCAACAGTAATGTCTTCACTTAGCTCGTATGCGGCTATAGCCACTGCAACGGCAGGGTCAACGCAACCAGCCCTTATAATCTCTTTTGAAAGTCTTTTTAAGTTAGTTTGATTAACAAAAATTTTTCTACAAAAAAACCTTACATACCTATTCACAGCTTCATAAGACGATAAATCTACAGAAATAGACTTTAATAAAGAACTTAACTTTCTCCTATCTGCTTTACACATCTTAGCTAGACAAAGTATATGATATGGTATAGAAAAAACTTCGTGTGCCGCAACGATACTTACCAACGCAATCTTTTTGCCATTAGTCATTCCTCTTTTATATAGAATGTTAGCTATAGTCAAACAATAATCTTCAAGTTCTTGCCTATCTAATTTCCTTAAAACTTTCTTAATTAATTCATCTCCTTTCCTCACCGACATAATTCACCAGTTCTTTATAATAATTCCTTATAGATACTTCAGTTATTCCTAAAACGTTAGATATTTCTCTCTGAGTTAGTTTAACTTTTTCTTTCTTGGCAGCTGCGTAAATAGCACATGCCGCTATTACTAATGGCGACGGTGATATCTTGTTTACCATTAAGCCCTTACCTCTAAGAATTATGTCTTTAGCCAATTCACGTAGTCTTTCTACTTCTGGTTTCTCGACTGCAAGCCTATCTATCGCTAAATCCACGTAGGCGAGAGGTATAGCCAAGTCGCTAATTTTTCTCAATACTCTAAACAACCTATTATTTCTTAAGTTCTTAGCTATTACTGCTGCTTGATGTCTTCCGAGTACTGCACTAATAGCAGCTATAGAGCATCCTTCAACTACATCTTGTGCGTTATCCCCCCTCCACTTCCTACTGTTCACCAACAGTTCAGTCAATTTTCTAACGTCTTCTCTCACGTTCTCAGGCAGGTAACTCTCAATTTTACTAAAGTATTTGTTAAACTTTTGAGCGTCCATGTTAATCCGTTTACGTTTATGATACAAATACATTTCGTTTCGTTTTAATCACAGAAATCTTTGTACTTTTCGTACACTTCCTCAAACCCTGAGTAGAAAAACTCTGGTATTAGGTGTTTTCCAGATAAAGAGTAAACAATGTCGCACTTAGGACACAGATATAATCCCTTATACACTATTAAAGTAGCTCCGCACCTCGGACACTTCCCATCCTTACTCCCGTTGAAAAGTATGTCCCTCCTAATTTTGAACCATTTACATACCTGCTGAAAAGCTATCCACGCCGCATCGTAAGTTACCGATCCGGGAGTGGAGGATAAGGAGTTTTCTAATGCTACTGGATGTTCCAAGAAATAATCTACCAACTCTTCCTCAACTCTTCTTTTTCCCTCTGCACGTATCTCACTGCTAAGTGCCTCTTCAACTGCTTTTTCTACTGCCTCTTTGATAATTGGGATTAACTTATCTATCGTTTGTTCAGACTCCGATTTACCGATTAACTCAAGACAGCTATTAAATGCTTCGTTAAAAGATATTTTTCCGCTATCAACGAGTTTCGCAAGAGATTCTATGTACGCCGAAGCTTGTTCTACCAGATTATGAGCATCTCCCGTCGTTTTACCTGAAGCCACTAAAGCCCCATAAATAGCCCACTTCAACTTGTCTGCAGTATCCATACGAAATGATTATCAAAAAAAGACTTAAATTAATCTGATTTTCCACTCTGTTGCGTTTGGATTTTGACCTTTTGGTGCAATACAATAGTTACCCTCTTTTGAGGTTGGAATTACCACAGTTTGCGTCATTCTATTCGAGTTAGTAAGCGCCACCTGATAGTATTTCATTGGTTTACCGTTGAAGTACGCTACGGCAGTGAAATTGCAAGGTTTATCGGATTTAAAAGTTGCATAGATTGAGTTAGTGTGTTTCTCGAGTGTGCATGTTACTGTGGCGTATTGTTCTTTTTCAACGTATAATACGGATTGTGATACGTCAATTATGTTGAATGGGTGGATATTAGGTAAAATTCTGTAACCACTACCAGTAACAACACAGTAACTTCCGGGGAATGTGACAGCTATCCATCCAGTTACTATGTTACCTCCTGCTAAAGAGCGGCATCCACTTGCATTCGATTGGTATAGAGGTCTTTTAAGTTTAAAAATTCCTATTGCTGGTTTGTCGTATTTTATGTAAAATAGACTTGATTTACGTATTTCAAGTTCTCTAACACTGTGAGGTTCACAGTTTTTAAGTTTTGATATACGGTATCTAAAGTTATACTTTGAATATATTGTATTTATTCCGGGAAGTAGAGGTAGCAAAAACGTGCAGGTTATTTTTTCATTACCATAGCCAGCAGATATAGTTTGGCAGTAAACTTTATTACTATTCACTAAGCACACTGTAGTTCCACTTGGAACACGAGTGTTAATGTGTAAAATGCCATACTCATTTTCATCAAGTTTTATCGTGCTTGTGTGTATATTGAAAGATTTTAGAAAACTTTCTTCTGAAAATATATCGTATTCACACAGTTTAATTAGTATATCTCTTTTCGTGTAAAAAGGTAGATTTGGTATTTCAAATTTATACTTTAGAGGGATTTTGAATTTTAAAGTTATAGATGGTTTACCAAAATATCCATAGAAATCGTTCCAAAATTGTAGGTATATAGTGTGTTGACCTTTTTTAAGTGTTCCCAAAGGAATTACGAATTTACCAATGGGGATACGTTTGTGGTTTATAAGTATAGTATTGTCAAGTTTTACTGTGTAGAAAGATGTAGCATATCCACTATAACCTGAACAACTGGCTTTAGCACATAAATAATATTTGTTATCTATGCTAACTACTTTAAAATTTGAAAGAGTGTAGTTAACGTTTGGAAGACCGTAAGGTTGACTCCACCAACATGAAATTTTACCACCTAAGGGTGTTATGCCGATATGCAAGTTTATCACCTCCTTACAGTTTAGAAGCCGTTATCAAAGCATGGGAGAAAGCCGCTTTTTAAATTCCTCTTCAAAGCCTAATCCACCAGTTATTACGATTAACCCACGAATTATCTACGACTTCGGTTCCGGGTTTCCTCAATGCTAAGCAATTATTCCCGGGAATGGCGGGGAAACACACCTTTACGGCTTTATTTCTATACAGAACTACTGTTTTCTCGTTCACGAGCCTATTGTTTACATAGTGTCCAATTCTAACGTCAAAGCTTGGTGCTGCACAATACTTCAACCAGAAGTCGCCGCAAATCTTACCATCCTCAACTCTTACGTCTTTGCACGCTACCTGAACGAGAGTAGGATTTTCACTCGGATTTTCTGGATTTACGTAATTACCCCATATTTTCAATGCGTGTGGATAGGATTTGTGCCACGTGTAACCTTTCCACTTTACTGTAATGTCTATATTGACATAGTAAATTTTTTTGTTTAAGCATGGTATCGTTGTTCCGACGTAACACCAAGCTATTGTTTCGTATTTTGGTTGATTAATTGGGACAGTACACATAACAGTCTTGTCGAACTCTTTATCGTCCGTGAAAAATCTTCCAATTACCAACGCACCTTCAGCTGGATAGTACTTGTAATACTTGCTTCCCGGTTCGTCTGAGCCATTAGGTCTTACTCTTGATGTATCGTAACAATACACCGCAACACCATACCACCTACCGCAAGAGCCTCCCCACGATCCCAATGGTTTAGGAATCGGTACATAAACTTCCAACATGAACAACAATCACTCCAAAAAAAGAAAAAAGTTTCGCATTAGCAAAATACAACATCTTTAATCATAGAACTCTTATACAGGACGGACAAAAACTCTAAAAACGCTTCAGGTCTTGAGTACCCAAGCTCTCTCGCCGCCTCAATTATAGTTTTACCGTTTACAATCTCAGACAATTCTTTTCCATTAATTCTTGGTCTTCTGGCAAAGTTTAGATTTACTTCACCAATCAGCTGTATTTTATAAATGTTTCCGTTCTTGTGAAAAACGTACACTTCCCCATCTGGATTATCACACAGTATAGCCGAGCAGGTGTAGGCTCTATTACTACTCAACACAATGATAAGTCTTGGTAAATATCTCTTCTTTACGTAAACTCTTCCCTCTCTAACTAAAGTCCTGACTACCGAAGAAGGTAAAAAAATCTTCATAAAATCACCTATTCTATGCGAGGGGCGAGCAGGAAGCACATCTTCGGATCGTCAACGCACACGGCGAGGGGTTTATCGGTGTCGAACTTCAGAAGTACTGCGTCATCGTTTCTCAGAGATTTAGAGATTATCTCAAGGTATTCAATACCGTACTCAGCTCTAACATCTCTATCTAAGTCTCCAAGCTCGATTTCTACGCTAACCGCATCACCATCGGATATCGCTTTCAGAACCCCATCCTTCGCCTCTAAAATTACTGCATCAGAAATTAGCTTTGCGTGTTTAACCATATCCTTGAATACTTTTCCTGTTGTTAAGAATTCGACGAAATTCTCCATGTTTAACTTAGTCTTAAAATTAGACGATATCGCATCCGGTTCTACTAATTTTGTAGAGTAAGACATAACCCCAGCAGCGAGTTTTAGTTTTCCGTTGAACTCCAATAAAATCTTTCCGTCTTTTGCCTTGCTAAGGAACTTCACCAGAGAATCTATGTATGCTAAACCAACCTCTAACTCTCCGTCTGCTTCTACAGGAATCTCTGCTACTAATGCCATTATGTTTGCTGGATCTTTTAAACTTACTTTCATACATCCATCTTTTATTTTTATTTTAACCTCGTTTACTAAAAAGCTCGCTGCCTTTAATACCCTATACAATTCGTACCCCGAACACATTACCTGCATCATAACCACCTCTTAATCTCGTTTAAGTCGAAATCTTCTTCCACCTCAACAAAAACAAGACTTTCTTTATCGAAATCTATAGAATCAATTTCGCCTATCTCTGCCTTTCTTGGAAGAACAAATTTCTCTTTCCCGTAGAAGTAAAGCACAATTTTATTACCACTTTTCAACACGGAAATGCTAACCACAGTACCACCTCAACTGTCCTCGTCCTCTCTAACAAGCTCCCACAAGCAGTACTGCACGTATTCCGATAGGTTTTTGTATTCCGTACTCTCAATTGCTTTTTCAGCTTTCTTTAACAAGTATTCAGGAATCTCGAAGCAAACCTTCACTTTTAGCCACCTCCACGATTTCTTTTACATGATCGGAGTGCAAGAGGACGTCTATCGTCTTTGTTCCCTCTATATTTTCCGCCACCACTACTATCCCTCTCCTCGTTTTCCGGATTTCAGACGAGAACCAAATCATAGAGGTATGTTATACATTATGATATTTATAGTTTTCGAATAACGGGGAGAGCGATAGCATTCTCGATTAAAATTTCTGCATTTGCTCTCGGTAGCGAGATTATGTCCCCATTCTCGATACGGTAAATTTCACCATCGATACCTATTATCTCAATCGGTTCCTCGAGATTTATAATCTCCACAGTTACGTACTCAATTACTTCTCCGTCAACTTCCCTAACTTCTATGTTGGATTTGTCGATTAAATCACCAACACTTCTTTGTTCTTTATCCGATGTATCGTTTTTGTCTAAATCATCCCCAGAATCCTTAGAATCTATATTATCCTTTATATCTTTAGTTTCCGATGAATCATAATTTTCAGGAGAGTTGGCGTCGTTAACGGGAACCTCAGTTGACGCCGAAGCCTTATCTTCATCACTTTCCCCAGATTCACTAAACTCGCTCAAAAGATTTTCTTCGTTCTCATCTTTCTTCAACCTAATACCCTTATATGCTCTAACCTGCTTACCTCCAACACGAGGACGGAAGGATGGGAACATCCTGTTAATCTTTCTGAAAAATGTGTTCTCACACACGGCATCATAGCCATACTCGTTGCAATACTCCACGTAGGCGTTATATAGCTCAGATTTAACGATGTAGGAGACTTTATCTTCCACAATCCAATCTTCGAGAAACGCCCTGACACTATCTGTGTTCCTAATCCACTCTGAGCGTGCGTCAGCGTTTATCGTTGGATTGCATTCTAGGATTTTGGGTAACCTCTTTAGGATTTCGTCCAGAAAAGCCGATTTCTCTTCGTCCGTCGTCAACTTCTCGAGGAACTTAGGATTGTTCTTAAACTTATTTGGGAATTTGACTATAATCCACCTCCTCCAAAATGCGTCTGATTCGTCTTTTGTCCGTGGAAATTCGTTAGCTGAGAAAATCAGTCGAGCTGTATTTTTGAACGAGAACGGCTCTTTGAACTTCTTCTCAACCGTTATATAGTCATCCCCAGTCAACGCCTTAAACGTGTCAGTGGACCAAAGCTGAGTAGATGGTAAGTCGGGAAAAATGTTGGCGAGTTTACCAATTAACGCCGCAGTTCTAAACCTCTTCGTGTTGGGAGAAGACAAATCTTGAAGACTTACATTACTAACGTTTTCCTCGCCTAAAAGGTTCGTAATCAGATTTAGATAAGTAGATTTGCCGTTTGAACCAGTTCCATAGAGAAAGTAAGCGTAAGGAAAGTGAACTCTAACGAGACAAGAGGCAGGTATTTCGTACAGTATCTCTAAATCTTCCTCGTTGACGAGGGACCTCAAGAACTTAAAAATTCTATCGTGTTTCTGATTAGGTATATAGTTTACATTTAAACAATACGTAAAACCAAAAACAGGAGAATTAGGAATTAATTCTATTTCACCATCTTTCCACCATATGACGCCATTTTTCACTGGAATCATTATATACCCGTTGTGCTTGTTGAAAGGGTAGTCTCGCACAGAACATATATACTGGATTTGCTTCCTGACTTCAGCGACGTAAAACGTGGCTCTTTTCTCACGAGGGAAACCACATTTTATTAAGTGTTTATATATTACGGCGTCAATCACGTTATCGTAATCGACATAACGCTCGCCGTTCCAAACGTAGAAATTTCCGTTGAAGTAAACGACTGCAAACTTCTTGGCTATAAACTCTGCCAAACCCCTATAATCCACACGAACTTTTTTGTCATCGAGAACTTCCACGAATCCATCTGGAACGTACAGCGATTCTATCTCTATTCCATCCGGCCTCGTGAACTTCGTATCACCGTACTTATATCGGATGACCAGAGCGACTTTTATCGCCAGCTGGAGGTCCGTAGGATACTCGTCGAGTTGTTCGTAAGCTTTTAGCAATAGAGGTAGCTCTTCTCCTTCGCTCCTGTACTCGTCGATTATCTCTTCGATTATAGGTCGTATTTCTTTGAATTCATCTGACGGGTCGAAGTACCTTGGCAAGATTTCTTTAAGCATGAAAATCAACTCCAATTCGGTTAATCGTCCTTCAGAACTTCATAGATAAAGTTTCCAAACTCATCCCATGTATCGCACTTGTACTTAGCCTTTAGTTCAAGAAGTTTCCAGTATGTTTTTTCCTTAAAAGAAATTGTCTTCCACCCCTCCATGATTGTTTGTAGAACTAACTGAAATAAATAACTTTCGTTAATTCACTAAGATACCCTGACGACCATTTTTAGATAATTAAGATACGACTTATTGCAAAATTTAGCTAAAATTAGCTGAGTACGATGAGTACGATGTGAAGGTATTATATTTTTTATTCTCTTTAATTCCTTTAAAAATTTTTTAACAACTTTTGTTATATATTAATATAGGTAAATATAGTACTCACCGTACTCAAATAAAATAATCGATTTTTATAATTTCCTAAATCGACTCTTTTCTCGAAAAAACGCTTATAATCGATTTTCGTTTTGAGTACGGATTTTGAGATTGAGCCACCCAAACCGAGTCTCACTCTTTTAGGCACTACCTAACAAAATGAACAAATCTATAAACTAACCGGTCAGTTAGGAAAAAGTGAGACGGGGTTGGGGCGTCTCAAAGCAAAAATGCGTTCTCATGCTACTGTGTATCAAGGTTATTTTTATCAATATCTCCTATCATTTTTAGCTATAAGCAACTCAGAAAGTTCTTTGAAAGCAACGTGAAACTCAGCTGATAAGCTTTATCACCCTTTTTACTCTACAACTACGCATGGAAACACGCTACGCTTTGCTGTATCCTTCAAAAGTTCTTGTTAGTAACAAAATAATAAAGATAAAAATTCAAAATATCTTTACTAAACCATACGTTTATCCTTCAATACACAAAGTTATGTATCCGGTCTATCTGCGACTCGGACTTAACGTCACTCCCCAGAAGTTCTGGGAAGTGTTGAAAGACAATGAGTTCAGGTTAACTCCTCTGCAATCTGGAAACTTCGTATTGAGTGCATACAAACCTCTAACTAGCTCTTTAGACCTACACGTAAAGCTAACTGAAGATAAAAAAGTTCTCGCAGAAGTAGAGCCTCATAGGTATTCTTTACAGCACCTTCTGGCGTTTGTATTTCCCGTCGTTTTACCATCTTTATATGAGGTTAAATCTATCCTCGACGAATACGGAGTTGAATATCGTGTAGAATTCAACGGTAAGGAATGTAGTATTTTAGAAAACATGGTGTTTTATATTTAATTTTTTTGATACATATTAAGGAGTAGTAAGTATCGAACACTTTATATATTTTAATGCGTACGAGTTTTCATGGAAGAGAACCAAAAGACGATAGAAGAAGCAGTAGCTGAGTTAGTAGAGGAATATGGTTGCGTGGACTACGAGTCTTGTTCGGGACACAAACACGACATAAAATATCGCTTATACAACGACTACGGTTTTTCTATTGAAGAAATTGCAAACTTCTTTGGAGAAGAACCTTATTCAGTTAAAAGTTCAATAGCAAAAGTAAAGAAGAAGCTTAAAAAAAGTAATAACGAAGAACAGCAAGAGAAAAAACAGAGGCAAACTAATAAAACTGACGTAAGCTATCCAGTTGACGTAGAGTTCGACAAGACGGAGGTTGAAAGCGACTTAGGTCTAGTAATAGACAATCCATACTCTGATTACATACCATCCAAAATAATCGTTCACGGTAAAGAATACTCGCCAGACGAATTAGTCGCAGAGTTCGGTAGTAGCGGGCTTAGACTATTGAAAATAGTAGCTCTGACGAGAGTCTTAAGGCACGGTCCCAGCTTTAGAACTGTACCACTAAAATTCGTTAAGGTGATTTACCAAACGCTTTTAATGAATACTAAGCTCGTCGACGACTATAACGTGTTGTCAGCACTACTATTCAAGTATAGAATCGAAGAAAACCTAATAAACCTCGCCTTCTCCGTGCTTAGCTACTTAGACCAACAGTATAAGACACTGGCTGAGACGGTAGATAAAGCAGTACCTGTTATAAACTCGTGGATTGGGATAGAAAGAGATGGTGAGGTTGTTTTTGCACCTAATCAGGTATATCCATCGCACTCTTCTGGATATCAACAGCCTTTGCCATCTAACCCATCTTTTCCAAATCCAGTTCCTGCATACTCTAATCCTTATCAACCTTATCCACCTGCTACCGTTCCGGTAACACATCACCACGACGAAGAGTTGAAGAGACTACTCGCAGAGAAAGACAAGGAAATCGAGGAACTGAAAGATATGCTACAGCAACTACTCGAAGAGAAAAGGAGAAAAGAAGAAGAAGAAAGAGAGAGGAAGCGAATGGAAGAACTATCAAACTTAATTGAGTCTAAGATTAGCTCAATTTCATCGAGAATTTCTATGCTCGAAATGAAGCTTAGCAGTCCACAAGAAGAGAAGGATTCAGAGAAAGAGTTACTACTAAAGCAGATTGAGATGCTCAAAGACGAGTTAAAGTCAATGAAGGATGAGCTTACGAGAAAAGAGATTGAATCTCTGAAATCGATGATAGAGTCCCTAGAAAAGAGGCTCGAAAATAGGAACAACTTCTTTCCCGATACTCTAAACCAGTACATGCTCGAATTTATGACTAAAAAGCTTGAAGCTGAGGCAGAATTAGCAAAAGCAAAAGAAACGTCTAAAACTCTCGAAAACATTTTCTCAACGCTGAAAGAGTCTTTTAGAGAGGCGGCAGAAACGTTTGGTAGAGCGATTGGAAAGACCGTAGCAACGACACCGTCTAAGGTATCGACTGTATGCCCGCACTGTGGTAGTAAGTTCACGTTCGATAGCTCTTCTAAGACCGTTTACTGTCCAAGCTGTGGAAACCTTGTTGTAGGTAGTAGTGATGTTAAATCTACTAAAGATGTTAAATCTACTAAACCAATCGAATCTTCGAACAAGGAGGAAAAAAAAGATATAGAACCTGAAGAATTAAATGAACCAGTTGAGGAAACAGAATATAACAAAGACGACATGGATAAAACGAATAACAAGTAAGGAGGGATTAAGATGTTAAACGAACTTCTTAGGTTTCTAAAAACAGGTATAGACCCAAACCTGAGAAAACTCGTAGAGATAATAAAAGAGTATGGAATTAGTGACATAGAGGCAAGGGTTATATCGTCAGCTTTCATGGGTTGGCTAGAAGCGTACCTTAACGGAGCTACCTGTCCAAATTGCTTAAACCTGATTACCGATGATTACAGAACTATTTTGCCAGAGATGAAAAACGGTAAGATTCTGTGTCAGCATTGCGGGAGAACAGTTACCCCTATAACTGTTGACCCACTTAGACTGCACTTGTGCATATTGAACAAAGTGAGTATCTTTGAGACTGTTCCAAACAGTATAAAGTATTCACTACCATCTAACGTAGTATCCGGGTTAAGAAAGAACTGGGATAGGGTCCAGAGAGTTCTTGAAAGAGTTAGACCAGATGATCTTTACGTTCCAGTTCTATCGTGGATAAAAGAAAATAGACCTGACTTATATTATACCATTCTATTTTTTAACACGGGTAAAAACCCAGAAGGTCTAACTATTAGTTACATGTGTACTACAATTTATGAGATAAACTTTTTCTGCAAGTTACCAAAATCACACTTCTTATATAAGTCAATGAAAAAGATGGCTAAGAATTGCATGAACTTTTTAATTGATTTGTACAGGAAGAAAGTAGAGGACAACGAAGAGGCGGCAAGGTTAGTGTTATTCGGTAAAGTTTCTCCAACCTTAAAAGACGTCAGAGATGCTATAATATCACTACTCGACGAGATAGCGAAAGAAGACTTGGAGAAACTGAACAAAGTAAAGCTTGGAACTGAAGATTCAGAAAAAATAATTTCAAACTTGAGAATATCTACCGAAGGGATTAAGTGGTTTGCATCTGAAATAGAGGAGATATACATTAAGTCCGTTGACGTGTTATCCGAAATCATTTGAGGTGGTATTATGGGTCTGGACGACGAAGTAGTGGATGTAGAAGTGGAAGAAGCTGGGAAAGAGAATGGAAAGAAGAGAGATAAAACTGAAGCGGAGAAAGAGAACGTGAATTTATCGAGCATATCTGATGCGGCGATGTACTTGGCTGACAGGTTAAAGTACATTAGTGAAGTAACTTCCTCACCAACAAAATCCCGTAAGAAGGGTTACTGTTGTGGCTCCAATATTGCAGTAGTGGAATCTTCAATCAAAAGGATTATAGAAGGTAAAGCTACTGTAGATGAAGCATTATCTCTATTCTCTAACGTTACTTCAATAGTTGAAGGGTATCTGCACACGAAAGAGGCGTTTAAGCAGGCTGAAAAGATAATGGACGAACTTAAAAAGAAAGCGTTGAAGAAGCTCGGAGAGGATAAGAATGATTGACCTACTATTAGACGTGGCAAAATTTATAGTAAAGATGAGAACTCCGACTTACTACGATTTTTTAGTAAGAGAAAAAGAGTTGTTGAGAGAGTTCAACGAGAGAATGAAGAAAGAGAAGGGAGAAGGGTGGAGTATTAACTCTCCGTCTGGAAGGGTCCAAGACAATCCTAAGAAAAATCCCGTGGATTACGTAAGTGAGGCGATGAGGATACTAAGAAAGGCGAGAGATGAGGCAACATGTCCAGTTGTAAGAGATACAATTGATGAAATGCTTCTAACGATGGAGGAAAGGCTGTCCAAGAGAATATCAGTAATAGGTGGTAATAAGCTACTTGAGGAGATTAAGAGGGTAATCGAGGAAGAAGGTATTGAAGACTGGGATAGCTTGTCCGAGGAGCGAAAAGCTGAAGTTATTAAAAAAGTAAAAAGTAGATTGGGTGGTTAATATGGAAAGGAGAATGGTTAGCGATACGGATATTTTGTTGCCGTGGCAATTGGATAAGTGGCTTAAGTCAGACGTAAAGATTCTGTTTGGAGACAACAAAGAGTTCAGCATTAGGTATGACTCTTCTGCCGGGGTTTACGTAGTTAGAGATGAATCAGCTGGTTCTGACGTGATTAAGATTGGCTCTGCCGGAATAATTGTGGATGGAAACGTGTCGGCTGGAACTATAAAATCTGGTAACGTGTTGTTAAAGAAGTCAGCTTCTCCCACTGTGGCCGTGTCTGGTGCTACTCCTACTGAAGTAACCGTAGTTGAGCCTGACGCCAACCATGAGCAGGTTATACCACTGGGTGGAAGCGTTACGGCTGGTGGTACATTTGGCACTAACGAAACTGTAACAGTTACGATTATCGCCCATTACTCTGACGGGACTACGGGGTCAATAACTAAGACTTTCACCGCAACTGGTACTCAGGATTTAACATCCGCAGATATAGTAGCGTTGGTCAAAGACGGTGTGTACATAACATCTATCGGAGCTGAGGCTTCATCATCTCTAACGAGTACCTCTGCTACCGTGTCTGTCGAAATTGCGGCTATGCAAGGTTAGGTTGAGAAAAAAATATATAGATGTGTATTTTTTTAGGATTATGGGGTTTGTGGGTAGGAAATTTTGGAACGTATTTCCTCTGTTCGAGAAAAAACCACCAAAGGCAGATAACTTGTCGTGTCCAGTTTGCGGTAGCAAAATGTACTTCAAACACGCACACGCATTCAAGAGGAGCGATGGAGAATATAGGATGGATATAGCAGTAAAATGCTCTAACTGTGCATTAGTTCTTGTGTTCGGAGTTCATATAACTGAGAGCGAGTACAAAAAATTCGTCGAAGCTACTGGAGGAACTGTGACCTACGCTGATACTAACGCAACGGTTTGAGCTGAAAAGCGAAACTAATATGTTAAAAACTGAGCAAGCCTAAATCATGTCAGAAATAGAAAAAGAGGAGTTGAGAAAAATTGCAGTAGTGTTGTCGTTAATTTCAGCGGCAATCTCTGCGTATATCCTGCTGTCGTCGTAAGATTTATTTTTTTAACAACTAATCTAATATCATGGATAGAGAGAAAGTTGAGAGAGTTTATAACGCAATTGTGAATGCGTGTGGTAACGTAGCGGTGAAAATCGTTTCTCCAAATACCGAAGTTGACATGGGTGGTGATGGCGACCCTCTGACGATTACAACGGAAGACGATAACTTGGTCGGGAAGTGGGAAACAATTGTAACGAGATTCCAGTATCCGTGGATGTACTTCAAAAACGTGCGGGATTACATAAAGAAAAACGATTTACTAAAGTTCATAATCGAGGATGACTGCTCTACGAAGATGGAAATCTGGGCTAAGTTCAAGGATTACTTGGTTGAGTGGGCTTGCGGTGAACTGTGGGGGCATGAGATTAAATCTGCCAAACTGGAAAAAGCAAAAGTAGAACCAAAGGTAGAAGAAGCTACTGTAGTAAAACGAAAACCCATCCATAAAAATGTGGCAGTAGTTGGAACTGCTGCAGCAACTCCGGCAGTTGGGGCTTTGGCGTTCTTGTACCATGTTCTACCCGCTCCCATTGCTACGGCTTTAGTAGGGTTGATTTCATTCTTCCTGTCGGTAATAGAACACCATAGGTGACGGATTATGCTTCCACAACCAATAGTTGATGCCCTGAGTAAAGCAAGCAATGATAAATTGCTCAAGGTGCTGATTATTGATGCAAATGGGAACATTGTAAGTGGAGAATTAACAGAATTAACCAAGTTATCCAACGCTCTTCAAACGGTAGGAACTGATAAGCTGTTGGTCGTCTTGTCTGAAGATGACGTTGGAATAGCTAAAGATACGACCCTAAATAAATTAGTCAATGCTTTACAATCGGTCGGAACTGACAAGCTGTTAGCTGTTCTAAGTGAAGATGACGTAGGAGTGGCTAAAGATGCAACTTTAAACAAGATTGTTAA
>JALSQI010000018.1 GCA_026985525.1 Archaeoglobaceae archaeon
ACTAACTGTCCGTTTTCGAATTCCAGCAATGGGTATAGAGCAGTCTCTACTGCCAACTTGGCTACGGGTATTGCCTGCTTTCCGTCAATTCCCCATCCCGTAACGCATACCGAATGAATTTGAATGTACTTTGGCCCCTCAAACTCCAAAGCCCTTTTAACTTTTCTTGTTATATCTCTTGGAAATGCCACGCTTGCCGTTGCCACGTAAACGGCTTTGTGGGCTAAGGCTATGGATACCATGTCCTTCTTTGCTTTTACTTTTCCCGGCAGAACTTTACCTGCAGGAGTTGTAGTCGTGTTTGAACCCGGAGGAGTTAAACCGCTCTGTTGATTTCCAGTGTTCTGGTAAGCCTCGTTGTCTAAGCATACGTAAAGCACGTCATGCCCTCTGTCAAACATTCCGGAAAGACATCCTATTCCAATGTCTGCTGTAGCTCCATCTCCAGCAAAAACTACTACTGGCCCCTCATCTTTTCTTCCAAGTGCTTTGAGTGCAGCTTCAATACCAGCAGCAACTGCGGCAGAGTTTTCGAAAACGGAATGTATGTATGGCACACCCCAAGCACTTTTTCCGTACTGAGAACTTATTATTTCGAGGCATCCTGTAGCGTTTGCAACGAAGCAAGGTCCGGTTGCTTCGAGAACACTTTTAACTGCTATTGGCAGACCGCAACCCGGACATGCACCGTGTCCGGAACCAAAAAGCTTCACACTACCACCTCTTCATAATCCTTAAGACCTTTGAAATACGTACCGGGTTTAGCCTTACCTTCAATAACTTCTTCTATTGTACTCTTCACCAGTTTATGTGGTACGTCTCTACCTCCAAGACCAACAACTGGAGAATAAACGTCTATTGCCTTCTTGTGTATAGCCGCTTTTACGTCGAGTGTTACCGGAGCATCGCTACCCATTGAAAGACTCCTCTCGAAGACTACGACTTTTTGAGCGTTGTCAACGGCTTTAGCTATCTCCTCTGCAGGAAACGGTCTGAACGTTCTTATTTTTATGAAACCAACTTTCTTTCCTTCCCCTCTAAGCTCTTTAACGACTTCTCTAACCAATCCGACCAAGCTACCCATTGCCATTACGCAAACGTCCGCATCTTCGCAATTCTCAGCTACTATATGCCCTCCCCAATTTCTACCGCTTATTTCTGCCCACTCTTTGTAAACTTCTTCTATGACTTTCCTTGATCTTTCCATTGCGTTGTAAACTGCGGCTCTAAACTCCATGTAAGTAGCGGGAGTTGCGTAACTTCCAAAGGTGTACGGCTCTTTCGTCGTCATTTTAACAGGTGGATCGTAAGGTGGTAAAAACTCGTCAACTATCTCCTGACTTAATAAGTCAACTGGCTCATATGCGTGAGTTAGCTTATAACCGTCCATGCACACCATCATTGGTAACATAACTTTGTGATTTTCAGCAATCTTGAAAGCTTGGGGCATCATATCGTGAACTTCTTGGTTGTTTTCTACGTACATTTGAATTATCCCTGCATCTCTTATAGCCATGCTGTCTTGGTGGTCGTTCCATATGCTCAATGGAGCGCTAAGGGATCTGTTTGCTATTGTCATAACTATTGGCAATCTCATGCCAGCAGCATTCCACAAAACTTCGCTCATCAATATTAAGCCCTGAGAGCAAGTAGCTGTGTAAGTTCTCGCTCCAGTTGCTGAAGCTCCTACTAAAATCGAAGCAGCACCAAATTCAGATTCAGCAGTTATATATTCACAGTTTCCAAGCTCACCATTTGCATACATCTGGGCTATGTTTTCCACTATTTCGGATTGAGGTGTGATGGGATACGCACATATGACATCTGGCTTACAGAGTTTTACGCTATAAGCGACAGCGTAAAAACCTCTAACTACTTTCATCATCTAAATTACCCCCTGTAAATTTCCTTAATTTCCATTTTAATAGCGTCATGCCTGCAAACTACACTGCAAGTTCCACATCCCTTGCAGTAATCGTAGTTAACTTTTGCAACTTTTTTCTTTTTTTCTTCTCCATTAACTTCTACCAGCTCTATGCAAAGGTCAGGACAGTAAACGACGCAGTCTCCACAACCTTTGCAATTCTCTTCTATTATAACTGGATATTCAGCTCCCCAATCCCCAGTTTTTATTTTTAAAGATTCTAAGGGTTTAGAAACAGCTCCAAGAGTAATTCTCAGTTTTTCCACGATCTCACCTCTCAACTAATTTCAAACCAAGCTCTCTAACTTCTTCTTTTCTCTTCTCCATTTCTCTATAAGCTTTCTCCACCAAATCTGCGTTTTTCTTTGCTATTTCTTCTCCTTTCTTTGAAAACCACTCTGTTATAGTTTCTTTTAATGTTTCCAGCTTTACAAGTCCAGTTATGCCGGCAAAAGCTCCTACCATCACGGTATTGGTTATAGGTCTTCCGAGGTATTCTATGGCGAGCTTTGTTGCGTTTATAGTAAAAGTCTTCACTCCAAGTTTTTCTTCAAGTTCTTTTTCTCTCGGATAGTTTGCCACTACAAATCCTCCGTCTTTTAGCCCAGAAACGACGTTTACCGATTCCATTACTGTCGGGTCTAAAATTACTACGTAGTCTGGTTCGTATATCTCGTCTCTCAAAACTACTGGTTTATCTGAAACTCTTAGAAAAGAAGCTACGGGCGTCCCTCTTTTTTCAGCACCAAACGTTGGAAAGGAAAGAGTGTAAAAACCCTCTTTGAATGCTGCCACAGCCAAGACATCTGCCGAAGTTACTACTCCCTGTCCACCTCTCCCGTGAAATCTTACTTCTAATAGAATAAGTATCCCTCCTCGTATTTTGCGACAAATAACGTTGTTGGACTTAATAAATTTTGTCATTGTTTATTGTTTAATTGTTGCCAGACAAATGTTTAATATCCGAAAATGGCTTTGAAAATCGTGAGCGAGTTTACTCTAACCGAAATGGCAGAAATCCTCGTAATGTTAAGAAAAAAGCTGATAAAAATATTTGCAATAATCGTAGCTGTATGGTTTTTCAGTTTTGCTTTTGTAGCCGATCCACTTGTGATGAAAATAAAACACGACTTATTGCCAAAGGGTGCTGAGCTGATTTACAGAACTCCATTGGAAGGGTTTATGCTTAAAATGAAGATTTCTCTCGCTCTCGGATTTGTAGCGGCTATACCTTACATCGTTTATGTAGCGTACAAAACGCTTAAAGAGAGAACAGACGTCCTGAAAGACTTCGAGTTTACTAAGGGGCAAGTAGTGAAGTACGCAATAGCATCTGTTTTTTTGTTCATTACAGGAGTGGCTTACGGTTACATCATAATGCTACCGGTTTTCATGAAATTTCTATTTAACATGGCTCAGAGTGAGGGTGTGTTATCATATTACACTATTTCGGATTTCGTTATGTTCGTTGTTAAAATGTTACTTGTTTTTGGCTTGGTTTTTCAAATGCCTTTAATCATGATATTTTTAGTAGGAAACGGACTTGTAAAGTACTCCACTATAAAGAAATACTGGAGACATTTCGTCGTCGCTATATTCACAATAGCTGCTATAATCACTCCTCCAGATGTTTTAACTCAAATGATGGTTGCTATTCCGATGGTGTTGTTTTTCGGAATAAGTTTGGCGATAACAAAAATAGTTTATAGAGATAAAATAGCAAAAGAAGCAAAAGAAGAGGGAGAATAATGCTAATCGTTGCTGGAATGGGTGTTCACGACGTTAAAGACATACCTTTAAAGACAATTGAAGCTGCTGAAAAAGCAGATTTAATTTACGCTGAATTTTACACTTCCTTACTTACCTCGAGTCTGAAAGATTTAGAAAGAGTAATTGGCAGAAATATAGAGTTGCTAGAAAGAAGCGACTTAGAGGAAAATTCTGGCTGGTTGATAGAGAAAGCCAGAGAAAAGGATGTTTTAATTCTCGTTCCCGGAGATCCAATGATTGCGACAACTCACTCTGCTTTAATCTTGGAAGCAAAAAAAGCTGGAGTAAATGTAAGGATTATTCACGCTTCGAGCATAGCATCTGCTGTATGCATTACTGGATTGCAGTTTTACAGGTTTGGTAGAACTGCTACCGTTAGCTATA
>JALSQI010000019.1 GCA_026985525.1 Archaeoglobaceae archaeon
CTACAAGGTTGTGCTCAACATCTTGGAAAAATACGCTAACAAGCACCATATCGTAGTCTTCTGCGGGCACTTGCACACAACAGACATAGCATACTATCACGGGATATACGAAGTGGCTTGTCCATCCCTATGCACGTATCCTCTCGCTTACAGAATAGTCAACATAACTGGTGACGAGATGAAAATAAGGTTCGTCTGGTATCCGAACGAGACCCAGCAGAAGATGGCGATGGAGACAGCCCTAAAGCACGGATGGACTGAGAAGAGTTTGGAAGTCGCCAAGGGTATGCCTTGGGACAGAAACGTAACTCTCACGTTCGACCACGGAATAAAGAACGTTATACTCATGATAGGCGATGGAATGGGCTTAGCTCAGTTGCATCTTACCGAACTGACGTATGGAAACCTAACGATGGAGCGCTTCAACTGGACTTCAACCGGATATGAGTTAACGGACTCGTTGAGCGGGGAAGTGACGGATTCGGCTGCTGCTGGAACCGCTTTAGCTACAGGCTTTAAGACTTACAACGAGATGGATTCGATGGTTTGGAAGGACGGAAAGCTCTATTCTCTGCCCACGGTTTTGGAGCTTGCAGAAAAGCTGGGCAAATCGACCAGCTTAGTTACTACGACGAGGATTACCGATGCAACCCCAGCGGTGTTCGCATCTCACGTGAAGTATAGGCACATGGAAAAGGACATAGCCTTGCAGGAAATAGAGCATAAAGTGAACGTTCTTTTGGGCGGAGGATTGAAGGAGTTCAACAGTTCCACTTTAACGCTTGCAAGGGAGAAAGGATACGTAATAGTTTACAACAGAACGCAGTTGGAGAAGGCTAACGGCGATCACATCTTGGGTCTGTTTGCGGAAGACAACATTCCCTTCGTCCTTGATAGAGGTAAGGATATACCCAACCTTCCGGAGATGACCGAAAAAGCTCTTGAAGTTCTGAGCAGGAATCCCAAGGGGTTCTTCATAATGGTCGAGGGTGGAAGGATAGATCACGCATGCCACATAAACGACCCAGCTTCGGTAGTAGCGGAAACGTTGGAATTCGATAAGGCTGTTGCAACTGCTTTGGACTTCGCGAGGCTCGGGCATACTGTAGTAATCGTTACCGCCGACCACGAAACCGGTGGATTAACGCTGGGAGTGAAATACGGCAGATCGATAGACTTCAACAAGCTGAAGCACATAAAGAGGAGTGTTTACTACATGGCGGAGCTAATAAAGAAGGGAGAAGATCCAGCTAAGGTTGTTAAGAAGTATGCGAACATAACTCTAACTCCAGAAGAGGTTAAGGAGATAGAGAGCGTTATCGGGCAGAAGTATCAGCCGGCAGATAAGTTGGGAGAGATAATATGCAAGCATCTCGGCTTGAAATTTGCAACCCACGTTCACAGCGGTGTTCCGGTGCCAAGAATGATTTACGGTTACGAATTCGACGGATTCCACCATCACGTCGAAACCGCGAAGCTAATGGCGAAGCTACTTCTGGGCAAGCTAACGCCGAAAGCTAAGGAGGTCTTGGAATACGTGGGCAACTTCAGCTACGTTAAGCCAGAGTTCGACTACAACCACAACGGAGTTATAGACTTCTTAGACGTTTATAGCGTTGATTACTAAATTTTTTAAATTCTATTATGTATAGTTATTATATCATTATTATATCATTTCACACTGTAAACTGTAATACCAACACAACTGATTTTAAACTACACGTTGCAAAGCACTTAATGTCTTTAATAGAGAAAGCTCTAATACTACCGGGAGAATTGTTGTTCGAAGAGGCAAAAAAGATTAGAGATAAAATCTTTAATAAGAAAATTTATTTGAGAGCCATTATAGAATTTTCAAACGTCTGTGTAAACGATTGTGCATATTGTGGCATAAGAAGAAGTGCAGACGTAAAGAGGTACGCTATGAAAGAAGAAGAAATAGTAAAGCTGGCTCAATACGCTGAAGACATAGGATACGGGACGATAGTTCTTCAATCTGGCCAGAACAGTATTTACGATGAGAGCCTTTGTGAAGTGATAAGGGAAATAAAAGAAACTACAAGCTTGGCAGTAACACTATCCTGTGGAGAGAAAAGCTTTGAAACGTACAAAAAGTGGAAAGAATCGGGAGCCGACAGGTATTTACTGAAGCAAGAAACTTCTAATCCCGAACTTTTCAGAAAGCTGACCAACAGGAGTTTAGAAAAAAGGTTTGCCTGCTTAAAAGCTCTTTTAGACTTAAACTACGAAACTGGCTCCGGAAACATTGTAGGTTTGCCTGAACAAAAACTCGAAGACATAGCTAAGGACATTGTAACTTTTGCTGAGTGGAACTTCGACATGCTCGGTATAGGACCCTTCATTCCTTGTTACGGAACTCCTCTCGAAAATTGTAGGGCTGGTGATGTTGAATTGACAATGAAAGTAATTGCGATTTCGAGAATCGTTTGTAAAGACGTTAACATACCAGCAACAACAGCTTTGAGGACGAAAGTTGGAGAAGTATCTAATATATTCGATTGTGGAGCAAATGTCGTAATGGGGAACGTTACACCGTACGAGTACAAAAAGCTATACAGAATTTATCCCGGAAAAGTCTGCGTTTTTTACGAGCCAGAATCGTGGCTTGAAAATATGAAGGAACTTATAAAGAGTTGCGGACTAAAACCGAGTGGAGAGAGAGGTAGTAGAAAAAAAGGTAGGTTTAAACCAAACTTTAAAACTCTCGAAAAAATCGTCGAAAAGCTAAATAATCTTAGTGAGGACTTAACGTCATGGGAGAAAAGGTTAGAGATAGAGAACATCACGAAAGATTGTTCAAAGCTGCTTTAAATCCTATTAGAAGAAAAATCGTTGCCTGCATAGGTGTTCAGGGAAAGACGAGAGAAGAAGTTAAAAAAGAGTTAAATCTAACGGATTTTCAGCTTAAATTTAACATAGACTACTTAATTCAACAGGGTTTCGTCGTCGAAGAAAACGGAAAGCTAAGGTTAACTGACGACGGAATAGAACTACTTGAAGCTGGCTAAATAGAAAAGAAGTGCAACTATCGCTAATATAACTACTGCAGGTATCAGCAATCTGTAAACCTTAGATAAATCAGCATGGAAGTATTCACAAGTCAGAGCGAGGCACAAGTGCATTGGCGATAGCATTACTCCGCAAAAGCCTCCAGCTATTACGAGCATGAGCCTTGAAGCAATAAGAGATTTCCCTACCCCAGTAAAAGCTGTGAGCAGAGGTAAAGCTACTGAAGAATAACTCAGTTCTATTCCTGTCGCAAAACCTATGAGGAAAGAGACGGCAAAAGCGGCAACAAAAACTGGAATTCCAAACCTTTCTAAGTGTATAAGGAAAGTTCTTGCCGAGTGAGTGTACTCTATCAACGCTTTATAACCCATAACTGCAAATATTAGAACAACTATCTTTGGATCAAGCGTTTTTTTCAGTATTTTTACTACGTCCTCCAATCTTACCTTCTTTGTAATTCTCCCTTGAATGAACACTATTGCTATTGCCAAAATCAGCGTGTAAAGCATGTCAACTTTTAGTATTAAAACCGAGATCGCTACAAGTAATATTGGATAAAAAGAACTAATCATTTTGGCAATTGCTTTAACGCTGAAAGAAAAACTGCCCTTTAATCCAAGCTTTATGGCATAAACGATTGCAACTACAAAAGCTGTAGCTCCTATAACATAGCAGGATTCGACGATTTTTACTGGTGATACTTCAACAACGCCAGTAGCTATTATTATACTCGGATACAATGGCCAAATAGTAACCCAGACGTGCCTAAACCAGTAGTTTATAAAAGTCGATTCTTCAGCAGTCAAACTGTATTTTTCTACAAGCCTTTTTATCATTACGGCAGATACGAGTGCTCCTCCGGGCATAGGTAGTAGTCCAACTAAAAGAGGTAACAAAGCGACGCTGAACTTGTGTACAAGCTCTTCTGCTGCTTTTTGCAGTTCTTCAAACATTCCAAAGTATTCCATGGAATAGCCAAGAGTAAAAGCGGAAATAACGAGAAGGAGAATTTTTATAGTCGGAACGGAAACGGCTGATAAAGCTAAAATTTTTAAAGATTTTATTCCTGAGCTGAGAATGCCCAATACAACAGCCCCTGCGAGTATAGCTAAGCATATGGTAACTCTAAGCCTTATTAGTACAAGTATTAGAATCACTGAAATTAGAAGGGATAGGGCCGTATCCATCTCCTTTGAAGAATACTTAGTTCAAATAAAATTTTGGGTAAACTTTTTTACAATACTGCACTTCAGTTAACATGGACACAGATGAGATTAAAGTTGCAGTAATAAGAATTGAAGGTACCAACTGCGAGGAGGAAACAGTAAACGCTTTCAGAGAATGTGGAGTTTTTGCTGAGGCTGTACACCTCAAGCAGTTTTACAGCGATATGATTAGAGATGAGGAGCAAAGGACTTTCAGCGACTACACTTGTATAGTAATTCCCGGTGGTTTTTCTGCTGGGGATTACGTTAGAGCTGGGGCTATTTTTTCTGCAAGGCTAAAAAGTGTTTTAAGAGAGGATTTGGAGGAGTTCATAAAACAAGGCTATCCAGTACTGGGAATATGCAACGGATTTCAAGTGCTCGCAGAACTTGGAGCTTTGCCCGGATTTGATGAAGATAAACCTTTAAGTGATGAACCAGAAATGGCACTTTCTATAAACGACTCAGGTAAGTTCGAATGCAGATCTTGCTTTCTAATGCACGAGAACAGAGGAAAGTGTGTTTTTACTTGGAAAATAGGTAAAAGAGAGATAGTTATGTACCCAGTCGCTCATGCAGAGGGTAAAGTAACGTTTCCAGCTGAAAAAGAGCAGGAGTACCTTGAAACACTAAAGCAAAACGACCAGATAGTTTTCAGATATGTTGATCCGAATGGAAATTACGCTGACTATCCCTGGAATCCGAATGGCAGTGTTTACAACATAGCTGGAATATGCAACGTTACTGGCAACGTTCTTGGGATGATGCCACATCCAGAAAGGGCATTCTGGTATCCCAACAAACAGGGTAAGGCTTTGTTTGAGAGCGTGGTGGAATACATGAAGAGATTGCCATGAACGTTTACGAAACTCTCGTAAAAGTTTTGATCGTAATTTTAGCCCTAATCTTAGCAGTAGTTATAGCTACGTTTGTTAAACTTAAACTAAAGCATTACTTGAGCGATAAGCTGCCAAAAGATAGGCTTGACTTGCTGTTGAAGTTCGCTTACTACTCGATTATTTTAATAGTTATACTTTCAATACTGCCAGAACTGGGTGTGAGTCTTTCGGGTATTTTCGTCGCTGGAGGTATTACGGGTTTAGTCATAGGTTTTGCCAGTCAAAGTGTGGTTTCTAATTTAGTTTCCGGAGTATTTATAATGTTCGAAAGACCGGTAAAAATAGGGGATCAAATAGAAGTTGATGGAGTTTCAGGCTTTGTAGAGGACATACACGTGATGTCCACTGTGATAAGGACTTACGACGGAATTTTTGTTAGAATACCGAACGACAAATTATTTACTTCTAAAATAGTAAATTACGTCGCAAATACAGTTAGGAGGTTTGAATATACTGTAAGCATAAGCTACGCTGACGATGCAGAGAAGGCGATAGAAATAATTAGAGAGATTATAGAAGCAGAGCCACTCGCTTTGAAGTATCCAGAACCACAAGTTTTTGTAAAGGAGTTGGGGGAGAGTAGCGTTGATATAACTGTAAGAGTTTGGGCTCCAGTTCAAGTTTGGTACGATGTTAGAATGAAGTTGCTCTGGAGAATAAAAAAGGCGATAGAAGGAGCGGGAATAGAAATTCCATTCCCTCAAAGAGTTGTTTGGTTAAAGTAATTACGGAGCAAATTTTAAAATTTAAGTAACAGTTCAACAGAATTACCTTCGAACTTTGGTGGTGATAGCCTGCTGGAAAAACTACTACTTCACGTAAAAACAGTAAGCGTAATACTGAAAATATTAGAAGCTGAAAGAAAAGGAAAAAAAGCGTATCCACTTTCAATTTCGAGAGAAATTGGATCTCCGTATAGCTACGTGTCAAAAATACTCGGAGAACTGGAAAAATATGCTATAGTAGAGAGCGAGCATTCTGGAAGGATGAGAATCGTAAAGTTAACTGAAGATGGAAGAATACTAGCAGAAAAGCTAAGAGAGTTAAAAGAAGTTCTTAATAGAGACTTCGTGGCGAGAAAAAAGCTGTCAATAGTAAAACGTTTTCTTGAAAACTACGAAAACAAAAATTACAGCAGAATCGAAAGAGTTTTCGTTTACGCACCAATTGAGTTCGAATTGATCAAGATTGCTGAAAAGCTAAAAGATAGAGATGTTGAAGCTTACAACTTTGCAATGGAACTTCTAAGTAAAGTCAACGTTTTTAAAGCTGGTAACTACTCAGGTCATGGAATTTCTAAGTGAGATAAAAAAAGAAATAGAAAAAGAAATAGACGAGCTCAAAGATGAAATGGTAAAAACGCTTTGCGACCTTATAAGAATTAAAGCAATTGGCCCGGACAATGGAGGGGAAGGGGAGTTAGATAGGGCTGAATACATTCAGGAAAAGATGGAAAGTTGGGGTTTTAAAGTTGAACGCTACGACGCTAAGGATGAGAGGGCAAAAGGTGGTATTAGACCTAATCTCGTCGTGAAGCTTGGAGATTCGAAAGAGAGGATATGGATAGTAACTCACATGGATGTAGTTCCAGAAGGAGATATATCTCTTTGGGAAACGCCACCGTTCGAACCTGTAGTTAAAAACGGCAGGGTTTACGGAAGGGGGAGTGAAGACAATACGCAACCCCTCGTCTCTTCAATGTTCGCAGCAAAAGTTTTGATTGAAAAAGAGCTAAAAAGAAGTATCTGCTTAGCTTTTGTAAGTGATGAGGAAACTGGTAGCAGGTATGGAATACAGCACCTAATAAACAAAGGTATTTTTAGAGAAGGAGACTTATTCGTAGTTCCAGATGCTGGAACGCCAAGTGGAGACTGCATAGAAGTTGCGGAAAAGAGTATTTTGTGGTTAAAGTTTACGGTTAGCGGAAAACAAGCTCACGCAAGCATGACTCACTTAGCCGTTAACGCTAATAGAGAAGCTATGAAGTTAATGCTAACCTTAGACAAAAAACTCCACTCTGAATTTAATGCGAGGGACGAACTGTTTTTACCGACAGAATCGACTTTTGAGCCTACTAAAAGGGAGAAAAACGTAGATAACATCAATACTATTCCGGGAAGAGATATCAGTTACTTTGACTGTAGAGTTTTACCTTCTTACCCCTTAGACAGAGTTTTGAGTGTCGTAAAAAAAGTTGTTGAAGAATTTAACTCAGAAAGCAAAGCAAAAGCAACTTTCGAAATCGTACAAAGAGAGGAATCCCCTCCTACACCCGTCGATAGCTTGGTCGTAAAGTTACTTGAAAATGCGATAGAGCTCGTTTCAGGTATCAAAGCTAAACCTGTTGGTTTCGGTGGAAATACTTGTGCTTCTTTTTTCAGGAAAGCTGGTTACGATGCTGCTGTCTGGAGTACTGTTGACGGCACAGCTCATCAACCAAACGAGTACGCAGTTATAGATAACATGGTTAAAGATGCAAAAGTTTTCTCGTTATTACCAATAATATAAGTTTTTAAAATATAATTTTTTATTTTTTATATTTTATTTAAATTAATATATAAATTTATAATTAATTAGTTTAGTTTAAATATACGTTACTAAAAATATATCTTAACATTTTGTAAATGTTTTGATAGACGTAGCGTTAAAATATTTAATTATTGAGATCTAAAGTTTTGTTAAGTGATTAACTATGGAGGTTCCAGAAGAAGTAAAGGAAATACTTTATCCGGGTGAATCGGTAAGATACTGTATTAGAAGAAAATTGATAAATGAATTGAAACCAAAATATTTAATCGTTACTGATAGAAGAATTATATACTTAGATCAGAAAATTCTTGGTAGATACGAAATGCTGGACGTACCGTATGAGAAACTTGAAAAAGTTTACTTCAAAATAGGGGGTATAGGTGCCAAATTCGTTGTAAAGGATGAAAGTGGAAAATCTATTGAGCTAACGTGGATGGATAAAAAAGAAGTTAAGGAGGCTATAGAGGCTATAAAAGAGGCTCTTAACGCAATTGCTGTAGAGCCCGTTTCTATTCAAAAGAAAAAGGGATTGATCGGAGAAGAATGGTATTTGTTTAAACCAAAAGAGTTAATAGTAAGAAATTTGCCTATGACTCAGGTTATTGAAAGAAAGGTTACAAGTAAAACTGATCCACTGGAGAAATTGAAAAAGCTCAAAGAACTGTACGAGGAAGGAATTATTACAAAAGAAGAATTTGAAGAAAAAAAGAGAAAATTGCTTGAACAATTATAATATTTTATTTTTACGGAAACAGTGGTGGTGTGAACAAGCCTTCTCTCTCGTCGAAACCGAGCATTAAGTTCATGTTTTGTATAGCCTGTCCACTCGCACCTTTGACGAGGTTGTCTATTGCCGATATTGCCACAATTCTTTCTCCATCGAATTTTATGGATATGTCGCAGAAGTTACTTCCCCTAACCCAGCTCAGCCTTATGCTTTCCTGCAATCTTACAAAAGGTTTTTCTGCATAAAATTTTTCGTAAAGTTTTTTAATTTCTTTTTCATTTAAATTATCTTTTACCTCATCTTTCAAAAACACGTGGGCTACAGTTAAAATTCCTCTCGATCCCGGATATACTTGAGGTGTAAAACTTACACTGCATTCAAGCTCTTGAATCATTTCGTAAACGTGTCTGTGGTTTGTAACTTTGTAAGGTACGATTGCCTCGTGAAGATTTGGATAGTGGGTGAAGTCGCTCGGCTTCGCTCCAGCACCAGTAATTCCACTTTTACAGTCGAAAACGACTCTTTCTATAAAGTCTTTAAGCGGGTAAACTGAGAGTATGCATCCAGTTGGATAACAACCGGGATTAGCGACTAATTCTGCTTTTCTTACTCTTTCTCCGTGAACTTCGGGTAATCCATAAACGGCTTCTAAGTACGCTTTGTGTTCTCCATAAACCCTCTCATAAACTTCTCTGCTAAGCCTGTAATCCGCTGAAAGATCTACAACTTTTATTCCTGCGTCAAGTAATTCCGGCACGTAATTCATAGCTTCTCCGTGAGGCACTGCTGTAAATACGAGGTCGCATCCGTCAAAATTTCTTACGTCTGGATCTACAAATTTTAAATCGTAAAAGCCTTTGAGAAATGGCAAAACTTCGTCAATACTCTTTCCTTCGTACTTTCTTGAAGTTACTGCAACCACTTCAACTTTCGGATGTGCCGTCAAAATTCTGAGAAGTTCAGATCCCGTGTAACCACTCCCACCAATTATTCCTATACGCTTCATGTTCTTCGATAGAATTGACAGTTTAATACTATTCGCATATACAGTAAACCTTTTTAATTTGTGGTTAACTGAATCTCATGGAAAATAGAAAGTACATTAAATTGAGTCTTTCAGTTGTTTTGGCTGCTGTAACTGCTATATCTGCACAGCTAAAGTTCAACTTAGGGCCAGTTCCATACACAATGCAAAACTTTGGAGTGGTGTTATCTGGCTTATTGCTCGGCAGGTTCGGTGCTGTAGCTCAGCTTATATACCTTGGAATGATAGCAGCTGGAATTCCAGCGGCGAGTGGATTTAAAGGGGGTATTGGTGTTTTATTTGGATTTACTGCCGGCTATCTATGGTCTTTTCCACTTGCCGCGTACATAGTTGGGTTGGCAAGAGAAAAGATCTGGAAAAACAAAAATAGAAGAGAGCTTTTCTTACTGTGGTTATCAAGTTGCTTAGCAGTAATTCCCGTTTACATCATAGGATTCTACGTGTTCTACAAATTTGCAACCGGAAGTAAACTATCTCCTCTTTTGTTGAAATACTGTAAAGCCGTAGAAAGCAGGTTGAATTTACACCTTTCGACTTTCTGGATGATATTTTTATCAGCCGTGCTCATATTCGTTCCACAGGATTACTTCATGGATCATTTATTCGCAGTACTCGTTTTCGCATACGTTGACAAAATGTTAAGAGAAAGAGGGATAGAGTTGGTATGATCGTAGTTAAAGGAGAGTACACGTATCCAAACGGTAGGACTGTAAAATTGGAGTTCGAAATGAACGACAGAGAAAAAGTGTTTTTGACTGGAAAAACTGGTAGTGGAAAGTCAACTTTGCTGAGAGTTTTAAACGGTTTAATTCCTGAAGTTTACGGAGGTAAGCTTAGAGGTACTGTATCTATATACGGCAGTACTGGAAATAACAGAGATGTATTCCTAATAACTCAATATCCAGAAGAGCAGATTTTGTGTGAAACAGTAGTTGAAGAAGTAGCATTTCCACTCGTTCAAAGAGGATTAGAGTGGAAAGAAGCAGTAGAAATCGCTTTTAATACATTGAAAAAACTTGAATTAGAAGAAATAGCCGAAAAAAAGACGTTTGAACTTTCAGATGGTCAAAAACAGGCAGTTATTGTTTGTGAAGCTTTAGCTTGCGATTGCAAGTGTATAGCTATAGACGAGCTTGCACACCTACACCCCGACTTGGTTAAAAACGTTGTAAGTTACCTGTTAAAAGATAAAAGAGCTATTGTACTTTCAGAACACAGGAAAGAGTTATCAGAAGGATTTGACAGAATCGTAAAAGTTGCAGGTGGTGGAATAGAGCTAAGGATAAGGAAAAACAGAAGTTCAGGAAAAGAAGTGGGAAAGCCGTTGGTAATCGCAAAAAATGCAGTAGTTTACAGAGGTAACAGGAAAATAATAGACAAACTTAGTTTTACTTTAAGAGAGGGCGAATCTCTTGCAGTAGTTGGCAAAAACGGTGCCGGAAAAACGAGTTTGCTTAGAGCGATAGCGGGTTTTGAAAAGTGCGAGGGTATAGAAATAAACGGAAAAGTAGGAATGGCTTTTCAGTATCCCGGTTACGGGCTAAGCTCTTTTAGAGTTGCAGACGAAACTCAATACATTGAAGGATTAACTCTTTCAGAGAGGCACCCTCACTCACTTAGCGGCGGAGAAAAAAGACTCGTAGCAGTTTTAAAAGCTTTAAAGTATAAAATAGTCCTATTAGATGAACCAAGTGCTGGAATGGACGAGGAATTAAGATATAGTCTGGTAAAAAACGTTATAGAAATTTGTAGAGAAGAGAAAAAAGCCGTAATAATAGCAACGCACGATGAAAAAATACCAGAAATGTGCGATAAGGTAATAGAACTATGAAAGTGGAAGCGAGAACGGCAATATTGTCATCCCTATTCCTAACAAGTTCCGTTTACGTTTCAGGATTTTCTCCAGTTTTTTCTTTAGCAGTTTTTGCAATTTCTATTAGCGTAAATCCAGAAGTAAAAATCCTGAAAAAGTTGTCTCCTCTTCTTCTTTACTTTTTTCTTTCATCTCTGCTTTTGTCTGGCACCTATGCTATAAAAGCTACTCTCGCATTGCTTTCTATACTGACCGCTGGACTAATAGTTTCAACTGTTAATTCGGCCGAATTTTCTAAAGCTCTGAATTACTTTGGTGTGCCAGAGTCTTGGGCATTTCAGGTGAGCTTAGCCCTAAGAATGTTTAAAATCTTAGAAAACGACGTAGCAAGGTGTTTTGAGGCGTCTAAGCTTGAGAGCGGCGGGATAAGGGTTTACCTTAACACGCTCAAAGCTTTTTCTGCTGTTGCAGTACTGAGAAGTGTCGCTCTCGCAGAAGCTCTCTACTGTAAAGGTTACGCAGGAAAAATTCCGGGAGAGTTAAGAAAACCGGGTAAAAAAGATTTAGCATTGCTAACGATTTCAATAATTTTATTTATCTTTTCAATTTTTAAATTTTTATTTTAATTTATTTTATGCTTAGTCTTCTTTTCTGGTTTTTTTAGTCCATAGTAGTAAATTCTAACATTATTTTAACATTTTAACATTATTTTAAAGAAAGGTCAAAGAAGTATTAATAATGCTGTAAGTATTTTAAGTTCCACATCTTTCCTATTCCTTCGAAAGACTTTTGCAGACTTGACGTACTCCATTAACTGATTTGAGTTAGAGATGCATATATTGTATTTACTTATTTTTTATTGATATTTTTAATAATATTTTATTGTTAAATAAAAATTTTAGTTGACGTTTGAAAGATTTAGTTGGTAATTAAATTTTTAATCGCTATCTTAAGTTTTTAGATAACTAAAGGATTTAGTTGGAAAATTTAGATTAAAAATAGCTAAGGTATTGAGGGTGAAGAACTTATTTCCCGATTCTTTACTATCTGCAGCTTCGGCAGAATAGAGGATTAAGATGGAAAAGTTTTCTGCTTATTCGCTATTTAAGTAATTCCTCCTCAATGTCTTTTTTAAAAAAGTAATTATCCTTCAACTTGAGTTCTTTTATTATCTGAGCAATCTCATCCCTTTTAAGATAACTGTTTCTTTTAAGCACGAACAAGAGGACAGGTATGTTAAAGACATCTATTCCTACAGCTTCTGCAACTCTTTCGGCTTTACGATCTTCTATAAACGCTATTCTTTTCTTTGCCGAAGCTATGACGCTTAACTCACCTTTACCAAGTTCGGGATGTTCTTTCTCCAATTCAGAATAGTCTTCGGATTCTATTAGCTCTATTCGATACCATCTCATAGCATCAACAAGTAACTTTACGAGGTCTTTACATCTGCTCAGCTCCTCGTAAACCTCAAACGTTACGTAAACCTTATCAACAACCTTAAACACCAGATCTACACGACCTATTTTCAGAAGGGCACTGAGAAAACCAGTATCTACAACAGCCTCTTTAAGTGCTCTGCCTTCTTCTTTAGTTCTTCCACGGATTCGGGACCCCTCCTTATTTGAACTCCCTCCTCAGTCAATCTCCTCTTCATTTCTTCATAACTCAATCCCGCAATCTCACACGCCTTTCCAAGGCTTATAACTCCCTCTCTGTACAACTTTATAGCTATCTTTTCCCTTAGCTCCTTGTTCAAGGATAGGTATAGAAGAATAGCCTCGCTTACCACTTTGTCTTTCTCATATCCCAGATCCTCAATAGCTTTAAGGATATACTTAATCATTCCCCTCCTCCGCCCCTCTAAATTGTTACTAAACTTAATTGTCCTAACCCTTTATTAAGATTTAACTAACTTGATTGCTCGTGTATCCTATTATTTGGGAGTCTCTGCGTCAATGTATACAGCCAAAAGATTTTTGTTTTTACTTCAGTCTCTGTGATTTAGTCAATGCTTTAAAGTTGCTCTCCTTCTTTTGAAGTTTGTTTTGTTTATTTTGATACCAGTAATGCTATTATTAACAATTATGTGTCGATCACTAAAACACCCAAAATCAAAACAGTCAAACATACCGCACCGAACCATCTCATTCATTCACCTCCTCTTTTTTTAACATTTTATCGTTTATATAGATAAAAATAATTGTATATATAATGCCAACCCATAGAACGTATAAAATGTTGAGATAACCGCAATTATACGAGAACCATATTACGAAAACGTAAGATATATATAAAATGTTTTAGATAAAGAGATATTTTTTATTTTTTAATATAAAATTTCTATTATATAATTTTTCATTAGTTAATATAAAACTTAAAATTATGGCAAAGAGAATTCCAAAGGTTAGGGATAAGTATCCACGCAAAAATGTGGACGCGACAAAGAGTATTGCAAGGTCGCATAAGACTCTCCAAATACTTTTCATGTTTTTTTCCACCTCAAGTTCTAATTTTGACAATTGAGTATTCACCAATAAATGTATTATAACGATTACTATAGCCGTACCAAACCCATCTATTGGTTCAGGATTCAATCCAAATAACAATTTCGCTATAAAATAAGATTTATACTCTGTAAGAGTTAAAATTGTTAAAGGATATAAACATAAAATAAGAAATTTAAAAACTACCAGGAAAATTAACTTATATTTATCTCTAAACTGTTTTTTAATTAAATTGTAATTATAATAAATAAACGAACTGATTCCAAGAAGAAATCCAAGGTAAATATTTATAGATGGCGCACCAGCCCAAATTACTATCTCATCCAACGTTCGATCTAGCTTGAGATTGGCTACCATATCTCCACTCCTCTCCAAAAAAATTTAGATTGGGCAGTTCCTTCGCATCCCTGATACACTATACTGGCGCTCCAATATCCTAGTATACAGTCAACATACATTGCAGCACAGAACCCCGGACCTCATGGTATATTCATAGCGCATTTTCCAAGACAGCACGCAGCATTCCCTAAACAGCTTGCACATATTAAGCAATCCCAAAGGTCTCCACCGTCGGATCCAACACATTCCGTACATGACTTCCCACACGCTCCAATACCAGCTAACCCCCTACACATCTGTAAAAACAACCCCCAAAAGCCACTATCGCTAAGTTCCTTGAATTTAATTTTGCCATTAGGTTTTACCCAATATACTCTACCATATACGCTAATAGTTCTACTGCATAAATGTGTATTTTACTTCCTGCTAATATACTTCATTCTTATCTTTACCATTTAGATCAATAGATACTACTGTAGCACATCCTAAACCGGAATACACTCTCTTTACATGTGCAGTGGTGATACTCATTCTATATTCTTGTCTTAGAATATATTTAAAAGCATCTTAACATCTTTGTTCTTCAAAGTCTTAGCTAAAATTTCGTTCTTTTCGATGCCAATAACATCGACTACTGCAATCTTCGAATTCCCAGCTTTTGAGCAACTTGGACAAGTCTCTTGCTCGACATTCACTGCTAACGCTGGACTAACTACGTTGCCTATAACATCACCAAAACTAACAACACTACAATCAATTTCCTGAGCATGCTTTAAGCATGCTCATGATTGTATTTAAATTTTATTTTATCGTTAAATAAAAATTTTAGTTAACGTTTGAAGAATTTAGCTGGCAACTAACAGTTTAGTAGGCATCTAAAGGATTTAATTAATCTTCTGAACAGATTAACTGGGCTGACTAAAAAACTACTCCGAAACGATTTTCAATGAATCGAGTAGAGGTAAGTATTACGGTAACTTTTAGCTCGTTTGAGTTTTGCTTTAGCACCTATCCAGTAAATTAAGCTAGCGGGAACGAAGAACATCGGGGTGAAGATGTAGGCGAGGCGGTAGAGTTCGAGAGACCACCAAGCGAAGTACCAAGAACCGTATATTTTTTCTGCTGCC
>JALSQI010000020.1 GCA_026985525.1 Archaeoglobaceae archaeon
TCTATTATGTGTGCTTTTTCTACTCCTCCCTTTAAAGCGTGTATGACTGCCTCGGCTTTTGGAATCATTCCACCAGAAAGATTGCTTAGCATATCTTCAAGCTCTTTTAAACTCATCTTGCTAATCAGAGTACTTTTGTCTTTAGCGTTTCTAAGTATTCCGGGTACATCAGTTAGCATTATCAGTTTTTTCGCTTTTAAGGCAGCAGCTATACTCCCGGCAACCAAATCAGCATTAACGTTGTAACACCTGCCTTCGAGGTCAACTGCTACAGGGGAAACTACGGGTATAAATCCCCTGTCCATGAGTATCTCCAACACTTCTGGGTTTACGTATTCCGTCTCTCCAACGTATCCAAGGTCTATCACTACTTCTTTTTCCCCTTCTCTTTTTTTCTTTACTTTTTTCCTCGCTATTACTAACAAACCATCTTTACCGCTCAGACCTACTGCTTTTCCTCCATTTTTTATAAAAGTAGTCACTATTTTGGAATTTATCTTTCCATCTAAAACCATTTCTACGACTTCCAGAGTTGCTTCATCTGTAACCCTTAAACCATCTACAAATTTAGGTTTTATTCCTAGTTTTTCCATTTTTTCGCTTATCTCTGGCCCTCCCCCGTGAACTACGACTGGTTTTATTCCTACGAAGTACAGCAATAAAATGTCTTTTATCGTTTTTTCGAGAATTTCTTCGCTTACCATTGCATTTCCACCTATTTTTATTACCATCTTCGAACCGTGAAATTCTTTTATATAAGGGAGAGCTTCGACTATTGCCTGAACTCTATTCAAATCCATAGTTTATGAATTGTGTTGAGAACTAATACTTTTTTTGTTTAGTCGATGCGTTTAATGCTTGTAGTGGATAGCTTGTAGTGGATACTTATCTAAGGGTAAATTAATGTTAAATAATGGCAAACTATGGTAAATCTTATAAAATAATGGAGATTGCGGTAAATCAGGTGATGAGATGTTAAAAGAAATCACAATCCTCAGTTTTGGTGGACAAGGAGGGGTAACGGCAGCGAGAATCTTAGCTCTTGCAGCAGTTAAAGACGGAAAATTTGCACAAGCAATCCCTCAGTTCGGTGCAGAGAGGAGAGGCTCCTTAGTTAGGAGCTACCTTAGGTTGTCCGATAGAGAAATAAGAAGACATTCGTCGATAAGAAAAGCCGATGTAGTTTCGATATTTGCTGAAAAAATACTGAAAATGGTTGAGCTAAAAGATTACCTTAAAGAGAATGGGATTGTAATTATAAACTCTGAAACTGGTGGAGATTACTGCGTAAATGCGAGTGAAATAGCTTTGAGCTTAAACTTAGTTTCTGCTGGATGGCCAATAGTCAATACTGCAATGGCTGGAGCAATGGCGAAAGTTCTTGGAATAAGCATGGACAGTCTTTTAAAAGCTATAAACGAAACTTTTCACGGAAAATTAGCTGAAAGCAACTCTAAGGCGGCTGAAAAAGCTTATGAGGTGGTGCACAAATGCAGGTAGTAGAGTGTTTGATTTCGAAACCGAGTAAAGGCTCTGCTGGAAAAACTGGGCTGTGGAGAACTTATAAGCCTGTTGTTGACGAAAGTAAGTGTAACTTGTGCATGCTTTGCTGGCTTTACTGTCCTGAAAGCGTGATAAGTAGTGGTGGGAGTTGCATAGTCATAGACTACGAATACTGTAAGGGATGTGGAATTTGTAGCGAGATATGTGCTAAAAAAGCAATAGAAATGGTTCTGGAGGAGTGATTTCATGAGGACTATAATGACTGGAAATCAAGCTGTTGCTGAAGCTGTAAAACTCGCCAAAACCGAAGTAATAGCGGCTTATCCTATAACTCCTCAAACTGTAATTGTAGAAAAATTGGCTGAGATGGTTGATTCTGGAGAGCTTGATGCAGAATTTATAAGAGTTGAATCGGAACACTCTGCTCTTGCAAGCGTTTATGGAAGTGCTGTAGCTGGAAAGAGGTCTTTTACTGCTACTTCAAGTCATGGACTTCTTTATATGTACGAAATGGTTTGGTGGGTCGCAAATGCGAGAGTTCCGTTAGTTATGAGCGTTGTAACGAGGACAATAGGTCCACCTTGGAACATACACACTGATCACACGGACATTCTGACTATGAGGGATAGTGGGTGGATAATTTCAATGGCTGAAAACGTTCAAGAGGCTTTTGACTTAACAATTCAGGGATTCAAGATATGTGAGGAGTTGAGTTTACCTTTTACTGCTGGAATGGACGCATTTCAGCTAAGCCATACATCTGAAGTCGTGGACTTGCCTGATCAGGAAACTGTGGATGAATTCTTACCTGAAAGGAAACAGAGTTACGTTTTTGGAGATGAAGATTTTACGGTAGGAAGTATAGGCCCAAACGAGTACACTTTCAAGCTAAGAAAAGACACTTTTGAGACTATGTTAAAAGCGGAAAAAGTCGTAGAAAAGGTTAGCAGAGAATACGAAGAGTTAACTGGTAGAAACTGCGGATTATTCGAAGAGTACAAGCTTGACGATGCAGAATACGCGATCGTTATGATGGGTGCTTGGAGTGGAGATGCAAAAGATGCAATAGACGAGTTGAGGAGAGAAGGAATACCGATAGGTTTACTCAAGTTGAGATACGTTAGACCGATGCCACGTAAAATAAAAAGAGTTTTGGAAGGTAAAGAAGTGTTAGTTCTCGATAGAGATTGTTCAATGGGCGTTGGTGGAATACTTGGGTTAGAATTAAAGTCTTTCGTTGACAACGTATCCAACGTTATAGCTGGAGTTGGCGGAGTTGATGTTGGAGTAGAAGAACTGGTAAAGATGTTCTCCCTTTTCGTTGAAGGTAAGCTTGAAGAAACGTGGTGGTTTGTATGAAGATTGAAGAAAGCATAGTAATGCCCGGTAACCCTTCTTGTCAGGGATGCCCTCATGTCCTTGGTTTGAAAGCACTTGGTTTGGCTTTAGACAACCCAGTATTAGTTATTCCTGCTGGTTGTTCTACGATAATTGCGGGAATTCACCCGAAGGCAACACTAAAAGTACCGGTTTTACACGTACCTTTCGCTTCCGCACCCGCAGTTGCCGCAGGAATTTCTGCTGCTTTTAGAAGACGAGGTATTGAGAGAAACGTTGTAGTTTGGATGGGTGACGGAGGAGCGGACATAGGTTTTGCAACTATAAGTGGAGCGGCTGTTAGAAATGATGATATAATCGTAATCGTTAGTGACAATGAAGCATACATGAATACTGGAATTCAATCGAGTGGGACGACTTTTTGGAAAGCGAAGACGACTACATCTCCAACTGGAAAAAAGGAGGAGAGGAAAGACCTTGCTGCGATAATGCTAATGCATAGAATACCTTACGCAGCAACTGCAAGCGTTGGTTACTTGAACGACTTTATTAAAAAGCTTGAAAAAGCGAAAAACATCAAAGGATTTAGGTTCATTCAACTTCACAGCCCATGCCCTCCTGGGTGGAGATTTGATAGCTCTAAAACTGTGGAAATGGCAAGAATGGCTGTAAAGTGCGGTGCGTGGATTTTGTGGGAATTTGACGGAAAATTTAGTTTTTCACAGGTAAGCAAGCCTTACAAGGATAAGAATAAGAGAAATAGCTTGGCTGAATACTTAAGGTCACAGGGCAGGTTTAGAGGCATAAGCGATGAAGAAATAAAAGAAATCGAAAATGCTGTAGAAAAGCAGTGGAAGTACTTGGAGGTATTTGAGAAATTGTAATTTTGTAATTTTTTAGTTTTTCGATTTAGCCTAAATTAATCTATTATTAATTAGTCTAATCCAATTAAATCAACCCAACATACCTCATAGCTTTTTCCGGATTTGATTGATACATCCTTATAACTTTTGCAACTTCTTCGAAGCTCCTTATGTTTTCATCTACCATTTTTTCTAAGACTTCTCTTCTCCTCTCCAACTCCTCCTCCAACTCCTTCCTACTCCACCCCCTCTCCATCCTTATCTCATCCAAAGCCTTAGAGCTACCAATCATAATGTGCTCATCTTTAACGCTGTCCCACTTGAAAAC